>JAJYNX010000020.1 GCA_021786095.1 Actinomycetes bacterium | reverse complement strand
GACGTGCACGTCATGGCCCCCGACGTCAGCGCCTCCACGGTGTACCGCATTCTCGACGAGTTCGAGGAGTTGGGCCTCGTCGTCCACGCCCATCTCGGCTCCGGCGCCGCCGTATACCACCTGGCCGGGCCGGTGCACGGCCACCTCGTGTGCAACGTGTGCCACGCGACCACCGAAGTACCGTCGGCGGTATTCGACGCGCTGGCCCAGGACTTGCGCCACGAGTACGGCTTCACCCTCGATCGACATCACGTTGCCCTGTCGGGCGTGTGCGCCGCGTGCGCCCGACCTCGAATCTCTTAAGGATCGTTTACCGGGCTCGCGGTGGGCACCCGCCCCACCACGGTAGTGTCGGCGCTACAGCCATGTTAAAGATCGAGCACCTGACGAAGCGCTACGGCGACGTCGTGGCGGTCGACGACCTCGACTTCGAGGTGACACCCGGCGTAGTGACGGGCTTCCTCGGTCCCAACGGATCGGGCAAGTCCACCACGATGCGAGTGATTCTGGGCCTGGACCGGCCGACCAAGGGCCGCGCGACGATTGACGGCCGGGTCTACGGCGAGCTGCGCCACCCGCTGCGTGAGGTGGGAGCGCTCCTCGAGGCCAAGGCCGTCCACCCGGGCCGCAGCGCCCGCAACCACCTCCTCGCGATGGCCGCCTCGAACAACATCGCCCCCTCACGGGTGGACGAGGTCCTCGAGTTCACCGGTATCGCGTCGGTCGCGACGAAGAGGGTCGGCACCTACTCCCTGGGCATGAACCAACGATTGGGGATCGCGGCCGCCCTGCTCGGCGACCCCCAGATCCTGCTCTTCGACGAGCCGGTGAACGGGCTGGATCCCGAGGGGATCAAGTGGATCCGCGACTTCTTTCGCACGCTGGCCAAGGAGGGCCGCACCGTGTTCGTCAGTTCCCACCTGATGAGCGAGATGGCCCTCAGCGCGGACCAGATCATCGTGATCGGCCGGGGTCGCTTCATCGCCCAGGGCTCGGTCGACGAACTGACGGCCGACGTGGCGGGCACGGTGCTGGTGCGCTCGTCGGACCAGGCGCGCCTCGCCGAGATCATGCGATCGCGGCACGCCACGGTGCACGACCGGGACGACCGAGCCCTCAGCGTCGGCGGTCTCACCTCGGACGAGGTGGGCGAGGCGGCCTTCGCCGCTGGGATCACCCTCTACGAGCTCACTCCCCAGCGCGCCTCGCTGGAGGAGGTCTTCATGGGACTGACGGCCGACGCGGTCCAGTACGCGAGCGCCAGCACCGAGGTGCCCCGTGGCGCGTGACGTGACCCTCGCCTCGGCGTCGCACGCCGAGTGGATCAAGTTCCGCAGCGTGCGCTCGACCGTGCTCGGCTTCGTGGTGACGGCTCTCCTGACCCTGGGCATCAGTGCGCTCATCACCTCGGTCATCCGAGGGCACTGGACGACGATGGATCCTCTCTCGCGACTGACCTTCGACCCGGTGTCGACCAGCCTTGGTGGAACGCTCTTCGCGCAGTTCGCCGTGGGCGTCATCGGTGCGCTGTTCATCACGAGCGAGTACTCGTCGGGTTCGATCCGCACCACACTGGCCGCGGTGCCCCAGCGGCTTCGCGTCGTGGCGGCCAAGGCTCTGGTACTCAGCGTCTCGATGCTCATCGTCGCCGAGGTGCTGAGCTTCGTCACCTTCCTCATGGGCCAGGCCATCTTCTCTGGCGTGGTACCGACGGCGTCGCTCGCCACGGGAGCCGTCCTACGATCGGTGATCCTGGCGGGTGTGTACCTCACCCTGCTCGCTCTGCTGGGCTTCGCACTCGGCCTGATCCTGCGCCAGAGCGCGGCGTGCATCACCGTCTTCACGTCGCTGCTGCTGGTGGTGCCCATCATCGTCTTCCTGCTGCCCCAAAGCTGGCAAGACGCGTTCTCCAAGTACGAGCCATCGGCGCTGGGTCGCGCCATGATGTCCACGACTCCCCCCGCCCAGATGTTCGGGGCCGGTACCGCCACCGTGATCCTGGTCATCTACGTCGCCGTGGCGGCCACCGTGGGCAGCATCGCGTTCCTGCGCCGCGACGCCTAGCGGAGACCTCGTGGACCTCGGCGACGCCCTGCGCACCACCGGCGCCGTGCGCGAGTTCACGGACCAGCCAGTCGACGACGAGACCCTCGCCACGGTCCTGGACCTCGCCCGCTTCGCCCCGTCAGGTGGCAACCGCCAAGCCTGGCGCGTGATCGTCGTGCGCGACCCCGACCAGCGCCGACGCGTACGTGATCACTACCTCGAAGGCTGGCACGAGTACGTCAGCCACGTCCTCGCCGGTGTCGTGCCCTTCTCACCCCTCGCCACCGCGGAGCAGCGGGCCGCCGCCAGCGCCCAACTCGACGCCGCGCGCGCCCTGTCGCGCCCCGACGGCTTCCCCGAGACCCTCGACCAGGTTCCCGCGCTCCTCGTGGTGGCAGCGGACCTCGGCGCCCTCGCCGCCACGGATCGCGACCTCGCGCGTTACCAGATGGTCGGGGGCGCGTCGGTCTACCCGTTCGTGTGGAGCATCCTGCTCGCCGCTCGCGACTTCGACCTCGGTGGCGTCATGACCACCGTCGCCACACGTGACGAGGTGGCGTTGCGCGCCACGCTCCACCTTCCCGCCACCTTCGCGGTCGCCGCGATCGTCGCCCTGGGCCATCCTCGCCATCGACCCACTCACCTCACGCGCCACCGCGTCGAAGCGTTCACCACCCTCGATACCTTCGACGGACCCATCTTCGAGTCATCGCGCTGATCCGGAAACGGCCGCCGGCCCGATCAATCCGTCGCCCTCCCGCGTCACCCTCGCACCAGCGAACGCCGTCGCACCAGGACTCGCGAGCGCGTGGCTCCACCACGGACGACCGCCACGGGGCCAGCGGTAGGAGGTAGGAGTCACAGGCGACGCGAGACCCCACCGAGCGCCGACGTGAGCCGGCCCGGACAGAGTCAGTCGCCGGTCCCCAGGACGCCGCTGTCCTCGTCGCCGCCCTCGCCCATCACGTCGCTCTGGGCGGTGTCGTCGGAGCCGACGACCTCGCTGTCAATGGTGTCACTCTCGCCCATCACGTCGCTCTGGGCGGTGTCGTCGGATCCGACGACCTCGCTGTCAAACGCGTCACCCTCGCCCATCACGTCGGAGGAACTGTCGATCCCGTCAGACATCTCTCACTCCTTGACTCGCACCCGCCTGGCCCATCACCCAGCGGCGATGGTCCCGGACAACCCGAACATAACAGGTACCGCGCCAGCGAGTCGGGGCCGTTGAGTCGTCGCGGCGGGTCTAGCGCCAGAACTGCGCCGTGTCCTCGCCGAGACGACGCGGCCCACGGCGCAGCGCCGGGCGCACCCCGTCAATCAGTAGGGGCGTACGCATCGCGCGCGTCTCACCGTGAGGCGTGGACATCGTCCCGACGAAGTCCCCGTCACGCACCTGGGGCTGAGCGAACGCGCCAGCGACGTCCAGTATCGGTCCGTGGGGCACGCCCGATGCGCCGAGAACGTCGAGCCAGTGATCGGTCCCGTGGCGAATGAAGACCTGGTCGAGCGCGCCGCGCAGGTTCGCCAGATCGGCGACGCGCGCCACGTTGGTGGTCCACTCGTCGTGACTCGCGAGTGAGGCGTCCCCCAGCACCTCGACGAGGCGCGCGTACTGGGCGTCGGTGCCCACCGCCAGCAGCAGGTAGCCGTCGGCGGTCGTCACCGGCCCGTACGGTGCGATGCTCGGGTGGTCGTTGCCGAGCCGGCGCGGGTTGACGCCGGTGGACAGGTAGCCCTGGGCCTGATTGATCAGGGCGCTCATCGTCGACTCCAGCAGCGGCGCCTCGAAGTGGCGCGCGCCGTGGCCCCGGGCGCGCGCGTAGAGTCCGGTGAGCAGTCCGATCGTGGCGTACAGGCCGGTGACCACGTCGGCGAGCGGAGCGCCGACCTTGGTGGGCTCCCCGTCCGGTCGACCCGTCACACCCATGAGCCCCGATCGCGCCTGGGCCAGCAGGTCGAACGAGGGCTGAGCGGCCACTGGTCCCCCCGAGGTGGCCGGCGTGACGCTCACCCACACGCACTGCGGATTGGCCTCGCGCAGCCGTTCGATCCCCAGCGCGCGTACCTGGTTGGGCAGGAAGTTCTCCACGACCGCGTCGGCCTCGCGCACCAGACCGAGCACGACCGCCACGTCCGCCTCGCGGCGCAGGTCGGCGACCACGTTGCGCCGGTGACGATTGACCGCCAAGTAGTACGTCGCGTCCTCGCCGAAGACCGGCGGCGCCAACGAGCGCACCGGATCGCCGTCGGGTCCCTCCACCTTGATCACGTCCGCGCCGAGATCACCCGCCACCATCGCGCACAGGGGCCCCGCCAGCACGCGCGAGAAGTCCAGGACGCGCACGCCCTCCAGAGGCAGCCCGGTGCCCACGTTGCTCGGATCCAGGTCCCAGACCACTACAGGACTTTCGAGAGGAAGCTGCGAAGGCGCTCCGACGACGGGTGCGCCAGTACCTCGCGCGGCTCGCCCGACTCCTCGATCACGCCGTGATCGAGAAAGTACAGGGTGTCGGCGACCTCACGGGCAAAGTTCATCTCGTGGGTTACCACCATCATCGTCATGCCGCTCTGCGCCAAGTCCTTCATGACGTCGAGCACCTCACCGACCAGCTCGGGGTCCAGCGCCGAGGTCGGTTCGTCGAACAGCATCAACTTGGGGTCCATGGCGAGCGCCCGTGCGATCGCCACTCGCTGCTGCTGACCCCCCGACAGCTGGCTGGGGTAGTTCTTCTCCTTGGCGGCGAGCCCGACGCGCTCGAGCAGTTCGCGCGCGCGCCGGGCGGCCTGGTCCGCGCTGATCCCGCGCACCTTCACCTGGCCAATCGTCACGTTGTCCAGCACCGTCAAGTGAGCGAAGAGGTTGAACCGCTGGAATACCATACCGATCTGGGCGCGCTCGCGACAGATCTGCTTGTCGTTGCGCTCGTACAACTTGCCGTCACGCTCCTCGTAACCCACGAGGTTGCCGTCGACCAGCAGCTCGCCGGCGTCGTGCTTCTCCAGGTGGTTCACGCAGCGCAGCAGCGTGCTCTTGCCCGATCCCGACGGTCCGATCAGGCAGGTCACCTCCCCCCGGTTCACCGTCAGGTTGACGCCCTTGAGGACCTCGACGCCACCGTAGGACTTGCAGACACCGATGGCCTCGACCATGGGCGTGCTCGGCGTGACGCTCACGACGTCGCTCCCCGTCGCGTCAGGCCCCGCGAGGCGCGAATGGTGCGTGCGATACCCACCAGATCGCCCCGCAGCCGCGCCAGGGGCGTCGGCGGCGGCGTGCGCAGCGAGCCCTTGGCGAAGTGGCGCTCGAGGTAGAACTGACCGGTCGAGAGGACGGTGGTCACGATCAGGTACCACAGGCTCGCGACGATCAGCAGGGCCATGACCTCGTAGTTGGCCGAGTAGATGTTGATCGCCGCACCCAGCAGCTCAACCACCGAGATGGCGGCGGCCAGCGAGGTCGTCTTCAGCATCGAGATCACCTCGTTGCCCGTCGGCGGGATGATGACCCGCATCGCCTGGGGCAGCACGACCAGACGCATGGTCTGCGAGCGCGTCATCCCGATCGACGTCGCCGCCTCGATCTGGCCCTCGTCGACCGCGATCAGTCCGGAGCGCGCGATCTCGCTCATGTACGCCGCCTCGTTGAGGCCCAGGGCCACGACCGCGGCGGTGGCCGGAGTGAAGAGCGCCGTCGCGTTGATGTGCAGGAAGGTGATCGAGGTGAAGGGGATGCCCAGGGTGAGCGACGGGTACAGCGCCGAGATGTTGAACCAGAACAGCAACTGCACGTAGACCGGCGTCCCGCGGAAGAACCAGGTGTAGGACCACGCCACGGACGAGAGCAGCCGGCTGTGCGACAGGCGCATGATGGCGATCACTACGCCGAGCACGATGCCCACGGCCATCGCCATCACCGTCAGTTCGAGGGTCAGCACCAGCCCGTTCAGGATGTCGCGCGTCGAGAAGTAGTGAAAGACGATGTTCCAGCTGAAGCGCCAGTTGACGATCGGGTGACAGCGACGTGCACCGTTCACGACGTGACAGGCCACCTGCCCCGTGGGCACCTTGGAGAGCAGCGTGTGCACCAGCATCGCCACGCCCACCAGCGCCACCACCGCACCGATCCAGCGCCCTACGTGACGAACGGGGACGACCCGTAACTCGGCGTCCCCGTTCGTCGGCATGAGTGACTTTCTACTACGTCTACTGCGTCTACTGCGTCAGCGTGTGGCTACGACGACGCTCCGTTCAGCACCATCTTCGACGCCGGGATCGCACCGGCCTGGACGCCGTACTTCACCAGGATGGCGTGGTAAGTGCCGTTGGCCACGAGGACCCGCAGGGCCGCCTCGATGGCGAGCGCCAACCCGTGGCCCGCCGGGGTCTTGGGGGTGGCGATGCCGTAGGGCGCCACGTTCACCGCGTGGCCGATCGACTTGAAGGCGCCGTGCGACTGCGCCACCACGTAGTCGGCGATCTGACTGTCCAGGAAGCCCACCTGGGCGTGACCCGAGCTCACGGCCACGTTCGCCTCGGTCTGCGTCGAGAAGGACAGGACCGTGGCCTTCTTCTTGGTCGGACAGGTCTTGGCCACGTTCTGGGCGTCGGTCTGCTCGACGGTTCCCGTCTCGACCGCGACGGTCAGACCACAGAAGCTCTTCAGGCCCGTGAAGGCGACCTTCGACGACGACTTCGCGTACACGCCCTCGCCAGCCTGGAAGTAGTCCACGAAGTTGACCTGCTTCTCGCGGCTCTTGTTGTCGGTGAACGACGAGTTGCCGATCTGGTAGTGCCCCCCCTTGATGCCGATGATGATGTTGTCGAACGTGACGTTGTTCTCCTTGTAGCGCAACCCGAGGGTCGTCGCGATCGCCTTCATCAAGTCGACGTCGAAGCCCACCATCGTATTGCCGTGCATGTACTCGTCGGGCGCGTAGGTCGCGTCGGTGGCGACCTGGAGCACCATCTTCTTGTAGACGCCCGGCACTCGCGCGGCGGCGGCCTTGTTGAACGTGCCCGTCAGTGACGACGCGCCCGCGACGCCACTCGCGGCCGCGACCAACGCGGCCGCACCGGCCAGCGCGAGCGCTCCCCGAACTCGCTTGCTGCTCTTCATGCATCCTCACTTTCGACACCGGTGTCGGCGTAGGGCCTCATTGCTAGCAGAAATTCCCCCCCGATGGAGGGCACCCGTCGCCGGACGCGTCAGGCGCCGGGACGCGGAACCGTCGCGTGCGCGACCAGGGTCCCCCGCAGGTGTCGAGCCACGTCGTCCAGGATGTCGAGCGACGCGGGCACCGTGCCACCCAGTCGCAGGAAGCCGTGGAGCATGCCACGGGCCTCGAGGAGCTCCACGGGCACCGCGAAGTGCTCGAGCAGCCCGGCGTAGGCCACCGCCTCGTCGCGCAGCGGGTCACACTCCGCCACCACCACGAGAGCGGGCGGCGCACCCGTGAGGTCGTCGAAGAGCAGCGGCGACACTCGGGGATCAGTCGGGTCGGCGCCCGCCCCGAGGTACTGGGTGTAGTCGAAGCGCAGGCTCGCCAGATCCAACAGGAAGCCGGTGTTGTACACGTGGCCCGAATCGGTCAGCATCGACGGCCCCATCGTGGGGTAGAGCAGGACCTGGGCGGCCACGGCGTGCTCGTCGTGACGCGTCAGGGCCGCGCCCACGGTGGCCAACGTCGCGCCGGCGGAATCGCCCATCGCCACCAGCGCGGCGTCGGGCGCGCCCAACGACTCGCGCTGGACGCCCGCCCAGCGCAGCGTATCGAGCGCGTCGTCGACCGCCGCGGGAAAGGGGTGCTCGGGGGCCAGTCGATAGTCGACGGCGAGGTAGCGCATCGCCGTGTCGCTCGCCAGGCGGCGCACCACGGCGTCGTGACTGTCCAGGTCGCCCATGACGAACGAGCCGCCGTGGAAGTACACCACCAGGGCGGAGCCGTCGTCACCCGGTGGCGCGTAGAGCCGGGCCGCCAACTCGCGTCCGGGCAGGCTCACGACGAGATCACGCGTGCTGACCCGCTCGTCCACCTCGGGCCACAGATCGTGCGACTGGGCATCGTACTGCGACCGTCGCGTCGCCATGTCGAGCGTCCACGGAGGCGCGGACGGGTGCGCGCGAGCCTCGTCCACCATCGCCTGTAGCGCTGGATGGACCATGTGCACCTCCCGCGAGCAGCCTACGCCAGCGGCGGGTGCCCGCACACGCGAGGGCGGCCACCAGTGGAGCGGACGACCGGGCTCGAACCGGCGACCTCGACCTTGGCAAGGTCGCGCTCTACCAACTGAGCTACGTCCGCGTCCCCCCCAGTGTAGCCGACCGCCGCGGACTCGTCGACCCTCAGCGCCCGCTCGAGCCGAAGCCCCCCTCGGCGCGCGCGGAGTCCGCCAGGCTCGCCACGACGGTGAAGGTGGCCGTCGCCACCGCCACGATCACCAACTGGGCGATCCGCTCACCGGCGCGCACCCGGTACTCCTCGACGGGGTCGAGGTTCACCAGCGCCACCTTGATCTCGCCCCGGTACCCCGCGTCGATCAGCCCCGGCGCGTTCACGCAGGTCACGCCGTGACGGGTCGCGAGACCGCTGCGCGGCAGGACCAGCCCCGCGTAACCCGCGGGGATGGCCACGCTCAGGCCGGTGCCCACCAACGCGCGGCCCCCGCGCGGCGCGAGCGCGCACCCCTCGCGCGCCGTGAGATCCGCGCCGGCGTCACCGACGTGGGCGTAGGACGGCACCACGGCGCCCTCGTGCAGCGCTCGCGTGGGTATCTCCATGGCCGCAGGCTACCGTGGTCGCCATCGGGTGCGCGGGTTCACTAGTGTCGTGACGTGCTCGTCTGGTTGGACCTCGAGATGACCGGGTTGGATCCCGAACGCCACGTCATCGTCGAGATCGCCTCGATCGTGACCGATGACCATCTCACGATCGTCGCCGAGGGGCCCGACCTCGTGATCCACGCCACCGAGGAGCAGTTGGCCCAGATGAACGACGTGGTGCGCGCCATGCACACCAAGTCCGGCCTGCTCGAGGCCATCGCGACGTCCACCACGACGGTCGCCGACGCCGAGCGGGCCACCCTGGACTTCCTACGCCAGTACATCGACCAGCCCGGCACGGTGCCGCTCTGCGGCAACTCGATCGGCACCGACCGTCGATTCCTCCAGAGCTACATGCCGACCCTCGAGTCGTTCTTCCACTACCGCAACATCGACGTCTCCACCCTCAAGGAACTGGCGCGACGCTGGAAGCCCGAGGCCCTCACCTCGATGCCCACCAAGGCGACCACGCACCGCGCGCTGGACGACATCCGCGAGTCCATCGCGGAGCTGGTGCACTACCGCGCGACGCTCTTCGCGCCGCCCGCCACGCCGTAGGTGGAGGAGCCCCGCGCGTCGCTGGCCGAGGTCACGGCCGCAATGACGGCCCCCGGCGAGCTCTTCGAAATCGTACGAGCCCGCGTGGGCGACGTCGAGATGACCGTCTGGCGCCACGCGCCACGCTCCCTACGCGACGTGCTGGAGTCGTCACGGCGCCACGCTGAGCGCGACTTCCTCGTCTACGGCGAGCAGCGGATGAGCTTCGACGAGCACTACCGCGTGGTCGCGACCCTGGCGCGACGACTGCGCGACGAGGGAGTCGGGCGCGGCACTCGCGTCGCCCTGATCGCGCGCAACCTCCCCGAATGGGTCAGCGCGTTCTGGGGCGCCGCCGTGCTCGGCGCGCTGGTCGTGCCACTCAATGCCTGGTGGAGCGGCGACGAGCTGCGCTACGGCCTGACGGACTCCGCCAGCGCCGTCGCCTTCGTGGACGCCGAACGACTCGAGCGCGTGCTCCCCTTCGCTGACGACCTCGACGATCTCACGACCGTGGTCGTTCTCGACGCGAGCGAGGGCGCGGCTCTCCCCACGCTCGGGCGCGTGCGCGTCGTCGACTTCCCCACCTTCCTCGGAGAGGTTCGCGCCGAGGCGACGCTGCCCGAGGTCGCGATCGAGCCCGATGACGACGCCACGATGTTCTACACCTCGGGCACCACGGGGCGGCCCAAGGGCGCGGTGAGCACGCACCGCAACATCGTCACCAATCTGATGAACCTCTTCTTCATCACCCAGCGCGCCGCCCGACGATTCCCCTCCGCGAACCCCACCGACGCGCCGAATGCGGCGCTGCTCACCATTCCCCTCTTCCACGCCACGGGGTGCCTCGCCGTCATGGTGGTCAACGTGGCCGCCGGCGGGCGCTTGGTCCTCATGCACCACTTCGACCCGACGCGCGCCCTCGAGCTCATCGCGAGTGAACGCCTGACGATGATCGGTGGCGTTCCCACGGTCGTCATGCAGCTGCTCGACCACCCGGACTTCGCGCGCTACGACACGTCGAGCGTGCGCAGCGTCTCCTACGGCGGCGCCCCCGCACCCCCCGAGCTGGTGCGGCGCATCCGCGCCGCCTTCCCCCTGGCCCAGCCCGGCAACGGGTACGGGCTCACGGAGACCTCCGCCGCCCTGGCCCTCAACACCGGGGAGGACTACGTGGCGCGGCCCACCAGCTGCGGCCCACCGGTGCCCGTGTGCGACGTGGCCATCGTCCCCGAGGGCTACGACGGTCCCGAGCCCCCCGACGACCGGCCCCGCGGGTCGCACGTCGTGGGCGAGCTCTGGGTTCGTGGACCCAACGTGGTTCGCGGCTACTGGAGACGGCCCGAGGACACTGCCACCACGTTCACCCGGGGGTGGCTGCACACCGGGGACCTCGCGCGCCTGGACGACGAGGGCTTCTTGTACATCGTGGACCGGGCGAAGGACGTGATCATTCGCGGCGGCGAGAACGTCTACTCGATCGTCGTCGAGGCGGCGCTCTTCGAACACCCCGACGTCGCGGACTGCGCGGTCGTCGGTCTCCCCCACCCCACACTCGGCGAGGAAGTCGCCGCCGTCATCGTGCTGCGCCCCGGGCGGCGCGTCGACGCGGAGGAGTTCGCTCGCCACCTGGCCACGCGGATCGCCCGCTTCGAGGTGCCCACGCGATACTTCTTTCGCGCCGACCCGCTCCCGCGCAACCCCCAGGGCAAGGTGCTCAAGCGCGAACTGCGCGCCTCGCTGGCGTCCTAGGCCGCGAGTGCGTCGAGGGCCGCGAGTGCGGCCTCGTCCAGCTCGAGGTTCTCCGCGGCGCAGTTCTCCTCCAGGTGCGCGATCGACGAGGTTCCCGGGATCGGCAGCATCACCGGCGAACGAGCCAAGAGCCACGCCAGGGAGACCTGGGCCACGCTCGCACCGGCGCGCGACGCCACGTCGTCCAGCGCGCCGCCGGGTCGCGCCAGTTCGCCGGCCGCCACCGGGAACCACGGAATGAAGCCGAGCCCCTCGGCCTCGCAGTAGGCGAGAACGTCCTCACTGGCCCGATTCGTGACGTTGTACAGGTTCTGGACCGTCGCGATCGGCACGATCTCGCGGGCCTCGCGGACCTGGTCCACGCTCACCTCCGAGAGGCCGACGGCGCGCACCTTGCCCTCGTCGAGCAGCGCGGCGAGCAGGCCGTACTGCTCCTCGGCCGGCACGGTCGGGTCAACGCGGTGCAGCTGGAACAGGTCGAGGCTCTCGACGCCCAGGCGTCGCAGTGACAGCTCGCACTGCTGGCGAAGGTAGGCCGGTCGCCCACAGGGCACCCACTGGTCGGGACCCGTGCGCAGCAGTCCGGCCTTCGTGGCGACGCGCACGGACCCGTAGGGGTGCAGCGCGCGTGCGATCAACTCCTCGGCCACTTCTGGTCCGTAGGAGTCCGCGGTGTCGATGAAGTCAACGCCCAGCTCCACCGCGCGGCGCAGCACGCGCACGGCGTTGTCGGGGTCGGCCGGATAGCCCCAGATGCCCGGACCGGTCAGGCGCATCGAGCCGTAGCCCAGACGATGGACCTCCTGACCAGCGATAGTGAAGGTGTCACGCACGAAGAGCCCCTCTCGGGTGATCGGGTGACGCGAGCGTCACCGGGTGTGGCGGATGGGTTGAGCGGTGGGTGGCCGGCTACTTGGTGGGCTGGGGGGTCAGGCGCAGGTAGTCCTTCACCTTGCGAAAGCCCTGGGGAAACTTGACGGCGGCCTCGTCGTCGCTCACCGAGTTGGCGATGATGACGTCGTCACCCTCCTTCCAGTCCGCGGGCGTCGCCACGGGGAAGCGGTCCACGAGCTGCAGCGAGTCGAGCACCCGAAGGATCTCGTCGATGTTGCGTCCCGTCGACGCCGGGTAGGTGAGGGTCAGCTTCACCTTCTTGTCCGGCCCGATGATGAAGACGCTGCGCACCGTCAGGGTGTCGCTGGCGTTGGGGTGGATCATGTCGTAGAGCGTGGCCACCGCGCGCGACTCGTCACCGATGATGGGAAAGTTCAGCGCGGTCCCCTGCGTCTCGGCGATGTCGTTCTTCCACGCGTTGTGCGAGGCCACGTCGTCGACACTCACGCCAATCAGCTTGGTGTTACGCGCGTCGAACTCCGCCTTGCGCTTGGCGAAGGCGCCGAGCTCGGTGGTGCACACCGGGGTGAAGTCCTTGGGGTGCGAGAACAGGATGCCCCAGCTGTCGCCCAACCACTGGTGGAACGAGATAGGACCCTCCGTCGTGTCCGCCGTGAAGTCGGGGGCCACGTCGCCGAGACGAACCGTCATAGTGCTCTCCTTACGCTGTTCAGTACTGGAACCATGCTAGCGAGTGAGCGTGATTTGTCACACGGGCGTTGTGCAAATCGCATCGCGGTGACGCGCCAACTGGAAGACTGGGTCAATGGCTCCTCGCCCCGCCGTCGCGGCGTTCGATCTCGATGGAACCCTCACCGAGGGTGGCAGCGTCTTTCGTTGGCTGCGCACACTGTGCGGCACGGCGCGCACCTACCGCGCCGCCGCCCTCCTCGCCGGCCCGCTCCTCATCGGCGCGCTGCGCAGCGGCGTCGCCGCCGATCGCGCGAAGGAGCGCCTCTGGCGGCGCCTGCTCGCGGGACGCGACCTCGCCGAGGTGAGTGAGGCCTCACGAGCCTTCGCCCTCGATCTCGTCGCCCAGCGCGGGCGGCCGCGAACACTGGCCCGCCTGGCTTGGCACCGCGAGCGCGGCGACGACGTGGTCGTGGTGTCGGCGTCACCCGAGCTCTACGTGGCGGTCGTCGCCGAACAGTTGGGGGCGCAGGGAGCCCTGGGCACCCGCCTCGCGGTCGACCCCCTCGGCCGGCTCACCGGTGGGTACCTCGGGCGCAACTGCCGCGGCGCCGAGAAGCTGCACCGCCTCGAGGAGTGGATCGACCAGCGCGGCTACGACGAGCCCCCCACCATCTTCGCCTACGGGAACTCTCGCGGTGATCGGCGCCTGCTGCGCCGCGCCACGTACGCCTACGACGTCGGACGTCTCGGGCGGCTCGGCGCCCTGCGCAGCTTCGCACGCCTCCCCGACCAGGACGAGACGCCTACAGCTGACGAATGACCGGTCCCAGTTCCACGACCCCGCCCTCGCGACCGTCGTAGAGCACCTGCATCGAGGCCGCGCGCTCGCGCCAGGCGATCACCGTCGAGCCCAGGTGGTCGACGACGCCGACGTTGATGTCGTAGACCCCGTCCAGCAGGGGGATCTCCTTGAGGTCCACGCTCACGTGGTTCACGCCCGGCACGAGGTTGATCGGCGCGCCCTGCGCGTCACTACGACTCACCAGCTGACCCGCTCGCGTGAACACCTCCATCACGAAGTTCCCACTGAAGGCCGTCTCGGCCGACACCGCGACGTCGAAGTGCATCGCGGCGCCGCTGCGCACCTCGAAGGAGCCCGACGGCGTGGACACCGACTCGATCGTCGCGCGCACGTCGGTCACGCGCTCGTCGTGGCGCGCGGCGTCACCCATGAGGTGCTCGCGAAAGATCCGCAGCGACTCGGCGACCGGACCATCGGCGACCATGAGACCGCGGTCCAGCACGATCGCTCGATCACAGATGGCCCGTACGGTGTCGGCCTGGTGGGTCACCAGCAGGATCGATCGGCCCTCGGTCTGGAATCGGCGAATGCGATCGATGCACTTGGCCTGGAAGCGCTCGTCGCCCACCGCCAGCACCTCGTCCACCACCAGGATGTCCGGATTGACGTTGACCGCCACGGCGAAGGCCAGCCGCACGTACATGCCCGAGGAGTAGAACTTCACCTGCGTGTCGATGAAGTTGTCGAGTTCGCTGAAGGCCACGATGTCGTCGAAGATGGCGTCGACCATCCGCCGCGAGAACCCGAGCATCGCTCCGTAGAGGTAGATGTTGTCGCGGCCCGACAGCTCGGGCTGGAAACCGGCGCCCAGCTCGAGCAGAGCGGCGAGCGATCCGCGCAGGTGGATGCGCCCCGAGGTCGGCTGCAGCACGCCGCAGATGCACTTCAGCAGTGTCGACTTGCCGGAGCCGTTGTGGCCGAGGATGCCCACGGTCTCGCCCTCGGCGACGCGAAAGTTGATGTCGGCCAACGCGTGGAAGACCTCGACCGTACCGCTACGCGGGTGCAGGAGGCGCTCCTTCAACGACTGGTGGCGCTCGTGGTGGATCCGGAACTGCTTGGAGACGGCGGACACGTCGACGACGTCGACCATCACAACTCCGATTCGAAGTTGCCCTCGAGCCGCCCGAAGAGAATCAGCGCCAGGAGGAACACCGCGACCGTCACCGCCAACAGTCCGAGATCCAGCTCGAAGAAGCGGGTCAGGGACCACTGGGGCAAGATGTGCAGCGGCGCTCCCGTCGTGGTCGATCGCACCGTCGTCGCGACGTAGAAGACCCGCTGGAACGTGAGGATGATCGGCGTGACCGGGTTGAGGAAGTACAGGGCGCTCAGCCCGTGATGCTGCAGCGCCGGCGCCAGGGAGTTCTCGTAGGAGTACACCACCGGCGACAGCCAGAACCACAGCTGCAGGACCACCTCCATCAGGTGGCGCATATCGCGTAGGTACACCGTGACCGCCGACATGACGATCGCCACCGCGGCGGTGAAGAGATAGAGCGCGGCGAAGGCGATCGGCAGCAGCCAGAGGAAGCCCCACGCCGGCTGGTGTCCCACCAGCAGCAGGAAGCCGATCAGCACCACCAGTTGGATGGCGAAGTAGATGACCGACGCGCCCACGTTGGCCAGAGCGAGGATCTCACGCGGGAACGAGACCTTCTTCACCAGACCCGCGCGATCGACGATCACCCCCGTGGCGCTGTTGACCGCAGTCTGGAAGAGGTTCCACACCACGAGCCCCGAGAACAGGTAGATCACGAAGTTGGGGATACCGTTCTTCAGGAAGATCGAGAAGACCAGGTAGTAGGTCGCGAGCGTCAGCGCGGGCGACAGCATGGACCAGAAGAGTCCGAGCACCGATCCCTTGTACTTGATCCGGATGTCGGAACTGATGAGGCCGCTCAGCAACTCGCGACGCTCGAGAAGGTTGCGCAGGCGCGTGACGAGACCCACCCGGGCGCTGACCACGCGCACGGGTGCATCGTCGAGGTGGCGCCGCTCGACGCCCGAGGGCGACGGCTCGCCCACTAGGCCCCTTGGCGCAACGCCGAGCGATCGATCACGGCGTCGATGAAGCCGTACTCCTTGGCCTCTTGAGCGGTGAACCAGCGATCCCGATCCGAGTCGGCCTCGATGCGCTCGAGCGGCTGGCCGGTGTGGAACGCGATCCGCTCGGCCAGCATCTTCTTCAAGTAGACGATCTGCTCGGCCTGGATCGCGATGTCCGAGGCCTGGCCCTGCATGCCGCCGGCCGAGGGCTGGTGCATCAGGATCCGGCTGTGCGGCAGCGAGAAGCGCTTGCCCGGCGCCCCGGCGCAGAGCAGGAACTGTCCCATGGACGCGGCCATACCCACGCAGATCGTACGGATGTCGCAGTTCACGTACTGCATCGTGTCGTAGATCGCCAGACCGTCCGTCACCGACCCCCCCGGGGAGTTGATGTAGAGGCTGATGTCCTTGTCGCGGTCCTCCGCCTCGAGCAGGAGCAGCTCGGCGCAGATGCGATTCGCCGTGGTCTGGTCCACCTGAGAGCCCAGGAAGACGATTCGCTCGCGGAGGAGGCGCTGGTTGAGGTCGTTGGCGCCGAAACTCTCGACGGACTGGGCGTGTATCATTGCCCCAATCTACCGTGCGCCGACCGCGCCCCCCCGTAGGACGACCTACAGTGGGTACTTCGCGGGCGTGGCGGAATTGGCAGACGCGCTGGGTTTAGGTCCCAGTTCTTCGGAGTGTGGGTTCGAGTCCCTCCGCCCGCACCCCGCGAACGTCACCGGATGGCACCGCCCTTCACCGCCTCCATCATCGCCCCCACGGACTGACTCGGCCACCGCGCTGCTAGGATGGGAACTCGTGTCACCGCACCTCGCGGTGGAGACCGATTCGACCGTGACGTTTCGAGTTGGACTCATCTCAACTCGTAGGAGTCATATGTCCCCGTCCTTTGCCGAACTCGGCGTGCCCACCAACCTGGTTGATCGTCTGCGCGCGCGCGACATCACCGAGGCCTTCCCCATCCAGGCCGCGACGCTGCCCGACGCCCTCGCCGGTCGCGACGTCGTCGGCAAGGCCGCGACGGGCTCGGGCAAGACGCTCGCCTTCGGCCTGCCCCTGCTCGCCCGACTGACCACGGCGCGGCCGCGCAAGCCCACGGCGCTGATCCTCGTGCCGACGCGAGAGCTGGCCGCCCAGGTGCAGCGCGAGTTGGCCCAACTGACCAGTGACCGGGGCCGACGCATCATCTGCATCTACGGCGGCACCTCGTACAACGTCGCGCGCAAGGCGCTCAACTACGGCGTCGACGTGGTCGTCGCCTGCCCGGGACGCCTCGAGGACATGCTGGCTCAGGGTGCTCTCGACCTCGGCGCCACCACGACCGTGGTGGTGGACGAGGCCGATCGCATGGCCGACATGGGCTTCCTGCCCGCGGTGCGGCGCATCGTCGCGACCACCAACCCCACGCGCCACGTCATGCTGTTCTCCGCCACCATGGGTCCCGACGTGGCGTCCCTCGTGCGCGAGTTCACCGAGGACGCGGCGATCCACGACGTCGTGGGCGAGGAGTCGCCCAGCGACGTCGACCATTTCTTCTGGCAGGTCACCCGCGAGGAGCGCCCCCAGGTGAGCGCCGAGATCGTCGATCGCTACGAGCGCGCCCTGATCTTCACGCGGACCAAGCACGGCGCCGATCGCCTGGTGCGTCAGTTGGGCGAGCGCGGGATCTCCGCGGTCGCGTTGCACGGTGACCGCACCCAGGCCCAGCGCGAGCGCGCCCTGCGCCAGGTCCAGGGCGGCCAGGTCCGCGCGCTGGTGGCGACGGACGTCGCCGCTCGCGGGATCCACATCGACCTGCTACCGGTGGTGGTGCACTACGACCCACCCACCCAGACCACTGACTACCTGCACCGCTCGGGACGCACCGGTCGCGCCGGCGCGACCGGCGTGGTCATCTCGCTGGTGAGTGACGACGTGGTCGGCCCCGTGCGCCGACTCCAGCGCACGCTCGGCCTGCCCGCGTCGATCGAGCCACCCGCGAGTGCGCCGGCGCTGCGCCTAGGGGCCGTGGACGACGCCGCGGCGGCCGAGCGCCTCGACGACCGACCCCGCGCTCGCGCGACGAACTCGCGCGCGGCGCAGCCCGCTCGAGCGGCGAGCCGCCGTCCGGCCCCCGCGACCCGCCCCCGCGAGGAGACGCCCCGCCACGACCGCGCGGCCGGGCCGCGCGCCACCCGCGGTGCCCGACCCGACCGGACCGCACCCCGTCCCGCCAGCCCCGCGCGCGGCGCCACCGGTGGCGTCTCGGGTCACGCGGTGGTCAGCTTCTTCAACGACGCCAAAGGCTTCGGCTTCGCCACCGACGATCGGGGCGACGACCTCTTCATCCACTTCTCGAACATCGTGGGTGACGGCTTCAAGTCCCTCACCCAGGGTCAGCGCATCAGCTTCGACGAGGCGCGTGGTCCCAAGGGTCGTGAGGCTCGCAACGTGCGCGCCCTCGGCGCCGGACGGCGCTAGAGATGGCCGCGCCCGACAAGCCGCTGGTGGAGCCCCACCCGGGGCCCACACCCGTCGACCTGCTGGTCGAGGACCTCGTCATTGGCGAGGGTGAGGTCGCCGAGGCCGGTCGCCAGGCGGTCGTGCACTACGTCGGCGTCAGCGCGTCCAGTGGCGAGGAGTTCGACTCGTCCTGGGACCGCGGCGACCCGTTCCGCTTCGCGCTGGGCGCCGGAAGCGTCATCGCCGGGTGGGACCGGGGAGTGGTCGGCATGCGCGTCGGGGGGCGCCGACGGCTCGTCATCCCGCCCCACCTCGGGTACGGCGACCGGGGCGCCGGCGGCGTGATCGCCCCAGGCGAGACCCTGATCTTCGTCGTCGATCTCCTCGACCTGCGCTGATCAGCGCGGCGTGGCGTCCAGCGCGAGCATGCGCTGATAGTCGCCGTAGCGCTCGCAGCAGATCTCGTTGACCAGCGCCAGGCGCTCGTTGGGATCGCGCCGCGACAGCACCTTGAACTGGTCGAAGGTCGACATCGGCGTGAGCGCGCACAACTGCCACGTGCGCACCAGCGGATCGGCGGCCATCGGGCAGTTGGACTGTAGGCACTCGTCGGCGTGCACCTCGCTCTGCAGAGCGCGCAACGCGCGCACCGCCGCGGCCGTCGAGCGCAGCAGCGTCGCGTCCACCTCGCCGTCATCGCAGTGACGCTCGCGCACCATTGCCCGAGGGTAGGGCGCGTCGTCCAGCCAGCGCGTGATCTCGAGACACTCGCGGCCCTCGACCATGAGGAGGGTCTGGCCGCGCGCGGTGCTCGAGCGACCGACGATCTGCAGCATCGTGCCAACCGAGTGACGCTGATCACCGCCGCCCACCTCGCAGCCGCGCGCGATCAGACACGTGGCGAATCGCTGCGTGTCGTCGAGGTCGTCGAGCAACTGCTGGTAGCGCTCTTCGAAGACCACGAGCCCAACGACCTGGTGCGGAAAGACCACCATCCCGAGCGGGAACATCGGCACTTCGCGGTCGCTCACGACGCCAGCCTACGGGTGGCGGCGCGCTCGCGCTACGAGTTGCTGAGAGCCGCGACCAGGTTGCGCACCGCGCGCGAGCGGTGCGAGATCGTGTTCTTCTCCTCCGGGTCCATCTGGGCCAACGTGCGGCCGCCCGAGCCGCGAGGAACGAAGACGGGGTCGTAGCCGAAGCCGTGGCTGCCGCGCGGGTGGTGATCGATGACCCCCTCGAGTTCGCCGCGCACCACCGTCGAGGATCCGTCGGGGTAAGCCACGGCGATCACCGTGACGAAGCGCGCACCACGCTCGTCGAGGTGCACGTTCACCAACTCGCTCAACAAGAGCTCGACGTTGTCGGCGTCGCTCGCTCCCTCCCCCGCGTAACGCGCGCTGCGAACCCCCGGCCGGCCCTCGAGCGCGTCGACGAACAGTCCCGTGTCGTCCGCCAGCGCGGCCACTCCCGTGGCCTCGACGAGCGCTCGCGCCTTGAGCAGGGCGTTGCCCTCAAGAGTGTCGCTGGTCTCGTCCACCTCCGCCACGTCGCGCGGGCGGGCCAGCACCGTCACGCCGAGGCCCTCCAGCACCGCTCGCAGCTCGACGGCCTTGTGGGGGTTGGCCGTCGCCAGGACGAACGTTCTCACCCTCGTGACAGTGGCGGCGTCGCCAGGACGGCCCGCTGGGCGTCGTGGATGCGCGCGATGCCGGCCGCCGCCAAGTCGAGGAGCCGATCGAGCTGGGCGCGAGAGAAGGCAACGTGCTCCGCCGTTCCCTGAACCTCGACGAAGTCCCCGCGTCCGGTCATGACCACGTTCATGTCGGTGTCGGCACGCGAGTCCTCCTCGTAGGGCAGGTCCAGCATCGCGACGCCGTCCACCACGCCCACCGACACCGCGCCAACCAGGTCCGCCAACACGTGCTCGGCGAGACGGCCCGCCTGCACCAGACGCGTCACGGCGTCGTGCAGCGCGACGTAGCCCCCACAGATAGCGGCCGTGCGCGTCCCGCCGTCGGCCTGCAGCACGTCGCAGTCGACCGTGATCTGCAGGTCGGCCATCGCCTCGAGTCGCGTCACCGCGCGCAGCGATCGTCCGATGAGCCGCTGGATCTCCTGGGTGCGGCCGGACTGCTTGCCCCGTGCGGCCTCGCGATGGGCGCGGTCACTGGTCGAGCCCGGCAGCATCGAGTACTCGGCGGTCACCCACCCACGGCCCGATCCTCGCAACCAGCGCGGCACGTCGCTCTCGACCGACGCCGTGCACAGGACGCGGGTGCGCCCCACGCTCACTAGCACCGATCCGTCGGCCATCTCGGTGAAGTCGCGCTCGAAGCGCAGGTCCCGAGCCTGCTCGGGCGTACGCCCGTCGGCGCGCGTGGTCGTCATGGTGCTCCTTGGTCGGACCCACCGTAGCGGACGACCGCGCGACGGCGGACCTAGAAGTAGATGGTGTGCCGGGCGCGCTCCACGACCGTGTCCACGTCGTCGCTCCACGCCCCCGTCGACAGGTACTTCCAGCCGTCGTCGCTGGCGATGGTGACGATCGTGGCGCTCTGGTCGTCGGGGATCTCCGCCGCACACTTGATCGCCCCGGCCATCGTCGCACCGGCTGACAGCCCCACGAACAGTCCCACCTCCGTGAGACGCCGCGTCCACTCGATGGAGTCGCGCGGGCGCACCACCACCTTGCGGTCCAGTAGCGTCGCGCCGCCCTGATCGAGGAAGATCGGTGGGATGTAGCCGTCGTCCAGGCTGCGCAAGCCGTCCACCAACTCCCCGCTCGGCGGCTCGACCGCCCACACCTGTACCGAGGGTCGGTGCTCCTTCAGGTAGTGGCCCACCCCCATGAGGGTGCCCGACGTGCCCAGCCCGGCCACGAAGTGGGTCACCTCGGGCACGTCGGCCAGTATCTCGGGACCCGTGGTGGCGTAGTGCGCGGCGGGGTTCGCCGGATTCGCGTACTGGTAGAGGAAGACCCACTCGGGGTGCTCGTCGGCGAGGCGACGCGCCAGGCGCACCGCACCGTTGGATCCCTCCGCACCGGGCGAGTCGATGATGCGCGCACCCCAGGCCAACAGGAGTTGGCGTCGCTCGGGCGACACGTTGGTGGGCAGTACCACCGTCAACTCGTAGCCGCGCAGGCGGCAGACCATGGCCAGAGCGATACCCGTGTTGCCCGAGGATGGCTCGATCAGCGTCTGGCCGGGGCGGCCGCGAACCAGGCGGCCGTCACGCTCCGCTGCGTCCACCAGCGACAGAGCCACGCGGTCCTTCACCGATCCCGCGGGGTTGCGTCCCTCGAGCTTGGTGAGGATGGCAACGTTGGCCTTGGGCGACAGGGCACTCACGTCGATGATCGGGGTCGACCCGATCAGGTCGAGCACCGAGGCGTAGCGCGTCATCCCAGGGACCCGCCGGCCACGGCGGGTAACAGCGTGATCTCGTCGGCGTCCCCCACGGGGGCGTCGACGCCTCCGAGGTAGCGCACGTCATCGTCGTTCACGTAGACGTTGAGGAAGCGGTGCAGCGTTCCGTCGTCATTGAGCAACTGGCCGCGCATCGCCGGGTAGTTCGTGGTGAGAGAGATGAGCACCTCGCCGATCGTCGCCCCCTCGACGGTCAGCGTCGTCGCGCCGCCCGCAGCCGGTCGCAGAACAGTGGGAAGTCGTACCGTCGCCGCCATGAGGCTCCTTCGCGTGAGGTGATACCTGACCTACGCGGTCGAATTTAGCGCCCGCGTCCGCGAGTGTGACCGGACCGTCCATCATCACAGGACTGCCGGATGGCTCAGGCGGCGCGCGACGGGCGGTAGAAGGCCGCCAGCTGTACCAGGGCACCCCCGACGCCGAGGACCAGGGTGACGACGAAGTCCGTCGTCGTCGACCAGTGCAGTGGGTGCCACAGGTGATCCAGCGAGTAACGGCCCGAACCCAGCGTGCCGAGCACCAGGGCCGCGACCGCCAGACCGAGCGTGTACTCGATCCCCTCGCCCTTGTTGAAGATGAAGAAACCGTTCTTGCGGTGCACGGTCACGATCGCCACCACCATCAGCGAGATCAGCCCCGCTGCGGCCAGTGGCGTGAGCAGCCCGAGGGTGAGCAGGATCCCCGCCCCCACCTCGGTCGACGCCGCCGCCAGCGCGTTGATGCGCCCGGGACGCACGCCGATCGACTCGAACCAGCCCGCCGTGCCCGCGAGACGCCCACCAACGAAGAACTTGCGGTAGCCGTGCGCGACGATCATGAGGCCGAGATAGAGGTGCAGAGCGAGCAGCGCCACGTCGACGACGACCGGATAGGACTGGTTCACGCTCACCTCCCCTCGACGCTCACGCTAGTCGTCGCTCGGTCCCGGTCTCCGGTCCGTCAGCCGCACGCTCGACAACCACCTCCTCCTCGTCCACCCGCCCCTCGACGATCCGGTAGCTTCGCACGACGGTGATCGCGTCACGCAGCGACACGAGCACGTAGTGCCACGCGGGGTCGGGGGCCTGGGCCACGTCCGTCGGACTCGGGTACGCCTCGCTGTGGGTGTGGGAATGGAACACGCCCATCAAGTCCGATCCCTCGCGTTCACAACGCCGGTCCGTCGCCAGCAGCACCCGGCTGTCGATCTCGTAGACCCGCGCCGATGCGGCCACGTTGGGGCTGGCCACCACGTCCTCGACCCGCTCGCCGCGCCCCACCAGCAGTCCGCACCCCTCGTCGGGCAGCGCACGCACGCACGTCGCGATCATCGCCTCACGCTGTCGCGCGCTCAGGTACAGCACCCGCCCACCCTAGCCAGCGCCCCACCGATGTCACTACGCTCGTCACGTGGCCCGAGCGAAGCAGATGCAGCAGCGCCGTGCCGCGGCCAAGGCCGCGGCCGACGGCGGCGACCGCGTGGTCGCGACGAATCGACGCGCGCGCCATGACTACGACATCGTCGAGACCCTCGAGTGTGGCATCGTCTTGACCGGCTCGGAGGTGAAGTCGCTACGTGGCGGCACCGCCCAGATCACCGATGGATACTGTCGCGTCGAGGACGGCGAGATGTGGCTCTTCTCGACGCACATCCCGCCCTGGCACTACGCGGTCGGGTTCGGCAGCCACGACCCCGACCGGCGGCGCAAGCTGCTGGCGCACCACCACCAGATCGCCCACTTCGCCGAACAGACCCAGACCCAGCCCCTGACCATCGTGCCGCTACGCCTCTACTTCAAGGACGGACGCGCCAAGATCGAGATCGCCCTCGCGCGAGGCCGCAAGCTCTACGACCGGCGCCAGGCCATCGCCGCGCGTGACGCACAGCGCGACATGGCCCGCGCCGCCCGTCACCTGGAGAAGTACGCGTAGACGGCGAGAACGGTACACTGTCGCTGCGGCCAGATCGGTCGTGAATTCGAGGGGGTGATTGGTCTCGACGTTGGTCGTCCTGGTGAAAGAAGCGAGCCGTGGTGTCCGGAGCCACGTTAAAGAGCCGGAACCAAAAATAAACGCCAAGCCTGCCTTGTCGTTTGCTGCTTAGGTAGCAACGTCCGCCTGCACCCAGTCCCACGGTGCAGTTCACGGGCGTCATGAAGTGGGACTTACCGCCGCGACACGTCAACGGTCTGGGCGGGACAATCTAGTTGACTACGGAGGGCCATCGGTGCCGACAGCACTAGCCCTCCCGACAATCTCCTGTCGGCTGCGCTCGGAGAATGTTCATCTAGAGGCTGACGGACCTGGGTTCGATTCCCAGCACCTCCACAAACCAGTTCGGCTTTAAGGCACTATGGTTGGTGCGCGAAAATAGAGGTAGGTGCGAAATCGGGTCCGACACCGTGCGGACCCGAGTTCAGGCTCTCTGACCCGGGCAACCGCTGGCCCATCTTCCCCCAGGGCCCCGGCCAGCGGGTGGATGCTCGTGCTGATCAATGCTCCCCGGTGTGGAGCCAGTCAGTAGCCATCTACGCTCGGGCCGTGACGGGTCCCGAGCAGTCAAGGAAGCGCCCGGGGCGACCCACGTCGTTGCCACCACTTTCAGAGTCGCACAGCGAACTCGCTGCCGAAGCTGATGGCTGGGACCCCCGCACCGTGACCGCCGGGGTCAATCGCAAGGTTCCCTGGATCTGTCCGCGGGGGCACCGCTACGAGGCGAGCGTCGCCAACCGCAGCAACGGGACAGGCTGTCCGATCTGCGCTGGCCGGCGGGTGCTTGTCGGCTACAACGACCTGGCGACGACGCACGAGGAGCTGGCGAAGGAGGTCGTGGGAGACGGTGGCCGGGCTGTGACGGCCGGCAGCGGGCAGCGTCTCCTGTGGCGTTGCGCGAAGGGCCACGAGTGGGAGGCACCGGTGGCCGGGCGGGTGCGCGGCGAGGGCTGCCCCGTCTGCGCGGGACGCACGGTCGTGATCGGCGAGAACGACCTCGCGACTACCCACCCAAAGATCGCGGGCGAGGCCCACGGGTGGAATCCGACGACCGTCGTAGCCGGCAGCCACCGCCGGGTGGCGTGGCAGTGCGCCAAGGGCCACGTGTGGAACGCCGTGGTGTTCAACCGCTCCCGTGGTGCGGGATGTCCGATCTGCGCGAATCAGCGGGTGCTTGTCGGCTACAACGACTTGGCGACCACGGACCCCGACCTGGCGGCCCAGGCTGACGGGTGGGATCCGACCACGGTCACCGCCGGAACCCGCAAGCGCCTCGCCTGGCGCTGCTCGTGGGGCCACAACTGGATCGCGAGCGGCTCCGAGCGCGCGAAGGGCAAGGGCTGCCCGTACTGCGCCGGAGTCAAGGTCCTCGCGGGCTACAACGACTTGGCGACCACGGACCCCGACCTGGCGGCCCAGGCTGACGGGTGGGATCCGACCACGGTGCGAGGGGGCAAGGACCAGAACCAGCCGTGGCGGTGCGAGCGGGGGCACCGCTGGACCGCCACCATCTACAGCCGCAGGGCCGGGCGTGGGTGCCCGGTCTGCGCCAACAAGGTGGTCCTCGCGGGCTATAACGACTTGGCGACCACGGACCCCGACCTGGCGGCCCAGGCTGACGGGTGGGATCCGACCACGGTCACCGCCGGTTCGGAGAAGATGCGTCGTTGGCGCTGCGCCGAGGGCCACGAGTGGGAGGCCGTGGTGTTCAACCGCAGTCGCGGGTCCGGCTGTCCTACCTGTGCGGGTCAGCAGGTACTCGCGGGCTACAACGACTTGGCCACACTGCGCCCGGACCTCGCGGCGGAGATGGTGAGTGGCGACCCAACCACGGTTACCGTCTCCAGCGGTCAGCACTTTCGTTGGCGCTGCGTCGAAGGGCACGAGTGGCAAGCGACGGTCGCCACTCGCACGCGCGGGTCCGGCTGTCCTACCTGCGCTGACTACGGGTTCAGCGTCGGCAAGCCCGCGTGGCTCTACCTAATGGGCCACGACGGCTGGGGGCTTCGCCAGATCGGCATCACGAATGTGCCCAAGACCCGTCGGTCTCAGCACGAACGCGCCGGGTGGGTTCTCCTCGACCTCGAGGGGCCGATGCCGGGTGAGGAGGCGAGAGCGATGGAGCAGAGTCTCCTGCGCTCGCTGCGAACGCGAGGCATCGCCCGCGCTGACGAGAAGACCACCGGCAAGTTCAGCGGTTTCACCGAGAGTTGGCGGACCGCTGATCTGGACGTGACCTCCCTCGACCAGCTTCGCGAAGAACTCCAAGACTGAGGTCACCATGTTGTCCGAACCGGTCTGGACTCGCGTGCAATGGGCTTCCGTGACATCCGATTCACTCTGCTCACCATCGTGTGCAGTGGATTGGCCGCCGCTTGATCAACTACGACGGGAGCATCAGAGATTCTGGGCTGACGCGAGGTCTCTCATCCAATCGAGCAACCTTGAGGCCTTCGCCGATCTTGACGCAGACGAGATCGCCCTAGTGTGGTGCATCCTAATCTCGAACGAAGCGCCTGCGTGGAGAGACCTTTCGATGTCCGTTAGGTGGGACGCCGGGCGCGTTCGGACGTTCACCTTGGATCTGGCGCGCCGCCTCGCATACTGAGGAGTCCTGGGTTGTCTCGGTAGACCTGGCTCAATAACTGCTCGAGGCGTACCACGAACCAATCCTCGACGCCAACTCCTTCTGGGCAACCAAAGTCATCCGGCGTCGGGCCAGAGAGTTCTCCGTCCGGGTCCACGAATGCCGGTACGAAGAAGTCCCACAGAGACCGACCCTCCGCTGGTACAGCCTCCGGATTGCGCAGCACGTCGCCGATGAAGGCGCTCAAGGACCCGAGTCCCCGCTCCGTCATCACGAAGCCAACGAGCGCGCCATAGCGCTCAGCTAGCCGCTCCTGTGATTCGTGGACATCGTGGTCCGTGCCCGAGGCCGCGATTACTGCGGCAAGGTCGAGATAGGGCAGGTCGCTGTCGTCGGGAAGATCGGAGTCGCTGCTGCCCACACGGGCAACCTAGCCCGTAGCTGACTTCGCGTCGTGCCAATGGCGAGGCGTGGCACTCGGGAGGGTGTCACGATCTCCATTCAGGGCGGCTGCACCGACTGGTAGCTCCTGACGTAAGGGACCTACCGCGGCGGCATCGCGGCGTCGAGCTTCGCGAACAGCTCCTCCACGCGCTCACGCGACAGGGGCCCGGGCTCGTTGATCTTCCGGATGATCCCGTGACCTCCCGACAGGAGTACCCCGTCGTGCTCGTAGGGACCCTTGCCCCTTCTGAAGTGCACGCTCTCGCGTAGCCCCCACGTTGGCTCGATGAACGCCATGACGGGATACCTTGGCACCGTAGGGTCCCCGATGACCTGAGCAATGGGGATCACCAGTCGGTAGATCTTCGCGATGTCGTCGGTCCGGTCGACCCCGTCGATGCTGAGGTAGCGCCGCGGGTCGGTGCTCGGCATCCTCGGACTCCGGTACTGGATCTCGCCCGCCCACTTCTTCGAGTCGATGACCCACACGCCCGAAGGCGCCACGACCAAGTGGTCTACGTTGGCTGGGGAGTCTCCGGGGACCTTCCTGTCGGTCAAGACCCGCGCACCCGCTACCAACTCCGCTACGAGGTAGGTGCCCATCAGGTACTCGCCCTGGGCTCCCTTGAGGTAGTTGTTGCCGCGGTGGTGAGCGTCGAGACGCAGCGCCGACGACCCGGCGACCGGATCGATGTGTGCGGCGGGCGCGTCAGGCGGGCCACAGTCCAGACAGCGCACCCGATGCCCTTTGGGCGCCTCGGCATTGGCCCAGCCCCGCGCGCCCTTCTCCACCCGTGCTCCGCAAGCTGAACAGGTCGCGGGGTTGCGGGTGAAGGGCTTCTCCGTCCAAGGCACACTCCGATCGTAGAAGCGCCCTGCCTCACGCCCGCGCGCGAGGCGCGCGGTGCTAGATGCCGGCTCCCCGCGCGCCCCCACGCTCTCGCTGGACAGCCCGAGGCGCTGGCGCTGCGGACACGACCAGCTCCGCCGCCCATCGCCCCAGCTCCTCCGGGCTCAGCGAGGGCATCCACCCCCGCAGCTCGCTCCGAAGTTGGCGTGCGAACGCCGCCGCTGAAGTGGCGGCGTAGGCCCTGACGCAATCTGTCACGCGACGGACCGTACCGGCCACATGTGACCGACTCGCAAAGGTCCTTGCCTGGCAGCCGTGCGTGACTTCCGCGCCCCGCGCGTCGCCCTGGTGCCCCCGCACACGTCACAGGCACTGCGGCCAGATGGCTGCCCACTGCTGGGGTATCTTGAGCGCCATCTTCAGGCGCTCGGCTGCCGGCTCGTAGTCCCGCGCCGCCTGCTCGGCCGTGATGCCCAGCTTCTCGCAGCGACCGCGGATCCACTCCGTCAGCGAGCCCCGCTCGAGCTTCGGGGCCGGCCCCCAAGGTCGCGCGCCGAACTTCTCCGCATTCGCCAGGCCCCCGAGGTTGTTGGGCTCGCACTGATCCATGTAGAAGATGTTCAGCGCGAACTCGAGAGCTTGTCGTTGCTTGCCCGGCCCGCTGCGGTCGAGCTCCTCCATCATCTTCCACTGCGTGTTCCGGTAGAGGCCGTAGTCGCGCCTTGCCTGGTGCGTGAGCTGGTCCTCGTTGAGCATCGACCAGCGCACGTCGCGATAGGCCGGTTCGTAGCCGAATCGAACGCGCAGGCGATCAGTGGTCTCGCGGACGCGGCGGTCGTACCGCGCGAGGTCGCCCGCCGCCATCACCTCGTGGGCGTCATCGATCCGAGCAGCTTGCTCCTCGGTGACCACGCGTCGTGTCTGGTCGCGCTTGTCGGTGCGCACGTACATCGTCTGGTGGCAGTCAGGGCATCGCGTCGCCGCCCCGGGGACCTTCTTCAGCTCAACCCCGCAGTACGGGCACGCCGCCACGCAGAGGTCGCGCACCTCCGCGCGCGCGGGGACTTCAGGGGCTGACGCCTCGGGGGTGCGTCGCCGAGAGAGTCCGACCATACTCCGACACTACGAGGTCAACGACCTTGGTGCATCACCCGCGACATCGGCGGCGCCGGAGAGGCGTCGCTCGTCATGATCATGGACGCACACGCTCGTCAAGCGAAGTGGTCACGCATGTACTGCTCTCCGACCTCGAGGTTCACTCCGGCGATACCGACGAGGAAGCGGCACCGTTCGCGCTTGGTGTTCTCGTCGCCGGTTCCGATTCGAGACGTGGGATGCTTCCTCTTCGTGGCCATCGTCGCGTAGCACTGGGTCTTCGCACGAGTGAGCGCAACGTACAACAGACGACGCTCTTCGTTGACATCCGCATCATGGAACGGCATCTGCTCGTTCTCGACGCCTACGACGATCGCGGTGTCGAAGGTGAGACCCTTGGACTTCGCCATCGTCATCAGCCGCACGCCTTCGGCCTCCTTGAGGGCCTCGTCAGCCCCCTTCGGCTCAAGCTGAGAGAGGAAGCGTGTCAGGGGTACCTCTGGTTCGATGACTGGTCGCACCAACTCCAGAAGGCGCACCGCTTCATCGCTCAGCGCAGGGATGCCCAGCTCAGTGAGCCACGCGCCCGTACTTGCCTCTTCCAGCACCCAGTCCGTCCACGAGGCGCCAGGGTGGCTGAGACGCCAGGCTTCGATGTCATCGTGGGCCGTCGCGAGTCGGCGCTCAACGACCTCCATAGTGCTGGCAGCGCCGCGCCCGATTCGAGGACCCACGCCGGGGAAGCCTGCGTCACGCAGACGCCTTAGAGACTCAGCGAAACCTTCCGACGGGCCACACTGGTCATAGGCCGCTTCAGCCACCTCCACATTCGTTCCGGTCACGGGTCCGACGAGCGCCCACCACGCGAGGGCGTCGTTCGAGTTGCATGCCAACTGGCCCAGTGCGGTCACTGCTCGAAGGCGCGATGAAGCCAGTGCGGCCTTGACCCACTCCACGTTGGCCAGAGTCAACCCTTGAGCTTCGAAGTAGGGGCGCAGCACCTCGGCCCAGATGTCCGCCTGGGTGCGCACCAACACCGCCACCTTCGCGCTGGGCTCTTCCTCTAGGCGGGAGGCCGCGATCTGGGCCACGGCGGCGGCTTCAGCGTCTCCGTTCTTGAAGCGCAAATAGGCGAAGGTCCCCGGCACCGCGCCGGCAGCAGCGCTGAGCGGAGGTCGAGCAGTGCGATCTGGGGCCGCACCGATCACTGATCCCGCGACTGCAACGATGTTCGCTCCGAACCGTCGGGTTTCGGTCAAGGTGTAGTCCTCACAGCCAGCAAACCGACTGTCGAAATCCCGGATGCCCGCGGGGTCCGCATAGCGCCACCCGTAGATCGACTGGTCCTCATCGCCGATGGCCATGACTCGAACACCCTTCGAGGCAAGGGCCTCAACGAAGGCGACGTCGGCCGCGTTGAGGTCCTGGAACTCGTCGACGATGAGGAGATCCACGTCGGGTTCCACGTCGCCTCCGAGGTCCTCGATCGCCTCCTTTGCTCGGAACGAGAGCTCCGCGAGCAGGGTGTAGCCGAATCGCCGACGGTGCTCGTCCCAGAGACCCATGTAGTGATCCCGAAGCACCGGATCGATCGTCGCGAACGGCGTCGCCTTGCCGTAGAGGTCCTGCCACTGAGCGGCCATCTCCCGCTCAAGGTCCTTGACCCTCTTCACTCTGAGGCCCCTGTGGCCAAGGTCGCGGAGAAGATGAGCCTGGTGCTCGTGAATCAGCTCAGTCTCCTCCCAGCTGTCGGCGATGCGGATCGGCGCCGGAAGGGCGCGACTGCCGAGGTCGAGCAGCCACGTGAGGGCGTAGGACGCGACGGTCGCGGGCTCGTTGACGACGTCGTCAAGCCCGTGCACGGCGAGCGTTCCGGCGAACTCCGCAGTTGCAGCGCGAGTGAACGTCAGCATCTTCGCTCGCACCCCTTGCTCATGGAGCTTGCCCAACAGCGCGATCGCGGTCAGGGACTTCCCGGTGCCGGGGCCGGCCTGTACCCGCCCGTGCTTGGTGGTGTCGTGGTCAGCGATCCTCCGCTGCTCTCGCGACAACATGGACTCGTCGAACGGCATCTAGCCTCCTGTGATTGTGATCCGCCAGCCGCGTACGGTGACTGGCCCCGCGGAGTTCGGCCAGATGCTGGTGGATCCAGAGTGGCAGACATCGATCGCCAACTGGTGTACGTGGTCGTCGCAACTTCCTCGCCAGGAGTCGACCGCGCGCATCAGCTGTACTGCCTCGGGTTCACGTGACCATCGGGCCGGGCGCGGCGCGGGTGAGTGATCGCCTTGCGGGGCTTCGCCTGCTGGGCGTAGAGCGCGTTCTGGGTGAACATGACCCACTCGTCCAGGTCCGCGTAGGCCGGATCAGTCGTCCGCTGCGCGAGCACCACGGCGGCGACTCGGAACGCCTCGTCCGGGTCACCGTTTCCGACCAAGCGCTCGCAGGCCAGCTCGACCAAGCGCGGGTCGATGCGGTGGACGCCCAGCGAGATGCCCAAATCCACGGCCATGAAGGCCGCCTCGTCATGCTCAGCGCCGAACTGGAACCGAGCGACGCGCCACAGCGCGTAGCCCAGCACGTCGGGGTGGCTCGTTCGCCAAAGATTCAGGTAGGAACTCTTCGACGAGAACAGCAGGTCCCGGACCCGGCCGTTGTCCATCACGCCGCGACCTCCCAAAGTAACGATCTCAGCCAGCGCCAGGAACACGACATCGCGCGGGCATGGCGCGCCTTCCTGACACGACGGACAGGACGTGTCGGCGTCGGACCGGTCACACGGCGTGCTCTTGGCAATCGCGGCCCAAGCCGGCTTCCACCACCGCAGTGCGCGAGCCGCCGGCAAGGTAGGCCTGGTCGGGTCCGAGCCCACGAGCAGCTCGCGGACCGCTCCAAGGAGTGTGCCCGCCTGGCCCGGCTCGCCGAGGTGGGGCAGGTCATCCATCAGCGGACGCAAGAGCACGGCTCCGTTGGCCGACGCCGCCACCCGGGCCTCGTCGCGCAGGTAGGGGCAGCGCAACTGCGCGCACTCGGCCGCCGTGTCCAGCCATCGCTCAGCTGCCTCGCTGCCCCCGGCCACTGGCTCGAGAAGGGGCTGGAGGTGACGTGCGATGTGCTCAGGTGGCAGCGCGCTGCGTAGGAAGCGTCGCGTGCGCAGGTGCGATGGCCCCCGCGGCTCGAGCGTGGTGCCCCCACTCGCCTCTTCAAGCAAGCCGTCGAGCGACCAGAACACGCGCTGGGTCGCGACGTGGCGCAGTATCGCAATCAGGGCGTTCGCGGACGCCCGGGCGTCCTCGCGCGCGTCGTGAGCCCGCTTCGGCCGCGCGACGCGGGCGACGTCACAGAGCCTGTCGAGGCTGATGTAGGAGCCCTTGGTGACGTCCGGGTAGCCCGCGGCTGCGACCAGTCGCTGGGTGTCCAACACCGGCATCAGCGGCAGGCCCGCGCCTCCGTCTCGCGCACCCAGTCGATCGAACTCCTCGAGCAGCACGTGGGCGTCGATCGTGGTGTGACACACCATCACGGCACCCTCCTCTCGAAGCCGCTCGGCGATGACCGGGGCGAAGTGATCGAAGCCGTGCTTGCCGGCGACGTCCGCGTCCCGGAACCGGTGGACGGCCGCGGTGGCCTCGTCGATGGGCACCCCGGGGTTCATCACGAAGTAGAGCCCGCTGGAGGCCCGTGCGCGCTGGCCTCCGACCACTGGGACGATGGCGATCGAGATGAGGTGATGCTCGCCCTCGTCGTCTGTGGTGAACTCGACGTCCACGACGAGGAAGGTACGAGTCGTCAGCTCCTCGTAGATCACGAGCCCCGCGTCGCTCAGCGGTCCTGTCACGAGCCCCCCTTCTTCGGGAGCCGTGACGGCCGGCGACGGAGCGTGCGTCCGGCCCGCGCCGCCTCGTATGCCTCCAGCACGGCCTTGGGGATCGCGCTGTGCCGCTTGATCTCGATCCCGTTCTGTGCGGCCCACTCGCGGATCGGCGCCAACTCCTCCTTGCGGATGCGTTCGCCCGACACGGGCTGGCTCGCCTTGCGGGCCTCGTACTTCCTGGCCAGCCGCCCCGCTTCGGCCCGCTCGAACGTGGTAATGGCCACGGCGTCGGTTGCGCCTTTCAGAGCCACGTCGTAGGCGAGCTGCACCGATGCCCGGATCGGCTCGGTCTCGCCCGCTGGAAGTCCGAGACCGCGCGCCCATTCGCGCACTGGCGCGCGCTCGACGGTCTCGGGACGCTTCTTGGAGAGCACCGGCGCTGGGGCCGTCGCGAGCGCCTGCGCCGTGGTCGTGATGCCCTTCGCCTTGGCGACCTTCCCGATGACGCTGTGCGACTTCAGCGACGCATAGCGCTTCGTCCGGCTAGTGACCCCGGGCGGCTGTTTGTCGAGGATCTGGCGCGGTGCGGGCGCCCACCCTCCGGCAACCTCGTTCATCTGCCGGATCCGCAGGGCCAGATCGTCAAGGTCTGAGAACGCACCAGCGCGGCGGGCCACCAGCAGGTTGAGGAGTCGGTTGGTGCGTTCCTGATTGCCGAAGAGGTGCTTCCGGTTCGCGAGGAACGACTTCAGGTCGTTGCGGATTTGGCTCTCGACGGCGGCGTTCGAGGCCGGCACCTGCGGGTTGGCCGAGAGGATAGGCAACGCCTCGAGCAAGCGAGACTCGTGTTCAGCGCGTAGGGCCCGAATGGACGACACTGGTGCCGAGAGGCTGGCGACGATGTTTGCGAGCTCCTGCCACCACTGCGCGACGTCCTCCGGAGTCCAGCCGAGGAGGCTCTCGCGCCCCAGGACGCCGAGGTGCTTGCGCAGTGCATCGACCAAGACGCGCTCGCTACCCACAAGAAAGGTGGTGTTGCTGAGCTCCGTCAGCGCCTCACGCAGGTTCTTCTGGATGTGCCAGAGGCTGGGCACCACGCCCACGCTCTGTCCGTAGTACGTCTTCAGCGCCGAGGTAAGACCCGAACCCCGATCGCACACCACGAAGTCGGGCCGCACGCCGAGCTCGGCGAGCACCAACTGCCAGGCGTCGGCGTTGGAACGAGAGAACGCTCGAGCCAGGCGAAGTCGCGAGCCTCGCTCGGGAAGCCCGAACGGGTCTTCGGTCTCGTACCAGAGCACCTCGACGGCCGTGAGGATGTACCAGGACGGACGTTGGTGCTTGCGGGGCCCCGCGTTGGTCCAGACCGGGTGCTCGTCGAGGATGTACACGAGCGGTTGAGCCAGAGGCACCTTGGGAGAAACCGCTAGTGCGGCGTCATTCGCGTGGCGGATCGCCTAGGCCTCTCGCAGATAGCGGGCCTCGAACTCGCCGAACACTGCCGGCGCGTACTGCTCGACCAGGTCGGCGGCCACCCTCCACGCGTTCCGACGCTGGGTGCGCGAGTAGGACTGAGACGAGGTCCGCGCGCTCGAGGCCGTGCGGGCGAACGCCTTGACTCCGTGGGCGTACTCCAAGTGCTCACGCACGGCGTCGCGCTTGGCCCGCAGCGCCAGTGAGACCGTGGCGTACGATTCGCCGAGGGACAGATCGTTCAGCGCCTGGACGACGCCGAGCAGCGGCCAGGGCGTGTGCCGGGCCGCCGTGACCGGCCCGTGGTGCACCGACAGCAGCTCGTCGCAACGCTTGCACGCCTCGCCGGGTGAAACGGCCTCTCGCGACAGCGGGGGCGTGAACTGGTGGGCCGCACCGCCCTCTGGCCGGCACAGGTAGCGCTGACGCGGACTGCGCGCGCCGTAGGTGCCCGCCCGCACGACGTGCGAGTCGGGGTGCTCCGGACACGTCGGCGCGGCGGGCGTGACGGTCGGGACGGCAGCTCCCTTCTCGTTGATCATCACGCGGAAGGAGTGGGTGCCACCTCCAGGACGCACACACGTGAAGCGCCGCCACGTGCCGGTCGAGGTTTGGCGCGTGCCTCTCGACTGGACCACGCCGTCCTTGTGACCGGGCCGCGGGCACACCACGACGTAGGCGATCCGACGCCCGTCCGGGGCCGGGGTTGTCTCGGCTGCGTCGGGTCCTACGAAACGGTGGGATGTCCCGTCGGCACTGACGCACCTGAAGAGCTGGCGCCGACCGGCGCCAGTCGTCGCCCACCCGTCGCGGCGCACGCGGTAGCCCTCCGTGTGCCCTCGAGGACAGGCTGGGATCGCTCCGGGCATCGGGCCCCTTCCACGACGTCTCACCAGGCCCAACGCGCCCGGTGAGTTCCGCACCCAGAGCCTACCAACTAGCCGAACAACCCTGTTCGGCTTCGATGTCGGATGCGCACCAGATTGGCGTGGAGTTCACGCACCATCATCGTGTCTAAAAGCCGAACTGGCTCCATAAATAGACGTTGACCAGGATGTATGACGCTACAACGAAGTCCGGCTGGGCTACGTGTCGCCTCTAGTCCCATGACCCCGCAGCCGTCGAAGTATGTGAC
>JAJYNX010000099.1 GCA_021786095.1 Actinomycetes bacterium | reverse complement strand
AGGATGGCGGGGAGACACTCGGGGTCGATGGCCATGTCGGCGTCGAGGACCACAACCCGCGGTCCACTGGCCAGACCCAGTCCCAGGCGCACGGCCGCTCCCTTGCCCCGGTTGGTCGGCTGGGACACGACCAACCGGTGGGGCAGGGGCGCGTAGACCTCGCGGGCGACCGCGAGGGTGGCGTCGCGCGACCCGTCGTCGACGAGGATGACCTCCACCTGGTCGGGGCCGAGTACCTCGAGCACCGGCGCCAGACGCCGGTACCCGTCGGCCAGCCGAGTGGCCTCGTTGTAGGCGGGGATGACCAGAGTGGCGGTGAGCACGGGGCTAGGGCCGCGCCGCGCCGATGAGGCCGAAGGTGAAGATGGGGGCGAGGCTCACGGTGGTGCCCGTGTGAGCGGCGGCGATGATCGTGTTGGTGCCCCACGGGCCGCTGCCGGCGTACATCACGACGTGGTCGACCAGGTTGTCGCCGTCGAGGTTGTAGTAGAACAGCAGGTCACCGGGCTGCAGGTCCTGCAGTGAGACGTGGTGCAGTGCGGGCCACTGCTCCTCGGTGGTGCGCGGGATCGTGAAGCCCGCCTGGGCCCAGGCCCACTGGACCAGACCCGAGCAGTCGAAGCCGTGGCCCGGCGACTCCCCGCCCCACACGTAGGGCACGCCGATCTGGGACTCGGCGGCGCGCAGCGCGGCCATTCCCTGGGCCGAGCCCGCCGGTGAGCCGCTGTAGTTCACCAGGGCGGGCGGCGTCGCGGCCTGGATCGCGGCCAACACCTCGTTGGCGGCGCTCTGACCGCCCACCGAGGAGGCCGCCGCCACGGCGGTCTCCTCGCCGGCGGTGTCGCGCACTCGCGCCGCGGCGGCGCCGGCGCGAATCTCGTAGGTGATGATCTCGGCGCGCAGCGATCGGGTCACGACGGTCAGCGTGGCCTGAGTGGCCTGCTCGTTGCGCGCGTTCTGGGCCAGCAGGGCTCGCATCGTGTCACTCTGGTGCTGGGCGCGCGAGCGCTCACGGGCCACCGCGGCCAGGGTCCGGTCGAGCGCGTCCTTCTGGAGGTGGTAGCGCGAGCGCAGGGTCGCGAGGTTGCCGAAGACGCGTTCCTCGAAGACCTTGCGCGCGTCGCTGAGCGTGACGTTCTGGTTGAAGAGGGGCAGGGTCTGGGCGTCAGCGGCGTCGAGCACGTAGGCGCGCACGACCGCCACCGTCAACTTGCGCGAGGTGGTGGCGATCGCGCCGCGCGCGTCGGCCTCGCGTGCGTCGAGCGTGAGGATGGTCGCGCGATCGTGCTGCAGGCGCGAGATGGCGAGGTCGTAGGCGTTGGCCGTGGTCTCGCTGGTTCGCTGCTGCTGGGCGAGGCGGGCCGACAGGGCGGCGATCGCGGCGCGCGTCTGGGCGATCGTGGCCCCCTGGGCCGCGCGCGGGCTGAGCACGGACAGAACCGTGACCATCGCCATCAGGAGAATCGATCGAGACGTGCCCCGACCACGCACGCGGTTCATGGATCAAGCCTAGTGAGGCCGTCCGCGCGAACGCGGTAGCCCACCGGGTGCGTTAGCGTGGCGTCGTCGTCGTGCGGGGGCGTAGCCCAATTGGCAGAGGCAGGGCGCTTAAACCGCCTCCAGTGAGGGTTCGAGTCCCTCCGCCCCTACGGCACGGGCGCGTTCGCCACGGGCCCGGCACCATTCTTTAGTAGCGTGGCCCCCGTGGCTAAAAGCGCAACGGGTAAGTGGGTCAGTCGGGTCGGCGCGTCGGGAGGCGGCAAGACCTACAAGCGGTCGCGGCCGTCCAACTACTACGGGGCGCTCATCCTCATCGTGGTGCTCGGGCTGCTGGCCACGGTGTGGGCGCGCTACGACTACCAGCACCCGGCCCCCGCGGCGGCCAGCACGCCCCCGGCCGTGGGCACGACGTGGTTCGCCGCGCTGTCGGTGCAGGCCTGTGGCAAGACGCTGCCCGATCTGTCGCCGGACCCCACCAATCGCGGCGGCTTCACCATCCAAGAGCCCAACGTCATCCGCGTGAGCCCGGTGTCGGCCGCGGACGCGGGCAACAACGCCACCGTGGGCCAGTTCGCGGCTGAGTACCCCGGGCTGATCGCGAGTTCGGCGGAGCTGGCCATCCCGACCAGGAACGGCGCGCCCAATGCGGCCACGACGTACCACGACGGGCAGGCCTGTCCCGCGCGAACCCCCTACGCGGGTCGCACGGGACACATCGTCTTCGCCTACTGGAGCACCTTCGGCCAGAAGAAGCCGACGATCACGACCAACCCGTCGTCGATCAAGTTCGTGCAGTACATGCGCGTGACCATGGCCTTCGAGCCGACGGGCGTCGTGCCCCGCCCGCCCGCTCAGGCGAGCGTCGTGGCGATGGTCAAGGCCGGCCAGGCGAGTACGGTGACGACCACCACGACCCTGCCCAGCCCGACCACGACGCTGAAGGGCGCGACGACCACGACCACCACGCCCGCGGCGCCCACGACCACGACGGTGCCGAAGGGCTGAGCGTGCGCTCCGTCATCCTCGTGGGCGGGCTGGGCACGCGGATGCGGCCGCTCACCTACGAGACGCCCAAGCAGATGCTGCCCCTCGTCGGGGTGGCGATGATCGAGCGGGTCCTCGAACGCCTGCACGGCTTCGGCGTGACCGACGCCGTGCTCGCACTCGGGTACCTGCCCGACCAGTTCATCCAGACCTACCCGGACAACGTGATCGCCGGCGTGCGGGTCACCTACGCCGTCGAGCCCGAGCCGCTCGACACCGCCGGCGCGATCCGCTTCGCGGCGCGCGCGGCGTCGATCGACGAGACGTTCCTCGTGGTCAACGGCGACGTGGTGTCGAACCTGGACGTGGCGCGGCTGGTGGCCTTCCATCGCGAGCGCGGCGCCCTGGCCACGCTCGCGCTGCACCCGGTCAACGACCCGTCGCACTACGGCGTGGTGCCCACCGACGCCGACGGCCGGGTCCTGGCCTTCGTGGAGAAGCCGCCGCGCGACGAGGCACCGACCAACCTGATCAACGCCGGTACCTACGTGATGGAGCCGGCGGTCCTCGATCGCATCGCGCCCGACGTGCGCGTGAGCGTCGAGCGCACCGTCTTCCCCGCGCTCGCGGAGGCCGGACGGCTGTTCGCCCTCGCCGACGTCGCGTACTGGATCGACGCCGGCACGCCACGAAGCTACCTGCGGGTGAACGCCGACCTGCTGGTGGGCCGCGTCGGACCGCCCCTCGCCACGCAGCGCACGGACTCGTGGGTGCACCCGCGCGCGACCGTGGAGCCGGACGTCGCTCTGGAGCGCACGGTCGTCGATCGCGACTGCTACGTGGGCACCGGAGCGATCCTGATCGACGTCGTCATGTTGCCGGGCGCCGTGGTGGAGCAGGGGGCGGTGGTGCGCTCCACGATTCTCGGTCCGGGGGCGGTGGTGGGGGGCTACAGCACGCTCGGCGAGTTGTGCGTGGTGGGTGCGAACCAGCACGTGGCCCCCGGGTCGGTCTTGGCGGGCGACGTGCGCCTCGGCGGCGTCTAGGCCCTCGGGGGCCGGCGCGGGTCAGCGAAAGAGGTCGTCGGGGGCCGCGCGCACGATGTCGTCGCGCACCGAGCCCTCGCCGAAGAACTCGTCGTCGAGTCCGCGCACGAGGGCGAAGGGCGTGTGGGCCGCCTTGGCCAGGACGAGGTTCGCGGCGCCGGCGATCTCGTCGACGATGGCGACCTCGGTCGCCTCGAGGACGCGGCCGAGCGCGTCGGGGGTCCCGCGCAGGTCCAGGACGGGCGTGAGACCGGCCGAGCCCAGGGCGACGTCGGTCACGCCGTGACGCCACGTGCGCCCGAAGGTGTCGGTCACGATCACGGCGACGTCGACGCCGGTGCGCCGCGTCAGCGCCGCGCGCAGTCGGCGAGCCGAGCGGTCCGGGTCGCGGGGCAGCAGCACCGCCGTGCCGGGACGGGTGTTGGAGACGTCAATGCCGGCGTTGGCGTTGATGAAGCCGTGGGGCGTCTCGGTGATGCGCAGTGCTCCGCGGCGTCGCAGGACGCGCACGGACTCGCGCTCGATCAGGTGGTCCTTGGCCTCGGCCGAGCCGTCGAAGGGCACGACCCGACCCTCGGACTTGGCCACGACCTTGCTGGTCACGACCACGAGGTCGTGGTGCTCGAGCTGTAGGCCGTTGGTGACGAGGGCGTCGAGGAGCAGGGTCGCGAGGTCGTCGCCGGCGACGACCTCGCCGACCCCGGAGAGGGCGCGAAGGCGTAGCTCCCTCACGCCAGCACCGCGCGGGCCAGTGCTCGGGCGTGATCGGGGTTGGCCATCACGGTCGTGGTGACCCGCACGTCCATTCCCCGATCCCTGATCGTCGCGGCCGAGCTGGCGTCGCTCTCGTCGATCACCAGAGTGCCGACGAACTCGCGGTAGACGTCCGCGACGCCCTCGCACGACACGGCGAAGCCGAGATCGTCGAGGAGCCGAGCCGCGGGTCCCTTCAGTGCGCGGCCGCCGACCAGGGGGGAGACGGCCACGACGTCGGCGCGCCGGGCACTCACCACCTCGCGCACGCCGGGCACGGCCAGGATCGGTTCGATGGACAGGAACGGGTTGGACGGCGCGATGACGAGTCGCGTCGCGTCGCGCAGCGCGGTCAGGACGCCGGGCGCCGGGCGGGCGGCCTGCGCTCCGCGGATCCGCACCCCGGTGACGGCGACGTCGTGTCGGCGGCGCACGAAGTAGTCCTGGAAGTCGAGCGCCCCGAGCTCGGTGTCGACGATGGTCGCGAGAGGGTCGTCGGTGACCGGGCGCAGCGTGACGGGCACGGCCAGTCGCGCGGCGATCTCGCGGGCGACCTCGCTCTTGGTGGCCCCCTCGCCCAGACGCTGGGTGCGGTAGAGGTGGGTGGCGAGGTCCTGGTCCCCCAGCGCGAACCAGGTCTCCCCACCGAGCTCGCCCAGTGCGGACATCGTGCGCCAGGTCTCGCCGCGACGTCCCCACCCGGTCTCCTCGTTGACCCGACCGGCCAAGGTGTACGTGATCGTGTCGAGGTCCGGGCAGATCGTGAGACCGTGCAGGACGAAGTCGTCGCCGACGTTCACCACGGCCTCGATCTCGGCGGGATCGATCACCGACACGAGAGCGGCCAGCAGACGCGCGGCGCCCACGCCGCCACTGAGAACGGTGATCACGTCCTAACCCTAGGTGACCGCGCGACGGCCGGCTCCACCGGCTCCGGGAGCGCCGATGGTCGATGAGTAGCATCGGGGGGTGGGCGAGGGTTCGTTGGTGGAGCGTTGGCCCGGCCGCGCCGCGGCGATCGTTGTGCGCTTGCGCGAGGGTCGAGCGCAGGTCGTGGCGAAGGGGGGCGCCGTGGACGAGCGCCGCGCGTGGGCGTCGGTGTCCAAGATGGTGGTCGCCCTGGCCATGGGGGTCGAGTTCGAGGAGGGCCGCCACCGCCCCGACGAGGTCGTCGGCCCGCGCGGCGTCACGATCGCCGCACTGTTGTCGCACGCCAGCGGATTGGGACTCGAGGAGGGTGATCCCGTCGTGGCGCCCGAGACCCGGCGGGTCTACTCGAACTACGCCGTGGACGTCGCGGTGCGCGCCGTGGTGGGCGAGGGTGATCCCGCGTCGTGGCTCGACGGGCGGGTTCTGGGACCACTGGGACTGGCCGACACTCGACTGGAGGGTCGACCCGCCGCGGGCGTCGTGGGCACGACGAGCGACCTCGCCACCTTGGCGGTGGCCTGGCTACGCCCCGACCTGATCACCGTGGCCACGCGCGATCGCCTGCGCACCGTGTACCGGGACGACCTGGACGGGATCGTCCCGGGATTCGGCCGGTTCTCGCCGTGCCCGTGGGGTCTGGGCCCCGAGGTTCGTGGCTCGAAGCGGCACTGGATGGGGGACTGGCCGGCGGACAGCTTCGGTCACTTCGGCCAGAGCGGGGCGCTGATCCTGCTCAACGCGCACGAGCAGATCGGCGTGGTCGCCACCAGTACCGAGCCCTTCGCTCGGTGGGCCGTGGACCTCTGGCCGGACTGGGTCAGCGAGATGCGCCAGCGGGCACTGGCGTGACGCTCACCGTCGGCCTCGACCTGGACGGGTCGCTGGAGTCACTGGGCAACTCGATGATCGACCTCGCCGACGCGCTGGCGGCGACGAACGAGTGCGCGCTGGTGCGCTTTCGCACCGCGAGCCGGCCGCGGGGATCGGATGAGGCGAGCCTGCGCGGACGCTGGCTGTGGGCGCCACTGTGGCGCTACGGGCGCGGTCCGTCACTCGAGCGGCTCCTCGCGCCACTCGACGTGGTGCACGTGGCCGGCGTGATGATCCCGCCGCCGCGCCGGGTGCCCGTCGTCGTGTCGGTGGACGACCTACGGCCGCTGCGCAGCGAGTCACGGGTCCACCAGAGGGTCGTGCAACTGCGTCGCGCGGCGTCGCGCGGGGCGACGCTCGTCGCCTCCAGCCGCGCCGCGAGCCACGAGGTGCGTGACGTGCTCGGCGTGGGTCGGGCCCGGGTCGTGGTCGTGCCCCCCGCGGTTCCCGTGGTCGCGCGCACCGAGGACGGACGGGACCTGGTCGTGAACGTGACCGGAGCGGCCGCCAACCTCCTCGCCGTGATCGACGGGCTCGTGGCGCTGGCGAGCGCGCGCGGGGCCCGCGTCCTGGTCATCGCGAGCGAGTCCGTCGGCCAGCGCGTGCGCGCGCGGGGCCTCGCACTCGCCGTGCGCTCCCGGCGTGACGCGCGTGAGGCGCTCGGGGTCGCGCGCGTCGTCGTGCACCTCTCCGACGGCGCCCGGTTCCCGTCCTTCGCCCTGGCCGCCCTGGCCGCGGGTGTGCCGACGGTCGCGCGTGCGACTCCGAGCACGCGCGAGCTGCTCGAGGGTGCGGCCGTCCTCGTCGACGGCGACGACGAGCTGGTGGGCGCGGTGGCCGAGGCGTGGGACAGCGAGGCCCGTCGCGCGATCCTCGTCGCGGCGGGCCACGCGCGCGCCCGAGACTTTGCTCCGGCCAGCGCCGCGCGCTCGTATCTCACGCTCTACCGTGAGGTCGTCGAGGGAGCCGCGTGAACGGGCGCGTCGCGCTGAGCGTGGACCAGTTCTACCGGCCCCAGCCGGGGGGGATCGCCACCTACGCCGCCGGGCTGGTG
>JAJYNX010000086.1 GCA_021786095.1 Actinomycetes bacterium | reverse complement strand
CCAGGGCGAGGACCTCCCCGCGGTGCAGGTCCGTCGCGAGAACGGGGGTGAGGTCGTACTGCAGCGCCGGCGGCCCGGTCACCAGCGCTCCGCGCAGCCCCGCACGCTCGAGGGCGTGGCGCAGCGTCGGCGTGGCCGCCGCCGCTCGCTCCAGGGACAGGGGCGTGTCGATCGTGGCGTAGAGGCGTCCGCCCACCACGCGCTGCTGGGTGACGGTGGCGCGCGCGAGCACTCGCGCGGCGCGCGCGACGTCGCGCTCGACGCGCGCGCGCGGTCCGCGCACCGGGGCCACGACCGTGAAGGTGCCCTCGACGTTGTCGTGGAAGGCGTGAATCAGGATCGCGTTGGCTCGCGCCGAGGAGGAGCCGGGAACGCTGAGCGAGGTGGTGAGTCGCGACGACAGTCGCGGCGAGGCCCAGACGCCGAGGGCGAGGGCGCCCAGCCAGAGCACGATGACGAGGACTCGCCAACGAACGACCCCGCGGGTCCAGCGCGCGTGCACCGCTCAAGGGTAACGGACCCCCGTGCGGACCCCGGGAGGCGGAGAGGCTAGACGCGACCGCCGCGGCGCGACTCGGCCACGCCGCCGAAGGCCGCCCAGATCACCAGCGCGAGGCCGGGGACCAGGAACCAGATGCCGAAGACCAGCGCCAGCACCACGAAGAACGAGCCCATCGCCAGGGTGAAGGGCCAGATGGAGGTCGCGGGGAAGGCGCCGACGACGCCGGCACCCTGGGCCTGGGTCGCCTCGGGGTCATCCTCGGGGCGCGCCGCCATGCGCCGACTCCACCACCAGTAGTAGCCGCCGGGCAGGAATCCGAGGAGCATGCCGCCGAAGATCATGACGCTGCCGGTGTTGTCGTGTCCCCAGAACCAGTACACGGCGACGATGATGCCGAAGAAGAGCCCGAGGCCGAGCATGATCTTGGACTCGACCTTCACGAGGACGTCCTCTCGGACTCGCGCGGGGGCTCCGGTGTGGTGTGGCCGATCGAGCGGTGCTCGGGGTGGTTGTAGTCCCACGTCGGGCGCTCGGAGCGGATCTGGGGCAGGCGGTAGAAGTTGTGGTGCGGCGGCGGCGAGGTGGTGAACCACTCGAGGGTCTGGCCGTCCCACGGGTTGTCACCGGCCGGATACTTCTTCCAGCTGACGACGATGTTGACCACGAAGATCGCCGTGGACAGGCCGATCATCACGGCGCCCACGGTGGAGATGTCGTTCAGGGTCTGCCACTGCGGGTCGTGGGGGTAGACCGCCATGCGCCGCGGCATGCCGTCCAGGCCCAGCATGTACATCGGGATCGTGAAGACCTGGATGCCGAGGAACAGGAACCAGAACTGGATCTTGCCGATGGCCTCGTTGAGCAGGTAGCCGGTGATCTTGGGGCCCCAGTAGTAGAGGGCGCCCATGCCGCCGAGCACCAGGGCCATCACCACCGAGTGGAAGTGGGCGACGACGAAGTAGGTGTCGTGAGTGAAGAAGTCCAGCGGCGGGCTGGCCAGGTAGACCCCCGTGAGCCCGCCGATGAGGAAGGTGATCACGAAGCCGATGGCCATCAGCATCGCCGTCGAGAACCAGATTTGTCCTCGCCATATCGTGCCGATCCAGTTGAAGATCTTGATGCCGGTGGGCACCGCGATCAGCAGGCTCATGATCGAGAAGAAGGGGAGCAGCACGACGCCGGTGGTGAACATGTGGTGGGCCCACACGCCCAGCGACAAGGCGCCGATGGACAGGGTCGCGAAGACCATGCCCTTGTAGCCGAAGACCGGCTTGCGCGAGAAGACGGCCAGGATCTCGGTGACCATGCCGAAGAAGGGCAGCGCCAGGATATAGACCTCCGGATGGCCCCAGAACCAGAAGATGTGTTGCCAGAGCACTGGCACGCCCCCGCCGGCGACCGAGAAGATGTGGGTGCCGAAGTGCCGGTCGCAGTAGAGCATGATCAGCCCGGCGGTCAGCACCGGGAACGCCAGGAGGATGAGGATCGCGGTGACCAGCATGTTCCAGGTGAAGATCGGCATGCGGAACATCGTCATGCCCGGGGCGCGCAGGTAGAAGATGGTCGCCACCAGGTTCACCCCGGTGAAGATGGCCGAGAATCCCGTCAGCAGCAGCCCGCCGATCCACAGGTCGGCGCCCGCGCCGGGGGTGTAGGTGGAGTTGGACAGCGGGGCGTAGGCGACCCACCCGAAGTTGGCGGCCCCGCCCGCGGTGAAGAAGCCCGACAGCATCGTGATCGAGCCCATGAGGTAGAGCCAGTACGACAGCGCGTTGAGTCGCGGGAAGGCCATGTCCGGGGCGCCGATCTGGATCGGCACCATGATGTTGGCCAGGGCGCCGAAGGCGAAGGGCCCGGCGAAGAGGTAGATCATCACCGAGCCGTGCATCGTGAACAGCTCGTTGTACTGGGCGAGCGAGACCAGCGTGCCGTTGGGGGTCGTGAGCTGGAAGCGGATCATCTCGGCCAGCGCGCCGCCGATGACCAGCATCACCACCGAGGTGACGGTGTAGGACAGCCCGATGATCTTGTGGTCGGTCGTGGTCAGCCACTTGAGCAGGCCGCTCGGCCCGTGCTCCTCGTGGGGCGAGTGATCGGGGGTGAGCAGCGGACGGTCGAGGACTTCGGTCATCAGTTGGCTCCTCGGCTCGTGGTGACCCTCGTGGGCACGTAGGTGGCGCTCTGGCCCTGGAGGGCCTTCTGCGCGGCGGCGGCCGCGGACGCCGCCGTCGGGGTGGTGAAGGTGGCGAGCCACGTCTGGTACTGGGCGGGGGTGACGACCTTCACCCGGAAGAACATGAGCGAGTGGTAGAGGCCGCAGAGCTGCGTGCACTGCCCGTCGAAGGTGCCGGTCTGCACCGCGCGGAAGGTGAACTGGTTGAGCACGCCGGGCAGGGCGTAACGCGAGAAGTTGAACGCGTGGACGTAGAAGCCGTGCACCACGTCACTCGAGGTCAGGTTGATGTGGACGTTGGTGTTGACCGGGATCACCATCTCCGGGTCCTGGGTCGTCTGGCCGATGACCATGGCGTTGTGGCCCGGGTACGTGAAGCGCCAGCCCCACTGGAAGGCGTTGACGTCAACGGTGACCTTGGTCGTCGGGTTGGCCAACTCCTTGTTCTCGACGACCATCGTCGCCGCGAACAGACCGAAGATGATGAGGAAGGGAACGATCGTGTAGGTGAGCTCCAGCGGGATGTGGTACTGGGACTGCTTGGGAATCGTGTCGCCGCGGCGACGGTAGCGCACCACCGACCAGAGGATCAGGGCCACGACCAGCCCACCGATGATCACGGCGAGGATGGAGAATCCCTGCCACAGGTGGAAGACCGAGCGGCTCGACTGGGTGGCGCCGGGGCTCGCTCCGAAGTTTGGCACGGTGCACCCCGACAGGGCCAGGGCGGCCAGCGGGAGTGCAGCGACTCGGCGGATGCGACGCCAGCGACGTTGGCGAGCCGTTACACCCTGGGGGGACAGGGCGGGTGATTCCACGAGAGCACCTTAGCGACGGGCCTCGCGACCACACTGGTCGCAAGATGTGAAGTCACTTATTATTCGTAGGGCGCATCAGTACTCGTCGCCGACGCTCTCGCGCGCGGCCCACTGGAAGATGCCGCGCGCCATCGTCGACGTCGCGCGCTCGGCGCGGACGGTGAAGACGCGCTGGCGCGACCGGGCGATGGCCGGGTCGTCGGGCGCGGCCAGCCAGGCCATCTCGACGAGGTGGGCCGACAGGCGCTCGCCCTCGGGCGTCCCCTCGTCCAGCAGCTGCTCCGCGCGCGAGGCCAGTCGGGCCGCGCCGCCCGCGAGGTCCGCCAACTCGGCGGCCAGGCGCCGCTCGCTCGCGGGCTTGAGGGTGGCCGGGTTGCCGTCCCACCACCCGCCGTACAGGCGCCAGACGTTGCGCACGATGAACTCCGGCTCGTCGTAGACCGGTTGGAGGAAGGGTCGATCCGCCAGGTTCGCCGGGGGGGCGACCGCGCTCAGGACCTCGGAGAGCCGGGCTCCCTCGTTCATCATCGCCAGGGTCTGATCGACGATGCTCTCGAGGTACTGCGCCGTCTCGCTCAGCGCCTGGCGCACGCGCTGCTCGCCGATCACGGGCATGCCGTGACCCGGCAGCAGGTAGCGCGCGCCCAGCTCGCTCATGCGCCGCAGCGCCTGGGCCCACTCGCGCGGGTAGCGCTGGACCTTCTGGGGGTTGCCCGCGTTGGGGCTCGACCACACGAAGAGGTCGCCCGTGCACAGCACCTGGCGCGAGGGGATCCAGGTGACGGTCGCGTCGTCGGTCTCGCCGCGCTCGTGGCGCAGGTGCAGAGCCAGTGAGCCGATCGTGAGGGTGCGCTCGTCGCGGTAGACCTCGTCGGGGTAGCGGTACTCGGTCGGCCACACGAGATCGCGGACGGCGAACTGGCGCCGGTTGATGACCTGGTTGTAGCCCGCGGTGAGGACGTAGCGGTCGAAGCGCGCCGGAACGTGCTCGTGGGCGACGACGCGCGGGGCCGGCCAGTCGTGGGTGCGGGCTTCCTCCTCGAAGAGCCCGACGCCGAAGACGTGGTCGATGTGCCCGTGGGAGAAGACCGCCGTGTTCAGCGGCTGGCTGGTCCAGCGGCGGATCTGCTCGTGGACGTGCGCCGCCGTCAGTGCGGAGCCGGTGTCCACCATGACGAGACCGTCGTCGCTCGCCAGGGCAGTGACGTTGGCGAAACTCGGCAGGAACGCCACGCCGTCGGCCACCTCCACGAGGTCACCGTTGACGATGACCGGGTGATGCTGCGCAGTACTGACCTCGCCGCGCCAGAGGCGATCGGCCAGCTCGACGGCGTTCACGCCGTGGTTACTTCTCGGTGTCGCGTGGCGTCGTGGTGGGGACGTCGCTGGCCTGAGCCGCGTCGCTCGTCGACTTCGCCTCCCTGAGGCCCTTCTCGAACTCACTCTTCGCGGTGCCGAGGTTGCGAGCCAACTTGGGGATGGCGCTGCCACCGAAGACCAGCACCGCGACGATGATGACGACGATCAGTAGATCCGGTCCGAAAATATCACCAAATAACACGACCTACTCCTTTGACGTGCGTACCGTCACTGTAGCGCTCTCACTGGTTGGGTGGCCCGCCACGGCGCCCGCCGGGTCCCGGGCAGCGCGTCGAGTCGCTCGTCGCGCGGCGCCCTAGCCGGTCAGCGCGACGCCGAGGATCAGGGCGAGGATCGCGCCGAGGGTGCCCAGGCCCGCCCAGACGCCCCGCGCTCGCGCGCTGGTGGCCCTCGTGTGCAGGAAGGACCCCACACCGGCGACGACCACGCAGACCATCTTCACGGTGAAGGCCACGTTCCAGCTGGTCGTGGCGGCGCCGGGATTGATGGCGAGGTAGTTCCAGACTCCCGTCACGATCAGGAGCCAGTAGGCGGGCCAGGTCAGCCGACCGAAGGCCACGGCGACGCGTTTGGTCGCGTCGCCGCCGAAGCCGCGAACCGTGGGCACCAGCCCGGCGAGCACCAGTTGCCCGCCGACCCAGACCGACGCCGCGAGGACGTGCAGGCTCAGCCGGGTGACGTCGAGCCACCCGGCCAGCTGGGGCCCGTCGACCGCGACCACCTACGCCCCGGACCAGCGCGCGGGGCGCTTCTCGGCGAAGGCGACCGCCCCCTCCAGCGCGTCGGCGCTCGCGCCGATCCTCGCGAAGGCGTCGTTGTTGATCGGCCAGGACTCGGCCTCGGTGAGCTCGCGGGCTCGCTTCATCACCGCCTTGGACGTGCGCACCGCCAGCGGCGCGTTGGCGGCGATTCGCTCGGCCAGGGCCAACGCCGCCTCGAGCACGTCGGGACCGGGGACGACGCGGTTCACGAGGCCCAGTTCGTAGGCCCGCGCGGCGTCGATCGGGTCGGCCGTGAGGGCCATCTCGTAGGCGACGGCCAGGGGGACCAGCTTGGGCAGGCGGATCAGGCCCCCGCCGCCCGCGATCAGGCCCCGCGAGGCCTCGGGGATGCCGAAGCGGGCGTGGTCGGCCGCGATCACCATGTCGCAGCTGATCATGATCTCGAATCCGCCGGCCAGGGCCGCTCCGTTGGCCGCGCAGATCAGGGGCTTGGGAAAGTCGCGGTTGGTGATGCCCGCGAAGCCCTGGTCGGTGATGGGCACCTCTCCCTGGGCGAAGGCCTTGAGGTCCATGCCGGCCGAGAACGCCTTGTCGCCCGCCCCGGTCAGCACCACCACCCACACGTCGTCGTCGCGCTCGGCCTCGTCCAGCAGGCTCCCGAGGGCCAGTGCCGTGGCCCGGTTGATGGCGTTGCGCGCCTCGGGTCGGTTGATCGTGAGCAGCTGGACGTGGCCTCGCCGCTCGCTCAGTACCTCGTCGCCCATGGGTCCTCCTTCGGATCGCTCGAACACGTGCGACGCTAGCGCTCGCGCGCGGTGGGGTCGCGCGGCGAGTGGCGCGGATGCCAGACTGACCCGGTGGCGAGCGCGCGGATCCTGGCGGCCCTGGACGGCTACGCGGTAGAGGGGGGCCTGGACACCCCCGACGGGCCCGCGACCTGCTACGCGCCGACCATCGCCCTGGGCCGCCACGCCGGTCCCGGCCCGGGGGAGGACCTCTGGCACGACTACGAGAGCGTGGTGGACGCGGCCCGGGCGTTGGCGATCGACGGACTGCGCCTCAGCGTCGAGTGGGCGCGCGTCGAGCCCCACCCGGGCGAGATCGACGACGAGGCCTTCGCCCGCTACGACCGGCTGGTGCGCCACGCGAGGTCGCGCGACCTGCTGGTCACAGTGGCGCTCGTGGACCGGGCGTGGCCGTCGTGGCTGGGTCTGGAGGCGTGGCTGGCGCCGTGGGTCCGCGAGCGCCTGGTCGGCCACGCGCGCGAGGTGGTGACTCGCCTGCCGCTCGTGACCGGCGTCGTGGTGGTCGCTGATCCGCAGTGGCTCGCGGCCGGGTACCGCGACGCGAGCGCGCCGCCCTGGCGCACGCGCGCGCGACGCGACGCACGTGACGTGCTCGCGAACCTGGCCGAGGTGCGCGCTCGACTGGCCGGCGACGAGTTGGTCGGGCCGCGTCTCGTGGGCGCGCACCGCGAGGTGTGCGTGGGGCGGCGCGTCGATCCCGCCGACCTACGGCCGCGGGGCGTTGACGAGGTGCATCTGCGCTCGTTGGTGGCCGGGCGAGGTCCGACGGCCGCGGACGCCGGGCTGCTGGTGCGCGTGGGCGGCTCCTGGTCGCCGGGGCCGGC
>JAJYNX010000042.1 GCA_021786095.1 Actinomycetes bacterium | reverse complement strand
CCCGGGTCCAGGTGCCGGTGGCCGAGCCGGGACCGCGAGTGGTGAAGTAGAGGTTGTCGCGGCGCATCAGCGCGTAGACCTGCGCCCGGTCGCGATTGATGAGGTCGGGCACGCGCACCGCGGCGTGCGCGGCGCGCGTGGTCGCCGTCGCGGCGGGCGCCGTGGCCGTGGTCAGGACCACGCTGGCGTGCCAGGCCACGACCGTGCCCGGACGGGGGCTCTGGCCCGTCACCCGGGTCCAGGTGCCGGTGGCCGAGCCGGGACCGCGAGTGGTGAAGTAGAGGTTGTCGCGGCGCATCAGCGCGTAGACCTGCGCCCGGTCGCGATTGATGAGGTCGGGCACGCGCACCGCGGCGTGATGGGTCGAGGCCCCGGCGAGCGGGGACGCTACGAGAACCAGTGACGCTCCTGCGAGAGCACCCACGGTTGCCAGACACGCCGAGCGTGTGCACGCTCGCCGGATTGATGTCCTCAGATCTCCACCCTCCACCAGGACAACGGACCGTGGCGTGACGATCCGCCCTACAACGCTAGGCACCAGGGGGGGTCAAGGCAACTAGATCATATAGAAAATACAACTTACCTGATCAAGGGATATGCCTAGTCGGGCAAAGGGGGAAGCCCGAAGAGCCGAGCGGTGTTGGCCGACGTGGCTCGGCGCACGGCCTCCACGTCCTCGCCGCGCAACGCGGCGACGAACTCACCGACGACGTGAACCCACGCCGGCTCGTTCGGCCGTCCCCGGTGGGGCACCGGCGCGAGGAAGGGACTGTCCGTCTCCACGTGGAGCCGCTCGAGGGGGACGGTCCGCACCGCGTCGCGCAGCGACTGGGCGTTCTTGAAGGTGACCACACCCGCCACCGAGATGTCGCACCCCAGAGCCAGGCACCCGGCGGCGTCGTCGGGCGTCCCGGTGAAGCAGTGGATGACCGTGCGGGGTGGAACCCCCTCGCGGCCCAGGACCTCGAAGAGGTCGTCGAACGCGTCGCGCGCGTGGATGACCAGCGCCAGATCCAACTCGTGGGCCAGCGCGATCTGCGCCGCGAAGGCGCGGCGCTGGGCCTCTCGCGGTGCGTGCTCGTAGAAGTAGTCGAGTCCGGTCTCGCCGATCGCCACCAGGCGCGGGTGGCGCGCGCGGGCCAGGCCGACGATGGCCTGGACGTCCGAGAGGGCCTCGTGGGGGTGCAGGCCCACGGCCGCGTAGACCTCCACCGGACTGTCGATCTCGGTGAGTGCCAGCGCCCCGCGCGAGTTGCTCTCGTCCGTGCCGATCACCACCACGCGCGCCACGCCCGCCGCGGCGGCCCGCTCGAGCGAGGCTCGCGCACTGGTCTCGCCGTCGCGCAGGAACTCGTCCTGCAGGTGGCAGTGGGCGTCGGTCCAGAAGCTCACGTCACGCCCTGCGCGGGAAGAGGGGCTCACCCTTCTCGACGGGGCGCCCCGGTGGGTAGAGGCCCCAGTGCCCGCTCACCTCGATGGTCTCGTCACCCGGCTGGCCGTCCAAGCCGAGCCGCCGCCAGATCTCGCGGCACACGTCGGGCATCGCCGGGCTGGCCATCACGCTCACGAGACGGATCGCCTCGAGAGCGTCGCCCATCACCCCCTCGAGCGCCACGCCCGGCTCCATCTTCCACGGCGACGTCGACTCCAGGTAGGCGTTGGTGGCGCCGATGAGGCGCCACGTCGCCTCGAGGGCAGCGTGCGGGGCGAAGCGCTCCCACGCCTCACGCGTGTCGCGCAGGGCCTCCTGCGCCGACACCCGCAGCGGTGAGTCGAGCGTCGGTGCGGGTCCGAGGCCCCCGCACTTCGTGGCCACCACGCTCGCCACACGGGCCACCAGGTTGCCCAGGTTGTTGGCCAGATCGGTGTTGTAGCGCTGCGTGATGCCCTCGTGGGAGAACTCGCCGTCGTTGCCCAGCACGGTGTCGCGCAGGAGGTAGTAGCGCAGGGCGTCCACCCCGAACTCGTCGGTGAGGACGGTCGGCGCGATGTCCGTGAGGCGCACCGCACCGTCGGCGGCCATGGTCTTGGAGAGCTTCTGGCCCCCAATGAGCAGCCAGCCGTGAACGTGCACGTGCGCGGGCGGCTCGAGGCCGGCCGCCATGCACATCGCCGGCCACCACACCCCGTGGAAGCGGATGATCTCCTTGCCGATGAGGTGATGGGACGCGGGCCACCACGTCGCGACCTCGTCGTGCTCGTCGCCGTAGCCAAGCGCGGTGAGGTAGTTGATCAGCGCGTCGTACCACACGTAGAAGACGTGGCGGTCATCCCACGGGACCGGCACGCCCCACGAGATCGACGTGCGGGTAATCGAGATGTCGTGCAGGCCGCCCTTGATGAAGGCGTAGGCCTCGTTGCGCTTGGTCTCGGGCGTCACGAAGTCGGGGTGGTCCGCGTAGTACGCGAGGAGCCGGTCCTCGAAGGCGCTGAGGCGGAAGAACCAGTTCTCCTCCTCCATCTCGGTCAGCATCCGCCCGTGCACCGGGCAGCGCCCCTCGTCGCTCGACTCGAGCGTGTAGTAGTCCTCGCAGCTCACGCAGTACAGGCCGCGGTACACGTCCTTGTACATGTACCCGTTGTCGTAGATGGCGGTGAGGAACTTCTGGACGCTGCGGTAGTGGCGCGGCTCGGTCGTGCGGATGAAGTCGTCGTAGCGGATCGAGAGGGCGTCCCAGGTCTCGCGAAACCGTGCCGACGTCTGGTCGGTCCACTGCTGGGGCGACACGCCGTGACGCGCCGCGGCGTCGGCCACCTTCTGACCGTGCTCGTCAGTGCCCGTGAGAAACTTCGTGTCGTCACCGATGAGCCGGTGCCAGCGGGCCATCGCGTCCGCGTTCACGGTCGTGTAGGCGTGACCGACGTGCGGCACGTCGTTCACGTAGTAGATGGGGGTAGTGATGTAGAAACGACCCATTGCACAAGGGTAGTGACTCACCACTCCCCGGCCCGCCGCTCGAGCGCGAGCCGGTACACCTGGCGGTGCGCCACGCCGAGTCGCGCCGCGACGCTGGACACCGCGTCGCGCACGCTCGTCCCCGCGTCGATCAGTTCACGCACGGCCGCGCGCACCTCGTCCTCGTCGATGGCGGGCGCGGCGGTAGCCCCCGCCATCACCACCACCACCTCACCGATCACCTCGCGGTCCGCGAGCGACGCGAGGACCTCGGTCAGTGTCCCACGCAACACCTCCTCGTGGACCTTGGTCAGCTCACGCACGACGCAGAGCGCGCGATCGGGCCAGCGTCGCGCCATCTGCTCCAGGGTCGCGACCAGGCGTACCGGTGACTCGTAGAACACGACCGTACGGGTCTCGCGGTCCCACTCCTCGAGACGCGCCACTCGCTCGCTGGCGCGACGGGGCACGAAGCCCTCCATCACGAAGCGCTCACTGGCCAGTCCGCTGATCGACAGGGCCGCGACGACCGCCGAGGGCCCGGGCGCCGTGCTCACGCGCAGGCCAGCCGCGGCCACCGCCGCCACGACGCGCTCCCCGGGATCACTGATGCCGGGGGTCCCGGCGTCGCTCACCAGCGCGATGGTCTGGCCCGCACGCACCCTCGCCACGACCTCCTCGCACTGGGCGGCCTCGTTGTGCTGGTGCAGGGAACGAAGGCGCGCCCGCGGATGCAGACCGTGCGCGGCGAAGAGCGTGCGCGAGCGCCGCGTGTCCTCACAGAACACCACGTCCGCCTCGGCGAGCACCGCCAGCGCCCGACTCGACAGGTCGCCGAGATTCCCCAACGGTGTGGCGACCACCACCAGCGAGCCCTCCCGGCCCGAGGCGTCCGGTCCCAACTGGCTGTGAGCGTCGTGCACCCACTAACATTGTCACCTATGTCAAAGCGGACGGTAAAGCGCAAGCTGCGGGCCAAGAAGAAGGCCAACCACGGCAAGAAGCCGAACTGCGGGCGCGGCTAGGCCGTCCCCGGGATCGAGCCTCGTTCTCGATCCCCGTTCTCGATCCACCCGCGAGTCCCGTCACGAGCCACCTCGTCCCCGATCCGTCGCGCGGAGCCTAGGAGCGACGGCGCCAGGCGAGACGGCGGTCGCGCACCAGCGCCACCGCCGTCGTAGGCGTGTCGCTGATGATCCCGTCGACGCCCGCGTCGAGCGCGCGCGCCATCTCGTCCACCTCATTGAGGGTCCACGCGTGCACCGCCAGACCGGCCTCGTGCGCGGCGGCGACCAACGCCGGCGTCACGATCTCCTCGTCGCCGTAGGCCATCGGGACCTGCAGTGCGACCGCGCTCACGCGTTCCGGGCGATGACCGTCGCGCACGGCGAAGTAGAAGGCCGCGGTCTCCCCCGTCGCGGCGGCCGTGGCGACACCGGGCGCCGCAGCACGAAACGCCCGGATCGCGTCGTCGTGGAACGACGCCACGACGACCGACTCTCGCGCGTCCCAGCGCGCCAGGGCCTCGGCCAGCAGTGACTCGTAGGGTGTGACCGCCGGGGCGGTCTGCTTGATGTCGAGGTTGAGCAGAGCGCCGGGAAAGGTCCGCACCACCTCCTCGAGCGTCGCGACGCCGTACCGTCGGTCGTCGGGTGCGCGGCCCCGGTGCACGTACTGGTCGGCGGCCAGGTCGCGCGAGGCGCTCACCCCCGGGCTCCACCAGTACGCGTTGTCCATTTGGCCGATCTCCTCGAGGGTCAGCGCCGCGATCGCCCCGCGGTGGTTGGTCGTGCGCTCGACCGTCGCGTCGTGGCACACCACCAGGTGGCGATCGCGCGTCGCGTGCACGTCGAGCTCGATCACGTCGGCGCCCTGGGCCAGTGCGTGGTCGATGGCGGCCAGCGTCGACGAGGGCCCCTCGAAGGAGCCTCCCTGATGCGCGAAGACCAGTACCCGGCGCTCGCGCCAGTCGATCACGTCAGGACGCCGACCCGGGGACGACCCTCGGGGAACAGGCGCCGCTCGACGCGGTTCTCCATGTAGAACGCGAGGCCGGGAACGAAGCCCGCGAGCAGCATCAGCACGACCAGACCGGGGTGCAGGCGCGCCTTGAGCGCGAACTGCACGCACATCACCATGTAGATGGGGTACAGGACGACGCCGTGTCCGATCCCGACAATGGTGACCGGCACGATCAGGTCCTTCCACAGCGACAGGTCCACCGTGTGCAGGATCAGAAAGACGCACAACGTCAGCAGCGTCGTACCGGTCACGAAGGACATGAGCCGGTACCGCGCGAACGCCTTCTCCACTAGTGGCCCCAGAGCTTCCTCTTGGGCCGGCCGGCCAGCTCCGCGAGGTGGTCATTGTAGGCGGCCAGCGTCGGGTCCTCGTTCTGCTCGGTCCTCCGCTCGCGCGCCTCGGCACGCATCTTCTCCTCGTACGCGCGCCGCTCGCGCTGCTCGTGCTCGGTCACCTTCTCCATGTTCAGCATCGCGTACCACCCCAGGACGCCGAGGACCCCGAAGACCGGCCACTCGATCGAGTACATGAAGCTCAGCGTGTTCCCCTGGATCGCTCGACCGACCTGCCACCACGCGGCGCTGGCGCAGATCGCGAGCCAGATCAGGAGCACGAAGTGCAGCAGAAACGCTCGCGAGGAGAACCACTTCGACTTCACGGGGACATCCTACTGAGCACCGTTGTCCGCGATGTCGCCACCGTAGACTGACCGCGTGACGTCCCCCGACCTGGCGCTCTTCTCGTGGCGGCACCTGAATCAGTGGCAGATCTCCCCCATTCCTACTGGCTTACTAGTGCTCGTCAGCGCCGCCTACGTGGTCGGCGTGCGGCGCACGACGCAGCCCTGGCCCCGCGCGCGAGTCGCCTGGTTCCTCGCCGGCGCGGTCGTGACGTTCCTCGCCACCCAGTCCGTGATCGCGGTCTACGACATGTCCTACTTCGCCATGCACATGGTCCAGCACCTGGCGCTGATCATGGTGGCCGGCCCCCTCTTCGCGCTGGGCGCCCCGCTCGACCTGCTCTACGACCGAGTGGCGGTGCTGCGCCGCGCCCTCGACGGTCCCGTCATGAGGGTCGTCACCCACCCACTGTTCGCCTTCGGGCTGTACTTCGTGTTCATCCCCTTCACGCACCTGACCAGCTTCTTCAACCTGATGCTGGAACACGAGTGGATCCACCACGGCGAGGAGATCGGGTTCCTCCTCGTGGGCTACCTCTTCTTTCGCGTCGCCTTCGGCCTCGAGCGCGGCCTCACCCTGCACCCGGGGCTGCGCCTGGTCTACGTGATGGCCGCGGTACCCGTGGACACCTTCACCGGGCTGGCCCTGGCCATGGAGACCTACAACCCCTTCCCCAGCTACGCGACGATGGCGCCGGCCGGCGTCAGCCGCTCCTGGATCCTCAACCAGGTCCACCTGGGGGGCGCCGTCATGTGGATCGGCGGCGACGCGCTCATGCTGGTGGCCTGCATACCGATCGCCGTCGCCTGGGTGCGCTACGAGACGCTGCGCACCCGCGAACTGGACCGCGAACTAGACGCCCAGGGGCTCTAGCGCCCTCGCGCGAGTGCCTACAGCAGCCCCGCCCCGATGGCCAGCTCCTCGAGATTGGTGGCCGGACGGGCGCCGAGGTGCTGGATGATCTCACCCGCGCACAGCGTCCCGAGCTGGGCGGCCTCGACGGGATCGGCACCCAACGCCAGCCCGTACAGGAAGCCGGACGCGAACATGTCCCCCGCGCCGTTCTGGTCGACCACCTCGTCGACCTCGCTGGCGGGCACCGAGACCACGCCGCTGGTCGTCGAGACGTCGGCGCCGGCCGGGCCGCGCGTCACCACCGCCAGCACCCCGAGCTCGTCGAGGGCGGCGAAGGCCTGATCGAGGCGCTCGACGCGGAAGAGCGCCTTGGCCTCGGCCTCGTTCGCGAGCAGCACGTCGACGTCGTTGGTGACCAACTCGAGGAAGTCCCGGCGATGGCGTTCCACGCAGAACATGTCCGAGAGCGACAGCGCGACCATGGAGTCGTGCTGGTGCGCGAAGGTGACCACGCGGTGCACGGCCTCCTTGGCCGGGGCCAGATCGTAGAGGTAGCCCTCGACGTAGGTGATCTCGGAGCGGGCGATGAGCCGCTCGCTGATGTCGGCCGGGCGCAGCTGGTTCGAGGCGCCGAGGTAGGTCGCCATGGTGCGCTGCGCGTCGGCGGTGATGAAGACGTGACAGCGTCCCGTGGCCCCCTCGTCGGGTGCGGCCACGGCGAGGTCCAGCTCCACTCCCAGCGAGGCCAGATCGTGGGTGAAGCGCTCCCCGAACTCGTCGTCGGCCACCTTGCCGATGTAGCCACACGTCCCACCCAGCGTCGCGATGCCCGCGATGGAGTTCGCCACCGAGCCGCCCGAGGTCTGCACCGTGGGACCCATGGCCTGGTAGAACGCGTCCAGCTGGTCGACCTCGATCAGGGTCATCGCCGCCTTGGTCAGTCCGAGGTCGCGGTAGACCTCGTCATCGTCGCGCGTGATGATGTCCAGCAGCGCGTTGCCAATGCCAGTCACGGCGAGGCGAGTGGGACCGGGGTGGCGCCGTAGCGACACGGACGTGGGCAACTGAGTCACTTAGCGAGCGTAGAGCGTTTCGCCCTAGGGTGAGCACCGATGACTTCTTCCCCGAACCCCTATCGTCTTGCCCGCAGCGTGGTCCCCTCGGCCTACCGACTCTTCCTCACCCCCGACCTCGAGGGCGCCACCTTCGCGGGACGCGTCGAAATCGACGTCGTGATCACGCAGTCCACCGATCGCATCACCCTGCACGCCAAGGCGCTGGAGCTCGGCGCGGCCACGCTCACCGCGGACGGCACGAGCGTGCGCTCCACCGACACCCTCCACGACTCCACCTACGAGACGGCCACGTTCGTCTTCGACGCGACGCTGCCCCTCGGCCCGGCCACCCTCGAGATCGCCTACACCGGCGTGCTGAACGACCAACTGTCCGGCTTCTACCGTTCCACCTTCGTCGACCCCGACGGCGTCACCCAGACCATCGCGACCACCCAGTTCGAGCACTCCGACGCGCGCCAGGCCTTCCCCTGCTGGGACGAGCCCTCCTTCAAGGCCACCTTCCAGGTGAACCTCACGATTCCAAGCCACCTCAACGCCTACGCCAACTCCCCCGAGACCAGCAACACCGACCTGGGCAACGGCCAGCGCTGCCTCAGCTACGCCCCCACCATGGTGATGTCGACGTACCTGGTCGCCTTCGTCGTGGGGCCCTTCGAGCACACGGACGCGACCGACGTGGACGGGGTCCCCCTGCGCGTGGTCTACCCGCGCGGCAAGGGACACCTCGCCGATCTGGCCCTCGAGGCGGGCGCGTTCGCCCTGCGCCACTTCAGTGACTACTTCGCCATCCCCTACCCCGGCGAGAAGTTGGACATGGTCGCGATCCCGGACTTCGCGTTCGGGGCGATGGAGAACCTCGGGTGCATCACCTACCGCGAGACGGCCCTGCTGGTCGACCCGGCGACCGCGTCCCTGGCCGAGATCCAGCGGGTGGCCGAGGTCGTGCACCACGAGATCGCCCACATGTGGTTCGGCGACCTCGTGACGATGGAGTGGTGGGAGGGCATCTGGCTCAACGAGGCCTTCGCCACCTTCATGCAGCTGCGCTGCACCAACGCCTTCCGACCCGCCTGGCGCATCTGGGCCGACCAGATCGTGATGCGCGACCTCGCCCTGCACATCGACGGCCTCGCGTCGACGCGACCCATCGAGTACCCGGTTCTGTCACCCAACGACACGCAGGGCATGTTCGACTCGCTGACCTACGAGAAGGGCGGCTCGGTGCTGCGCATGGCGGAGCAGTACCTCGGCGAGACCGTGTTTCGCGACGGGATCCGGCGCTACCTGCTCGATCACCGCTACGCCAACACCGTGACGACGGACCTGTGGGACGCCCTCGAGTCGGTGTCCGGCCAGCCGGTGCGCGACATGATGAACACCTGGATCCTCCAGGGCGGCCACCCGCTGGTCACCCTCGCGGACGGCGAGTTGCGCCAGCAGCCGTTCGTCTTCGGCGACCCGGCCCACAAGGGCGCCATCGGCGATCGCTGGCTCGTACCCGTGATGACCCGCTCGCTGGAGGGTGGGGCCCCGTCGCGCCACCTGCTCGGCGACGAGCCGGTGCGCGTGGACGACCACCCCCCGGTCGTCGTGAACGCCGGCGGCTCGGGCGTCTTTCGCTCGCGCTACGACGCGGCGGCGCTGGCCGCCCTGGCGCCGCGCGTGGGCGAGCTCGACGAGCTCGAGCGAGCCACGCTGCTCGCCGACGCCTGGGCCGCGCTCTTCGCCCGCCAGCTCACCTGGGCGGAGTTCTACACGACGGCCTCGGGACTGGGCGAGCAGGACGAGCCCACGCCCTGGCACTTCGTCGCGACGGCGCTCGACATGGTCCGCCGGGCCCTGGACGAACCCGCGCGCACCACGCTCGCCCACCAGGTCACCGCGCTCGCGGCCCCCCATCTCGCGCGGCTCGGCTGGGACCGGCAGCCCGACGAGGACGTGCTCCGCGCCCAGACCCGAGCGCTCATCATCGGCCTGCTGGGGATCGCCGGCGGCGACGAGTCGGTGCGCGCCGAGGCGCGCCGGCGCTTCACGGCCGGCGAGATGGACGGCGACCTCGCCGCCACCATCCTGCGCATCGTGGCCGACCAGAACCACCCCGGAGACTACGAGACCTTCCTGGAGCGCTACCGCCACGCGCCGACGCCCCAGGAGGAGATGCGCTACCTCACGGCCCTGGGTGGGTTCAGTGACGAGCGCCTCGCGCTGGACGCGGCCGAACGGTGCTTCCACGAGTTCCGCCCCCAGGACGCCCCGATCGTGCTGATGGCGCTGACGCGCAACGAGCAGACCGGGCCGGCCGTGTGGCGCTACCTCACGTCACGCTGGGACGAGGCACTGGCGCGCTTCTCACCCAGTCACCACTCGCGCCTGGCCGCCGGGGTGCCGACCTTCATCCGCGACCCGGCCTTCGCCGCCGAGGTGGAGGCGTTCCACGTCGCGCACCCGGTGGTCGGCGGCTACCCCGCGACCGTCCCCCAGCAGCTGGAACGACTGCGCATCGGGCTGGCCTTCGCCACGGCGATCCGCTCGCAGTTCTAGCGCGAGGCGGCTCGTCGTGAACGTGGGGACGTTCCTGGGCATCATGGCCCTGATGTTCCTGCTCGAGCTGCCGGACAAGACCATGATCGCGACGGTCGTGATGTCCACGCGATCGCGACCGCTCTCGATCGCGATCGGCGCGTCGGGCGCCTTCGTCGTCCAGATGGGGCTGGCGGTGCTCGCCGGAGGGCTCCTGACGCTGCTGCCGACGCGGGTCAAGGACGTCGTCGTCGCGCTGCTCTTCCTCGGCGGCGCGGCGTACCTGCTGCTCGTGCCCGAGCGCCGCGAGGAGGAGACCGGGCAGCGCGAGGCGCGCCGCGAGGCGCCCGGTTCGCGGCGTCGCGAGATGGCCACGGCCTTCGGGGTCATCTTCGTCGGCGAGTTCGGCGACCTGACCCAGATCCAGGCCGCCAACTTCAGCGCCAAGACCCACCAACCCCTCGACGTCTTCATCGCGGCGTCGCTGGCCATGATCCTGGTCTCCTTCGTGGGCGCCTACGGCGGACGGCTGCTGCAGCGGGTGGTGCCCCTGGAGCGCATCCGCCTCGCCGGTGGCGTGATCTTCGCCGCGCTGGGCGTCTACACCCTGGTCACCGCCTTCACCTCGTGAGCCGGGTCGACGAGCTGCTGACGCTGGCCGAGGCGACGCCCGGCTTCATGCCACGTGACGAGGGCCTCGCGCTCTACGAGCACGCCCGCGCCCACGGCGATCGGGTCACGGGCGGGACCTGGCTCGAGATCGGAGCCTGGTGCGGGAAGTCCGCGCTCTACCTCGGTGCGGCCGCCGAGGCCAGCGCCAGCGTGCTGTACTCGCTCGACCACCACCGCGGCAGCGAGGAGAACCAGCCGGGCTGGGAGCACTTCGACGCCACGCTGGTCGACCCGTTCGACGGGCGGCTCAATACCCTGCCGTCCTGGCAGCGCACGATCGCGCGCGCCGCCCTCGAGTCGACGGTGATCGGGCTCGTCGGACCCTCCGCGGTGGTGGCGCGCCACTTCTCCCAACCCCTCGACCTGCTGTTCATCGACGGCGGCCACGGGGCGCGGGTGGCGTGGGACGACTACGAGCTGTGGACGCCCAAGGTCGTCCCCGGGGGGCGACTCCTGATCCACGACGTCTTCCCCGATCCCGCCGACGGGGGGCGCCCCCCCTACGAGATCTACTGCGCCGCCGTGGCGAGCGGGCGCTTCGCGCCACTCGCCGCGCGGGGCTCGCTACGAGTGCTCGAGCGACGCGCGTCGTGACTCGCGCTGCGGGCAGCCGGCCTCGGGTCGCTCCGGCGGGCGGGCGAGGGCCGCGTGACGGAACAGGTCCGACGCGCCCGACGACGAGGTCAGGGCGTCGGCCGCGAGGATGACGGCCGCGGCCGTGTAGGAGGTCACCTCCGCGTCGGGGAAGGTACGCGACTGGGGGTAGGCCAGACCCGTCCAGTAGGCGCCGTCGTCCCGGCGATGGCGGGTGGTGAGGGCGAAGACGTCCAGCGCGAGTGAGGGGCGCCCCATCGCGTCCAGGGCGATCGCGCACTCCGCGGTCTCGGCCGCCGTCACCCAGTCACTCGTCGACACGCAGCGCACCCCGAGGCCCTCCATGACGTGACGCTCCCACCCCTCGTCGACACGACGCTCGGCGTCCGGGCCCGTCACCGCGCCACTCAGGACCGGGTAGTACCAGTCCATGGCGAACTCGTTCTTCGGCGCGAAGGCGCCGGGGTGGCGGGCCACGCAGTGGCCGAGGACCGCCGTCGGATCGCGCCACCGCTCGACGTCCTCGCCCAGGCGCTCGCCCAGGGCCAGCGCGCAACACGCCGCGTGGTAGATCGACGACGAGCCCGTCAACAGGGCGTAGCCCTCCGCGCGCCCGGCGCCGTCGAGGGACCAGCGCACCGTGCCGTCGCTCAGTCGCCACGAGAAGACGAAGTCGATCGCGGCGCGCACGTGGGGCCACAGACGCGCGACGAAGTCGACGTCGCCGGTGGCGAGCAGGTAGTGGTACGCGCCCGTCGCGACGTAGGCCACGACGTTGGTGTCCAGGCGCGCGTCCACGACGTCGCGACCCCGGTAGTAGTTGAACCACGCCCCGTTGACCAGCTGGCGCTGGGCCAACCACTGGTAGGCGGCCCGGGCCGCGTCGACGTGACCGGTCACCGTCAGGGCCATGGCCGACTCCACGTGATTCCAGGGATCGCAGTGGGCGCCGGTGAACCACGGGATCGCGCCGTCGCGGCTCTGCAGCCCGGCCAGCCACGAGGCGCTGGCGGCGATCTGCTCGGCGGTGATGACGCCCTCGACGCCCGCCAGCGCGGCCGTCTCGACGCTCACGGCGTCACGCGAGTCAGGTAGACGACCAGGGACTTTCCCATCACCGGCGCCAGCATCCGCTCGGCGGTGCGCGTCAGCCACGGCGCCTTGACGATGTCCCACACCAGCAGCCGGTGGTAGGAGCGCACCAGGGGGTGATCCTCGTTGGTCGTGCCCACGAGGCACTTCAACCACCAGTAGGGGCTGTGCAGTCCGTGCGCGTAGTGGTGCCCCCTCACCCGAAGACCCGTCGCGACCAGGCGCTGCTCGAGCACGCGGCGTCGGTAGAGGCGCACGTGGCCGCCGGGCACCATGTGGTACTCGTCGGAGAGCGCCCAGTTGATCAGCTCGGGACCGAAGCGCGGCACCGTGATGGCCATCGTCCCCCCCGGGCGCAGCACGCGCGTCAGCTCGGCCATCGCCGCGCGGTCGTCGGGGATGTGCTCGAGCACCTCGGAGCAGATCACGCGATCGAACGTGGCGTCGGCGAAGGGAAGGTGCAGCGCGTCGCCCTGCACGACCGCGGCGGCCACGTCGCGCGCCGAGATCTCCCCCGCGTCGGTCATGGCCGCGAAGACGGCGGCCACTCCCTCCACCTCGGCCCGGCCCGCGTCCAGGGCCACCACGTGCGCCCCGCGCCGCGCCGCCTCGAAGGCGTGGCGCCCGAAGCCGCAGCCCAGGTCCAGCACCACGTCCCCGCGAACCAGCCCCAGTCGGTCGTAGTCGGCGGTCAGCATCGCTCGGACGGCACCATCAGTCGAAGAACATGGCGGCGGGCAGGGGACGGTGGCGCACGATCGCGTCGTAGCAGGCCGCCGTGCCGCGCGCCGTGACCTCCCAGGTGAAGCGCTCGCGCACGCGCTCGCGCCCGTTGGCGCCCAGGCGCGCGCGCAGTGCCGGGTCGTCGAGCAGGCGCCGGATCGCCACCACCAGGGCCTCGGGGTCATTCGGCTCGACCAGGAGCCCCGTCTCGCCACTGGTGCCCACCACCTCGGGCAGCGCCCCGCCGGTGGTCGCGACCACCGGCACCGCGCAGCTCATCGCCTCGATCGCCGGCAGGGAGAACCCCTCGTAGAGACTGGGCACGATCGCCACCTCGGCCTCGCCGTAGAGGCGAGCCAGTTCCTCGTCGCTCACGCCGCTGACGGTCGTGACCACGTCCGCCAGGCCCAGCCGCTCGAGGGTGCGGGCCACGCGCCCGCCGGGACGGGGCTGGCCGATGACGATGAGCTCGATGTCGCGCTCGGCGCGCAGCTTGGCGATCGCCTCGAGCAGGGGGACGAGCCCCTTCATGGGCACGTCGCTGCTCGAGGTGACCATGAGCCGCCCCGGTCGCTTCACGACGTCGTCGTAGGGCCGGAACACCTCGTGGTCCACCCCCACCGGGACCACGGTGAGGCGATCCAGGGGGACGCCCATCTGCGCGTGGATGTCCTTCTTCGAGTTGTGCGAGACCGTCAGCACCGCCGGCAGGTGGCGCACGACCCGCGTCTGCATTCGCAAGAAGCCGAACCAGCGCCGCGTGGTCAGTCGCGCTCGCCACGTCGTGGCGTGGTCCAGGGCGATGGCGCGGTCCACGGTGATCGGGTGGTGCAGCGTCTCGAGCAGCGGCCAGCCCGCACGATGCAGGCGGGCGATGCCCCACCCCATGCACTGGTCGTCGTGGACGATGTCGAAGTCGCTGCGCCGCCGGCGCAGGTGACGCCACGCGCGCATCGAGAACGCCAGTGGCTCGCCGAAGCCGGCGCCCAGCATGGTCGCGAACTCGACCACGTCGGCCCACCCACGAAACTCGCGCAGCGCCGGTATGCGGAAGGGGTCCGGATCGCGGTACAGGTCCAGGCCCACCACGGGCGTGAAGCCCACCCCCTCGTCCAACTCGGGCCACGGCGGGCCGGAGAACACCTCGACACTGTGGCCGAGGCGCACGAGCTCGCGCGTGAGGTGGCGGGTGTAGACGCCCTGGCCGCCGCAGCGCGGATTGCCCCGGTAGACCAGGAAGGCCACGCGGTACCCACCGGGACGCGGGGGACGCGCCGGTCTCGCGGGGGGCGTGACGAGGGACTGGGAGCGCCGCCACGACGCGCGCGTCGCGGCCACTGTCGTCGCGAGGCTCCGGGGCACCTCCCAACCTTACGTGGCGCCCGTCCCCCGCCGCGACGCGCGGGCGCGGCGCTACCAGTGAGTACGCTGCGACTATGGACCTCACGTACCCCCCCGAGACCGACGAGTTCCGCCGCGACGTGCGCGCCTGGCTCGAGACAAACCTCCCTTCCGGCTGGGGCGAACCGGGTTTCTCGCTCAACGAGGAGCAACGACGCGAGTTCAACCGCACCTGGAACGAGGCCCTCTACACCGGCGGCTGGATCTGCGCCGGCTGGCCGGTCGAGTACGGCGGGCGGGGCCTCAGCCTGCTCGAGCAGGTCGTGCTCACCGAGGAGTTCTCGCGCGCCAACGCGCCCCTGCGCGCCGACTTCTTTGGCGATACCCTGGTCGGCCCCACCATCCTGCAGTGGGGCACCGAGGAGCAGAAGCGCGAGTTCCTGCCGGGGATCCTGCGCGGCACCACGACCTGGTGCCAGGGATTCTCCGAGCCGAACTCGGGCTCGGACCTGGCGAGCCTGTCGACCAGCGCCGTGCTCGACGGCGACGAGTGGATCATCAATGGCCAGAAGGTCTGGACCACCCAGGCCCAGCACGCGGACTACGTCTTTCTCCTCGCGCGCACCGATCCCTCCGCTCCGGCCCACGCCGGGATCAGCTACCTGTTGGTCCCCATGCGCCAGCCCGGGATCGACGTGCGACCGATCACCCAGATCGACGGCACGGCCGAGTTCAACGAGGTCTTCTTCACCAACGCCCGCTGCCCGCGCGACAACGTGATCGGCGGCGTCAACAACGGGTGGAAGGTCGCGATGACCACCCTGGGCTTCGAGCGCGGCGCCTCCTCGACGACCGGCTACCGGCGATTCCTGAAGGAGTGGGACGTGATCGTCGACGAGGCCCGCCACCGTGGTCGCCTGGACGACCGGCGGGTGCGCGACGCGCTGGTGCGCTCGTGGTCGACGATCAAGATCATGCAGATCAACGGCTACCGCTCGCTGACCGACGCCCTGCGCAACACGCACGACGCCGCGCGCATGGGCGCGTGCAACAAGATGTTCTGGTCCGAGGCCCACCGCGCGACGATGGAGTTGGCCATGGACATCCTGGGGATGGACGCCCAGGTGCTCACCGGGACCGGCTCCAGCGAGGGGATGTTGGCCGGCAGCCGGCGAGGCCGCGCCGACTACCCCGTGTCGGACCTGCAGGGATCGTTCTTCTTCAGCCGCTCCGAGACGATCTGGGGTGGCACCGCCGAGATCCAACGCAACATCATTGGCGAACGGGCCCTGGGACTGCCCAAGGAGCCAGCCCCTCAGCCCGCGTAGTTCTCGACCAGCTCGCTCGCGGGCGCCTCGCGTCGAGTGCGCACGCTCACCAGCCACGCCCCCACCGCGAGGGTCAGCACCGCACCCGCCAGGAGACCCACCCGCGGATTGGTCGCCCCGACGAGCGCGCCGACGGCCAGCGCCCCGATCGGCGTCGTCCCGAGGAACGCCGTGCCGTAGAGACTCATCACTCGACCGCGCATCTCGGGGCTCGAGTTGAGCTGCAGGGTCGCGTTGGCGGTCGCCGCGAAGGCGATCGAGAACGCCCCCGTCGGCACCAGGGCGACGGCGGCCCACCACAGCGACGGGGCCAGCGCGACCAGGGTCATGAACCCCCCGAAGCCGAGCGAGAGGATCGCCAGCAGGCGCGGCGTCGCGCGCGAGCGCCGGGCGACGAAGAGCCCCCCGAGGACCGCCCCGAGTCCCATCGCCGACATCAGCAGCCCGTACTGCGCCGCCGAGTGCTGGTGGAAGGTGGTGCGCGCCAGCAGCGGCAGCGTCACGGTGAAGTTGAAGGCGAAGGTGCCGACCACGGCCACGGCGAGCACCACGTCGCGCACGAGCACCGTGCGCAGCACGTAGCGCAGCCCGATCATGATCTGGCCGCGCGCCCGCTCGACGGTGGCCATCGGCACGAAGTCCTCGGCGCGCATCATGGCCAACGCGACGATCACCGCGGCGAAGGAGACGGCGTTGGCGTAGAACGACGACGCCATGCCCGCGACCGCGATGAAGATCGCGGCGACGCTCGGACCGATGAGCCGGCCGGCGTTCATCAGCACGCTGTTGAGGCTGACCGCGTTGGTGATCAGGTCGCGGCCCACCATCTCCTGGACGAAGGCCTGACGGGCGGGCGTGTCGAAGAGGTTGACGATGCCGAGCAACAGGGCGAAGCCGTAGACCTCGTCGACGCGCACGTGGCCGGTGCCGACCAGTATCGCCAGCCCGAGGGCCAGCACGCCGGCGCTCGACTGGGTGACGTAGAGGATGCGGCGCTTCTCGTGGCGGTCGACGACGAGCCCGCCGTAGAAGCCGAGCAGCAGCATCGGCACGTACTGCAGGGCGACGGCGACGCCAAGGCCCACCGAGGAGCCCGTCATCTGGAGGATCAGCCACCCCTGGGCGACTGACTGCATCCACGTGCCCGACACCGAGATGAGCTGGCCGATGAAGTAGAGACGGAAGTTGCGCACGCGCAGGGCGGCGAACGTGGATCCGGTGAGGCGGCGCGCGTTCACTCGCCCTCCAAGAGCCGCTCGAGGAACGCCGTGGCCTCTTCGGCGCGGCGCAGCTCGGCCGGCGAGAGGGTCGCCAGACGCTGGTTGAGGAACTGGGTCTTGCGGGCGCGTACCGCCATCAGCTCCCGGCGCCCCAGCGCCGTCAGTCGCACCCTCGTGCACCGCCGATCGCTCGGATCGCGCGCGCTGACGATCATCCCCGCCGTCTCGAGGTCGCGCACGGCGTGCGTGACCGACGGTGGCTGGACCTGCTCGGCGGCCGCGAGCTCGCCCAGGGACGGCGATCCCAGCGACTCCACCGACGACAGCATCGACGCCTGGGCGGCCGTCAGCCCCCCGAGGCCCGACGCCCGCAGGCGTCGGTTGAGCCGGGTGATCGCGCGGCGCAATCGCGCGGCGGTGTCGGTGGTGGTGGGTGCCGTTTCCATTAGTTAACCTAACTAAATACTAGCACCCCGCCACGGTCGCGTGACGCGACGGTGAGACCCTAGAGGTGGCGGTAGCGCGGCACGTAGCCGCCGGTGCCCAGAGCCATCGAGTCCTCGGGGTCGACCGACTCGTCGACCCCGCCGATCACGTCGGTCACCCAGTCCAGGCGATCGGTGAGGATGCGCCGCACCCCGCCCTGCAGGGTCGTCGAGGAGATCGCGCAGCTGGAGCACGCTCCCTGGAGCTGCACCTCGACCACCCCGCTCTCCACGTCGGCGCGCACCAGCACCAGGTCCCCGCCGTCCGCCTGCACCGCGGGACGCAGCAGGTCCAGCAGCGAGCGCAACGCCCGCAATCGTTCGGCTCGCTCGTCCTCGCTCAGTGCCACCGGACCAGTCTGCCGTGAAACACGCCCGGCGTGACCGAACCGTCGGTGACTACGCTGCGCCTATGGCGACCACGTGGCGCGTCGACGACATCAACCTCTCCGACCCCGCGTTCTGGCGACGACCGTGGTCCGAGCGCGAGGACGCGTTCGCGACGCTGCGCCGCGAGAGGCCGATCGCCCCCTTCGAGGAACCCGTCATCGAGGGCACCTCCGTCGCGTTTCCCAAGGGTCGCGGCTACTACGCCCTCACCCGCTACCGCGACGTGGTCACGGCCTCGCGACACCCCGAGGTCTTCCTCTCGGGTCCCGGCGCCGTCTCCCAACTCGACCTGCCCACCGAGATGGTGGAGTACTTCTCGGGCATGATCTCGACGGACAATCCCCAGCACGCCCGGCTACGCCGGATCGTGGCCAACGCCTTCAACCCGCGTCAGGTACGCGCCATCGAGGACGCGATCCAACGCGTCGCCACGCGCGTCCTCGAGAACGCGCTGCACGGCGGCACCGGGGACTTCGTCACGGACGTCGCCGCGCCCTTCCCCCTCGAGATCATCTGTCAGATGATGGGCGTGCCCGCCACCGAGGCCGCAACGGTCCTGCGCTGCTCCAACGTGATCCTGTCCAACGGCGACCCGTCCATCGTCGGCGACGGCACCGACCCGGTCGTCGCCTTCCTCGAGGCCGGCGCGACCCTGACCGCCCTGATGAACGAGCTCGGCGACTACCGGCGCGAGCACCCGATCGACGACATCACCAGCGCCCTGGTCAACGCGCGCGTCGAGTCCGAGCGACTGACGCCCCAGGAGTTGGCGTCGTTCTTCATCCTGCTGTGCGTGGCGGGCAACGAGACCACGCGCACCGCGCTGGCCCACGCCCTGATCGCGCTGAGCGACTACCCGGACCAGCGCGAGCGGCTCGTGGCCGACTACGAGGGACTGGCCGCCACGGCCGCCGACGAGATCGTCCGGTGGGCCTCGCCGGTGATCTGGATGCGGCGCACCCTGGCGTGCGACTACTCGCTCTCGGGCGTCGACCTCGCCGCCGGCGACAAGGTGCTGCTCTTCTACAACTCGGCGAACCGCGATGAGGACGCCTTCGAGCGCCCCGAGGTCTTCGACGTCTCGCGCTCGCCCAACGACCACCTCGGCTTCGGCGCCCCGGGTCCCCACTTCTGCCTCGGCGCGCACCTCGCACGTCGCGAGATCACCGTGCTGGTCCGCGAACTCCTACGCCGGGCGCCCGGGGTGCACGCCGTGGGCGCCCCGGTCCCCCTGGCGTCGAACTTCGTCAACGGCATCACCCGTCTGGCCTACGACGTCTGAGCCGTGACGGTGGTGGCCGGTCAGCTGGGCCGACGCGCCGCCACCGCCTCGTCGAAGGCGCGCAGCGCCCGCGGCCCCCACACCGTGCCCGGGCCGCCGTTCATCATGATGGCCACGCCCATCGCCTCGGCGACCTGCTGGCGCGTGACGCCGTGTCGCGCGGCCCCGCGGGTGTGCGAGACGACGCACCCGTCGCACTCGCGCGTGACCGCGATCGCCAGCGCCACCAGCTCCTTGACCCCGGCCGACAGCTCGCCGTCCTTCATCGCCGCACGGCCCATGTCGGCGTAGCCCTGCAGCACGTCGGGGATCATCGCGCGTAGGTCGAGGGCGGGCTGACGCAACTCGGCGCGTACCGCATCCATGCTCTCCATAACCACCTCCTCGGACGAGCGTAGCCAGCGCGCCGCCGAGCGCGCCGCCCACTCCCTACACTGGCTCGATGGGCACGATCGACGACCTCCTCGAGCACAACCGCGACTACGTCGCCCACCGGGGGCGCCGTGAGCTGTCGACCATCCCCCAGCGCCACCTCGCGGTCGTCACCTGCATGGACTCGCGCCTCGACCTCTTCGGGGCCCTGGGGCTCGACCTGGGCGAGGTCCACCTGCTGCGCAACGCGGGCGGCATCGCCACCGACGACGTGATCCGCTCGCTCCTGCTCAGCCAACGTCTGCTCGCCACCTCCGCCGTCATGGTGATCCACCACACCCGGTGCGGGCTGGAGACCTTCGAGGAGGAGACCCTGGCGCACGAGGTCGAGGCCGATCGGGGCCAGCGCCCCCCGTTCCGCCTCGGCGCCTACCGCGACGTCGATCGCGACGTGCGCGAGACCGTGGCCACCCTGCGCGCGAGCCCCTTCGTCGACGGCACCGACATCCGCGGATTCGTCTTCGACGTCGACGACGGCTCGCTACGCGAGGTCCTCACCGACCAGTGACTTCTTGAACCCCTCACTCGTCGCGAGGTAGCCGTGCGCCCGGTAGAAGCGGTGGGCGTCGACGCGCACGTGACGGCTCATCAGCTGCACCCGGTAGCAGCCCCGCTCGCGCGCCAGCGCCTCGGCGGCCTCGATCAGGAGCCCCCCGAGCCCCCGTCCCCGTCGATCGGCGCGCACGTACACGCTCTCGAGCTCGGCGCAGCGCCCGCCGGTGTGCTGGAAGTGCCAGAACACCAGGACCTGGCAGAGGGCGACCACCTCCCCGTCCTGCTCCACGACCAGCACCTCGCCCCCGCACTCGCGCGTCGCGCACGCCGCGGCCCAGTAGTCGTCGATCCGCTCGGGGTGCTCGTCGCCCACGCTGAGCGTCCCCTCGGCGACGATCGCCGCGGCCGCGGCCACGTCGGCGCGCGCCAGGGGGCGCACCCGAGCCGGGGACGGCTCACTCACGGGGGTCGATCGGCGTGAGTGGACCCACCGCCGCCTCGATAGCCTGCGCCGCGTCCAGGCAGAGGTCGTCGCGCATCAGGGGTCCGATGACCTGGGCGCCGGTGGGAAAGCCGTGGGCCACGCCGGTCGGCACGCAGACGGCCGGCAGACCGAGGAGGTTGGCCGGCAGGACGAAGCGGAAGAGCTCGGAGACCGCGAGCGCCGACTCCCGGCTGGCGATGTCGAAGCCCAGCTCGAAGGGCGGCTGGGTCCAGGTCGGCCCCACCACCAGCGGATAGCTCTCCATGAAAGTGGACCAGGTCCGCGCCAGCGCGTAACGGCGCTGGTGCATCTCGTAGAGGGACTCCTCGGTCGCGGGGGGCAGCTCCACCGTGGTGAGCTCGAGGAAGCGCCGCCCCCCCTCGCCCATGAACGGTGCGAAGAGCGGCGTCGCCACGCGTAGCGAGGTCCACATCAGCTCGACCCAGGCGAAGTAGGTCTCGAGTAGCTGGGGCGGCTCGACCTCGTCCACCTCGTAGCCCGCCTCGGCCAGGGCCCGGCCGGCCACGCGCACCCCCTCGGCGACGTCGGGGTCGGTGGACCCCCCCGCCGGCTCGGCCACCAGCGCGACGCGCCGGGGCCGGGGCCGACCCGCGAGGGGTACGTCCACCGACTGGGGGTCGCGCGGGTGCGATCCCATCACCACCGACAGCCCCAGGCGCAGGTCGCCCACCCGGCGCGCCAGGACCCCCTCGGCCAGCATGATCTGCGCGTTGAGCGCCATCTCGAGGGCGGCGCTGGGGTTGCCCTGGGCCACGCGGCCCCGCGACGGCTTGATCGACGCGACGCCGCAGGCGTAGGCCGGATTGCGCAGCGAGCCGCCAATGTCGTTGCCCAGCCCCAGCGGGCTCATGCCGGTCGCCATCGCGGCCGCCTCGCCGCCCGACGAGCCGCCCGCGGTGTACCCGCGCCGCCAGGGATTGTGCGTCGCGCCGTAGAGCGAGGACTCGGTGTTGATGCGCAGCCCCAGGTCGGGCATGTTGGTGCGCGCCAGCACGATCGCGCCGGCGCCGCGCATCCTCTCCACGGTGGGCGCGTCGGCGGTGGCCTCGTAGTGCGCCAGGGCTGCCGACCCCTCCGTCGTGGGGTACCCGGCGACGTCGATGTTGGTCTTGACGCTGAAGGGCACGCCGTGCAGCGGCCCCAGCGGCGCGCCCGCACGTCGCCGGGCGTCGGCCTCGTCGGCGGCGCGGCGCACCTCGTCGGGGCGCACCTCGACCACGGCGTTGACCCGATCATTGACCTGCTCGATGCGCGCCAGATGGCTCTCGACGACCTCTCGCGAGGAGACCACGCCCTCGCGAATCGCCTCCGCCATCGTCGACGCCGACTCGCGCCACCACTCACTCGTCACGACCGCCTCCTCGTCCGCGGCCGACCTTACCGTCAGCGCGACGTCAGCGGGCGCTCTCCGCGTGACGCTGGGTGCGCCACACGATGAGACGTGCGACGACCAGCATGGTCAGCACCATCGCCACCAGGATGAGGGCGGCGTCGTTGGACACGACGTGCGCCGCGTTGCTCGGCTGGTTGTAGTCGGTCCACACGTAGTAGGTCAGGTACGCCACCGGCTGGTGCAGCACCGACCACGTGGGCAGGTTGTTGGTGGCGCCGGCCGTGTAGAGCAGGGGCGCCGTCTCGCCGCCGGCCACCGACAGAGCGATCAACAGACCCGTCACGATGCCCGGCAACGCCGAGCGCAGCACCACCCGGCGCAGCGCGTACCCCTGGGACATCCCCAGCGCCTCGGCACCCTCGCGGTAGTTCGTCGGCACCTGTCGCAGTGCCGACTCGGTCGACTTGGCGATGTAGGGGACCACCATCAGCGAGAGGATCAGCAGCGCGGCCAGCAGTGAGAAGCCCCAGTGCAGCGCGACGCACAGCGCGACGTAGCCCACGTAACCCAGCACGATCGAGGGGAAGCCCGCCAGGACGTCGATCGCCCCGCGCGCCCAGACGCCGCCGGGTCGACCGGACCGGCGCGGTCCCACCAGCTCCGCGAGGTAGACCCCGGTCAGCACGCCGGTGGTCCCGGCCAGCAGGGCCACCCCCGCCATGAGCACGAACGTGCCCGCCACGGCATTCTCGAGCCCGCCACTCGTTCCAGCCGAGAGCGTGGTGAGCACGTTCCAGCGCCAGTGCGGCAGCGCGCGCGCCACGACGCCCACCACCAGCCACAGGGCGGGGGCGACGACCAGCGCCAGGGCCGCCAGGGCGCCCGCGCGAAAGGCCCAGTCCACGGCGCGCCGGCGCCGGGTCGAGCCGTAGACCTGATCGACCACGGCCATCAGCCGCGCCCCACGGGTGCGGCGAGACGACCAGTGCGCGCGACGATCCGTCGCGCGGCGAGGTTGACGACGAGGGCGATCACCGCCAGGATGAGGCCGGCCTCGGCCAGGGTCGCGATCGCGAATCCCGTGCCGTCGGTCGCGGCCGAGTCCAACTGACTCACGATGGTGGCGGCGATCGTCGTCATCGTGCCGTAGAGGTTGGGGCTCACCTTGCCGAGCACGGAGCCCGAGATCATCGCCACGGCCATGGTCTCGCCGAGGGCCCGGCCCAGACCGAGGACCGTGGCGCCCACGATGCCGCCGCGCACCCAGGGGATGGTCACGCGTCGCGCCACCTCGGCCCCGGTCAGGCCCAGGGCCTCACCCCCCTCCTTGGGCAGCGCCGGGACCTGGAGGAAGAGGTCGCGCGTCGTCGCGGCGATGATCGGCACGATCATCAGCCCGAGCACCAGGCCCGACGTGGCCAGACCCTCGCCGTAGCCGACGGAGCCCGTGAGAAAGCGAAAGGGACCCGTATCGGGAACGTGGCTCGCCACCAAGGGGTAGACGTGGCGAGCGAGGAAGGGACCGACCTCCAACACCCCCCACAGCCCGATCACCACGCTGGGCAGGCCCGCGAGGATCTCCACCAGGAAGCCGAGGGGTCGAGCGATCCACGTCGCCAGCCGCTCGGTCAGCGCGAAGGCGGTGCCCAGCGCCAGGGGAACGGCGATCACGACGGCGATCAGCGACGTCTCCAGGGTTCCGGCGATCAGGGGCCACGCACCGTAGAGCGACCCCTGCGGGTGCGCCACCCCGTGCGTGTGCACGACGCCGCCGTAGGTGTTGCCCGGCAGCCACTGCGAGCGCGCGACGAACCCCCACCCGTTCACGACGACGGCCGGCCACGCCTTGACGGCCAGCACCGCGAGCACCGCCCCGAGCCCCACCAGGGGCAGCGCCGCGGCGACGCGCGCACCCCAGCGCCACGCGAGGTCCTCACGCCGACGACGCCGACCCGCCCGCCGGACCGAATGGTCGCGGCGGGCGGGCGGTGACGCGGACGTCCCGCTCGGGGGGGCGTCGTCGCGGGACGTCGACACTTAGCGGATGGACAGGATCTGACGCAGCGACTTCGCGACGATCGGCGCCGGCAGCGGGTCGAAGCGAACCTGGGACAGGAAGCCGTGGTTGTTGCCGAACTTCGCGTTGACCGCCCACTCCAGCAGCGAGCGCACCGCCGTGGCGGTCGACGCACTGGCCTGGTGCTTGTTGACGATCGCGTACTCGTAGTTGACGATCGGGTACCCGCCGTGGATTCGACCGTCGACCATCGAGATCGCCTCGTTGGCCGGCGTGGCCCTCGTGAACCCGGCCGCCTCGACCTCCGCGTCGGCCGGCGTCGGCAGCAGGTACTGACCCACTCCGTTGGCGATCGCCGCGTAGCCGAGCCCGTCGCCGAGCGCCTGGGTCAGGTAGCTGATCCCCACGTAGGCGATGCACCCCGGCGTCGCCTGGCAGCCCGTCACCATGCCGCCGTTGCCGTTCTCGCCCAGACCATTGGAGATCGCCGGAAACGAGATCGTCGTGCCGAAGCCGGGCCCCGACGCCCACGCCGCGACCTGCTTGGAGAGGTACTGGGTGAAGATGAAGGTGTCACCGCTGCCGTCGGAGCGGTGCAGGGCCACGATCGGAAGCGAGGGGAGCTTGACCCCGTGGTTGAGCCGAGCGATGGCGGGACTGTCCCAGTTGGTGATCTTGCCGTTGTAGATGCCCGCGATGATCCCGCCGTTCAGCTTCAGGTGCGCGTTCAGGCCCGGGATGTTGTAGACGATCGCCTGGTAGGAGATCGCCAGGGGGATGTTGAGCAGGCCCGGCGTCGCCTGGACGACCGACGGGGACAGGTAGGCGTCGGACGAGCCCACGTTCACGGTCCCACTGGCCGCGTCGGCGATGCCCGTGCCCGAGCCGGTGCCGGCCGTCGTCAGCGTGACCTGGTGGTAGGCGTGCTCGTAGGCCGGCGCCCACAGGTTCCAGAGCGGGTAGAGCAGCGTGCTGCCGGTCTCGGTCAAGTTGGCCGCCGGCGGCTTCTCGACGCCGTTCTTCGGCAGGCGGATTGTCCCCGCCGACGCCACCGTGGTGGCGACCACCATCATCGTGGCCGTTACCAGAGCCAGCATCGCCAGGGATCGACCCCGACCTCGTACTGCGCGTGCGAACGTCACTACCATCCTCCTCGTTGTTGGTGGGGCCACGTTACGAAGCCCGGGTAACGCGATCGTGACGTCGTCGTGTCGCGCCAACGATCTCTCGACGATTTCGTCGCGCCGTCGTCGCGCGCCGCGACGTCAGCCCATCAACCCGTTCACGTAGCGATCGGTGTCGGCCTCGCGCGGGTGGGCGAAGACCTCGGACGTCGGACCGTGCTCGACCAGGCGTCCCCCGAAGAAGAACATCGTCGCGTCCGACAGCCGTCGAGCCTGGCCCAGGTTATGGGTGACGACGATGAGGGTCAGGGCGGGCGTCATGGTGCGCAGGAGTTGCTCCACCGCATCGGTGGACAGCGGGTCGAGAGCCGAGGTCGGCTCGTCGAGCAGCAGCACCTCCGGTCCGACCGCCAGGGCCCGCGCCAGGCAGAGCAGTTGCTGCTGGCCGCCCGACAGGCGGTAGGGCGAGTCGCGGAGCCGGTCCTTCACGGCGTCCCACAGCCCGACCTCGCGCAGGCGCATCTCGGCGACGACGTCGAGCTGTCGCCCCCGGGCGATGCCGTGAGCCCGCACCCCCGCCACCACGTTGTCGCGGATCGACATGGGGAAGGGATTGGGCCGCTGGAAGAGCATGCCCACCCGTCGCCGTAGGGTCAGCAGGTCCTGGTCGGGAGCCCAGATGGAGTGCCCGTCGAGCGTGACCTCGCCCTCGTGGGCGAAGCCCGGGACCCGGTCGTTCATCCGGTTCAGCGTGCGCAGAAACGTGGACTTGCCCGAACCGGTCGGGCCGATCAGGGCCGTGATGGTGCCGCGACGAGCGCGGGCGCTGACTCCGGTCAACACGGTCGTCGAGGCGAAGCGCAGCGTCAGCCCCTCGGTCGTGACGACGTCCGCTGGTCGCCCCCGGTCGGGGTCCAGGCCCGCGAGCACGCGGTCCACCGCTCCGCTCGCTCGCGCCACGCCAACTGGCTCGTCCATGGACCGCTCCTCGCCTCGCTCCCCGCGATCGTACGCAGGGCGGATGAACGTCGCGTGACGCGTCGGTAACGCGCGCGCGATCTTGGCGTGGCGAATCGGCTCGGGTGACCCGTGTCGTACAGTGGAGGGGTCAACGACGTGGCGACACGTCGAGCACGCACGACACGACCAGAGGGTGAGATGCGAATCGGGGTACTGACGGCCGGCGGTGACGCACCCGGTCTCAACGCGGCCATCCGCGCCATCGGTCACCTGGCCTTTCGCGACGGTCACGAGCTCATCGGCATCCCCAACGGCTGGGCGGGCCTGGCCCAGGAGTACGCCGGGCGGCCCCTGGGCCCCGCCGACGTGTCGGGCATCGTCGGTCAGGGCGGCACGGTCCTCGGAACCGCCCGCTACGACCTGGACTCGCCGCCGGGGGGTCGCGAACGCGTCCTGGCCGCCATTGGCGAGAACCTCGACGCGCTGATCGCGATCGGCGGCGACGGCACTCAGCGCATCTCGCACTGGCTGGCCGACCGGGGGGCCCCGGTGGTGGGAGTGCCCAAGACGCTCGACAACGACCTCATGGGCACCGACTACTGCATCGGCTTCGACACGGCGCTCAGCGTCGTCGCGGAGTCCCTCGACCGGCTCCACACCACCGCCGCCTCGCACCACCGGGTGATGGTGGTCGAGACCATGGGCCGCTCCACGGGGTGGGTGGCGGCGCTGGGGGGACTGGCCGGCGGCGCCGACCTCATCGTGATCCCGGAGTTCCCGGTGACCATGGACGAGATCATCGACCACCTGGCCACGCGCCGCGCCAAGGGGAGCGCCTTCTCGATCGTGGCGATCGCCGAGGGCGTGAACCTCGAGACCCTGGGCGGACACGAGAGCACCGCACCCTCGAGCGTCGGCGTGCGCGGCGTGCGCCTCGCCCTGCGCGGGGTCGGCGCGTTCCTGTCGTCGCGCATCGACGAGCACGGCGGCTTCGAGGTGCGCACGACGGTCCTCGGGCACCTGCAGCGCGGCGGCAGTCCTACCGCCTACGACCGCATCTGGGCCACGCGCGTGGGCGCGGCGGCGTACCGCAGCGTCGCGGCGCACACCTTCGGGGTCATCCCGGTGGTGCACGGTCACGACGTCGTCCTCGTCCCGCTCTCCAGCGTGGCCCACGGACAGCGCCGCGTGCCGCGCGACATCTACGAGCTCTGCGCCGTCTTCTTCTGATCCGACTCGGCGCCCGGGCCGAGCTCGCCGCGCCGGTAGTGCGTGCGGCACAGCACCTGGTAGTGCACCACCCCGGCCGCGACGTCGCCGAAGTAGAACTGGTCGCCCTCGCGCGCGACCACGCCGTCGACCACGCGCGCGTTGCAGCGACCCCGCTGACCGCACCAGCACGAGGAGGTGAGGGGCAGCTCGTGGGCGCGGTCGGCGATCGCGAAGAGGCGAGCCGACCCCGGAAAGATGTTGAGCAGGAAGTCCGCCGACAGCCCGAACGCGTGCACCTCGATGTCGCGGTCGTCCACGAGGCGGGCCAGCTCGTCGACCTGCGCGACGCTGGCGAACTGGACCTCGTCGATGACCAGGATGCGGATGCCCTCATCGACGAGACGAGCCACGTGATGGGCCAGGTCGGCGCCCGGCTCGACCGCTTCGGCGTGCGCCTCGATACCGATCCGGCTGGTCACCATCCCGGTGTCGCTCCGGTCGCCGAAGGTCCACAACGCCACGTCGCGGCGTCCCTCACGAAGCTGCCAGCACAGCTGCAGCGCGAGGGTCGACTTGCCCGAGGCCATGGTCCCGTAGGTGAAGGTCAGTTCCGCCATCGCCGTCTCTCCGCTCGAACGCACCACGATAGCGCTCGGCCACCGCGACCGGCGACGCGTCGTACAGTGGGGCGATGGACCTGTCCGTACGAGCCATTGGCTACATCCGCAACGACCGGACCGAGGCGCTGGACGACAACTGGGACGACGTCGTGTCCACCGTCGAGTTGGCCCGCGACGTCCCGAGCGAGGCCCTGCGCGGGCTCGAGGAGTTCTCGCACGTCGAGATCATCTTCTTCGCCGACTGGGCCGAGGACGTGCCGCCCGGGCCGTGGCACCGCCACCCGCGCGGCAACGACCGCTGGCCCGACGTCGGGGTCTTCGCCCAGCGAAACCCGGACCGCCCGAATCGTCTGCTGCTCACCACGGTCGCCGTCGACGAGTGGGGCGAGCGCTCCCTCACCGTGCGCGGACTCGACGGCATCGACGGCACACCGGTGCTGGACATCAAGCCGGTCTTCCGCCTGCGCGCCCCGCGCGGCGTGCTGCGCGCGCCGCGCTGGAGCGACGAGTTCATCGCCGACGCGACCCCGTCCTGACGCTCGGGCGAGCCGAGCCCGTCCGCTCAGCGTCCGACGAGCGCCCGCAGCTCCTCGGACGTGGGACCGGTGGCCGGGCCGACGCGCGAGATCGCGATCGAGGCAGCGCCATTAGCCCACCGGGCCGCCACCACGGGATCCGCGCCGTCGGCCAGGGCGGCGAGGAACACCCCGTCGTGGACGTCACCCGCGCCGTTCGTGTCGACCACGTCGCCGGGGAACGCCGCCACGCGCGTCGGCGCCTCCCCCCGGCGCGCCACCACGCACCCGGCCGCGCCGTCGTGGACGACCACGCCGCGCCGCCCGGTCACCTCCACGAGCACCTCCAGCGACTCCTCCAGGGTGGCGCGCCGCGCGATCGACCGCGCCTCCGCGGCGTTGGCCAACAGCCAGTCCGCTCGCTCGAGGACCGCGCCGCGCCAGGACGCGGGGATGTCGTCCACGCGCGGCCCGGGGTCGAAGGACACGACCACGTCGTCGTCCAGGCCCGCCAGCCACTGGGTCACCGAGGCGCCCAGGGGCTCGTAGACCAGGTCGTAACCCGACAGGAAGACGTAGTCCCCCGCCACCGCGTCGAGTCGCTCGAGCGCGGCGCGCTCCAGCAGGGTCTCGGCGCCCGGGGCGGTGGCGAACGTGCGCTCCCCCTCCCCGTCTACCAGCACCACGCACAGACCGGCGTCGTGATCACGGTCCGCCGCCAGGGGCGTGGCCACGCCCTCGCGGGCGAGCGCGGCGTGGATGATGTCGGCGAAGGGCCCCGTCCCGACTTGGCCGGCGTAGACCACCGCCATTCCCTGACGAGCGGCGGCGCTCATGACGTTGAAGCCGCCGCCGGCGCTCACCAGGTGACGCGACGCGACCGCGTCACCGCCGCGCGAGGGCAGCGAGTCGATCACGAGCACGACGTCGACCATCACGGTGTCGAGCGTGAAGAGACGCGGTCGCGCGACCGCGACCGCGCCCGAGTCCCTCGCGTTCATCAGTCGTGGTCCGCCAGGAACGCCTCCACCACCGCGAGGTAGCGCTCGGTCTCCTCCACGAAGGGCATGTGACTCGACTCCTCGAAGACCTCCCAGCGCACGTCGGCGATCGCGTCGAAGAAGGGCTGCATCGTGGCCGGCGTCGCCTCGTCGTAGCGCCCGTTGACGAGGAGGGTCGCCACGTCGATAAGCCCCGCGCGGTCCACGATCGACCAGTCCCGCAGCGTGCCGACGCAGTAGAACTCGTTCGGTCCGTTCATCGTGTGGTACACGGTCGGGTCCTCGTTCATCGCCGCGTGCGTAGCGAGCACCTCGGGCGGGTTGGGCACCACGCGACACACGTGCCGGTCGTAGAACGCCTGGGTGGCCGCCAGGTACGCCGGGTCGTCGAGCGTGCCCTCGCGCTCGTGTCGGTCCAGGGCGTCGCGCTGCTCCGCGGGCATCAGCGAGCGCAGGCGGACCGCCTCGCGCACCCACAGCTCCATCGACGCGGGCGAGTTCGAGATCACGAGCGAGCGCAGCCCCTCGGGTCGCGTGACCGCGTGCTCGCTGGCCAGCATCCCACCCCACGACTGGCCCAGCAGGTGGTAGGCGTCGCGCACGCCCAGGTAGCCGAGGAGACTCTCCAGCTCCTCCAAGAAGAGGTCCACCGTCCAGAAGTCGGCGCCGCGCTCGGGCAGGTGAGTCGAGTGACCGCAGCCGACTTGATCGTAGTGGATCACCGTGCGACCCCGCTCGGCCAGCCCGGCGATCGCCAGCGTGTAGTTGTGGGCGGCCCCCGGGCCGCCGTGGACCACGACGAGCGGGGGCGACGACGGATTCGGGTCGCCCGCGACGCGGTACCACGTCTCGTAGGGACCAAAGGGCGCACGACCTTCACGGAGCGGAGTCGGAGTCATGACGTCGAGCGTACTCACGGCGCTGCCCGATGGACCCGGGTCGGCCGCTACGGTCCGCTCCGATCGAGCGACGTCATTTCTTAGGCGTCCATTATCGAACTCGCCACCTCGCGTTGGTAGCGTAGACGGGTCGACGAGACCGCTACCCGAGTTGACGAAGGGGCCCTTTCGATCCATGGCACAACCGACCATCTCTCGCGCGCGTCACGCCGCGATACCCGACGTCAGCGGCGTCAAGGGCAATGCCCGGCTCACCGGGACGCTGGCGTCGGTGCTGCTGGTGCTGCTGGCGCTCGAGGGTGTGACGATCGTGCGCATCGGCAGCCTGCTGACGATCCACGTCTTCATCGGCGTGCTCCTCATCGGTCCGGTCCTGGTCAAACTGGCGTCGACGAGCTGGCGATTCGTCAAGTACTACTGGGGAGACCCGCAGTATCGCCGTAAGGGCCCACCGCCGATCGCCCTGCGACTGCTCGGCCCGGTCGTCGTCATCCTGACGCTGGCCCTGCTCGGCTCGGGCATCGGGCTCATCGCGGCACCCCTGGCGTGGCGCTCGCTGCTGCTCTTCGTCCACAAAGCCAGCTTCGTCCTGTGGTTCGCCGTCATGACCATCCACGTCCTCGGTCACATCGGGGAGACGGCGCGCCTCGCCCCGCTCGACTTCCTGCATCGCACCCGCCGACAGGTCCGCGGCGCGTCAGTGCGCCAGTGGGTCGTGGCGACCAGCCTCTTCGTGGGCCTGATCGCGGCCGTCGCCCTTACGCCACTCGCGAACAACTGGTTCGCGCACCACTTCTAGACGTCCGACCGCGCCGTCACGAGACCCGCAGCGCGATCGACCCTCCCGGCGCGACGTCGACCACGCTCGCCGTCGAGGACGCCGCGTGCAGGTGGCGGCGTAACTCGTCGGGCGTGCCAGTGAGAATCGGGAACGTTCCGTAGTGGTAGGGCGCCACGCGCGCCACCCCGAGCAGCCCCACGGCGTAGGCGGCTTCGCGCGGTCCCATGTTGTAGTGCCCGTCGATCGGCATCAGCGCCAGTTCCGGGGCGTACAACTCGCGAATCAACGCCATGTCGCCGAACACGTTGGTGTCCCCCGAGATGTAGAACGGGCCGCCCTCGCCCGGGGCCAGACTCACCACGAACCCGACGGGGTTGCCACCGTAGGCGTTGGGGAGGTTCTCGCCGACGGCGACGCCACACGAGTGGTCCGCGCTCACCATGGTGAGCGCGACCTCGGCCACGCGCACCGTGCCGCCCTTGTTCATGTCCAGAACATTGGTGAGGCCCGCCGACGCGAAGTATGCCGCCATCTCCGGCACACAGACGATCGTCGCACCGGTCTCCACGGCCAGTGGGATCACCGAGCCCATGTGGTCGAAGTGGCCGTGGGTCACCGCGATCGCGTCCAGGGCTCCCAGGTCGCGCACACCCTCGGGGCACTTGGGGTTCTCCAGCCAGGGATCGAACACGATGCGCGTCCCACTACGGGTCGTCAGCAGCACCGTCGCGTGGCCCAACCACGTCAACGTGCCGTTCTCGCCCACCGTCGCGCTCTCCAACTCCGTCTCGTCGCTCAACGTCGCACTCATGCGCTCTCCCTTCGTCGCCCAAACGCCTACTCGTGGTCAGTGTACGTCCGTGATCCTCACGCCGCGCCGGGGCGCCACGGCACCCGCCGTGCCAGACTGGGCGCGTGGTGATCGACGCGGCACCCCAGCGCACGAGAGTCCCCGGACCTCGCGTCGTCATCGGCAAGCCGGTCGGACCCGTGTGCAACCTGCACTGCGAGTACTGCTACTACCTCGACACGACGTCCCTGTTCCCCTCCGGTGAGCGCTACCGCATGAGCCCCGACACGCTCGAGCGCTACGTGCGCGGCGTCATCGCCGCGAGTGACGGCCCGACCGTGCAATTCGTGTGGCACGGCGGGGAGCCGACGCTGGCCGGGCTCGCGTTCTTCGAGCGCGTCGTGGACCTTCAGGACCGGTACCTCCCCGACGGCTGGCGCTGCGTCAACAACCTCCAGACCAACGCCACGCTCATCGACGACGCCTGGGCCCACTTCCTCGCGACCCACCACTTCGCCGTGGGGGTGAGCCTCGACGGCCCCCCGGCGTACCACGACCGCGGACGGCGGGACCGCCGGGGCCGCCCGACCCACGAGCGCGCCCTGCGCGGCTACCACCGCCTGCGAGAGCACGGGCTGAACCCCGACGTTCTCTGTACGATCAACGCGGCCAACGCCGTCGCGCCGCGTGAGGTCTACCACTTCTTCCTCGATCTGGGCGTGCGCTGGCTGCAGTTCATCCCCGTCGTCGAGCTCGACGCCGCCGGCCAGCCGCGTGAGAACTCGGTGACGCCCGACACCTACGCCACGTTCCTCACCACCATCTTCGACGAGTGGGTGCGCCACGACGTCGAACGGCTGGACGTCCAGAACTTCCTGGAGTGCGCGAACGTCGCGCGTGGACACCCCGTCGGGCTCTGCGTGATGGCCGAGCGCTGCGGTCAGGTGCTGGCCGTCGAGCACGACGGCTCGATCTACAGTTGCGATCACTTCGTCGATCCCGCCCACCGCCTCGGCAGCGTCGACGACGACGTCGCGGCGCTCCTCGCGTCACCCCAGCAGCGCGCGTTCGGCAACGCGAAGTTCGAGGACCTGGCCGATCGGTGCCGCTCGTGCGACGTGCTGGCCTACTGCCACGGCGGCTGTCCCAAGGACCGAATCGCCACCCGCGACGGCGAGGTCCTCAACTACCTCTGCGAGGGCTACCACCTCGTGTACGCCCACGTGCGTCCCCACGTGGAGCGCATGGTGAGCCTGGCGCGAGCCGGGCGACGCCCGAGTGCCATCATGGCCGAACTCGCCGGCGACGAGCACGACGCGCGACACGCCTTCGCGAGCGCGGGGCGCAACGACCCGTGCCCCTGCGGCAGCGGCCGCAAGTTCAAGAACTGCTGCCTGACGTCCCAACGTGGCTGAGGCGTCGCGGGTCGCACACGCTCACGAGCGCTCGCGGCTGCGTCGCGACCTCGCCGCCAGCCAGATCCTCCTCTACGGGCCACTGCTGGTCTGCGCCCTGCTCAAGCCGGGAGTGACCTTCCACGAGGGCGGCATCAGCAACTACGGCAACTACCTGGAGACCGCGCCCCTCTACATCGTCGCCTTCGTCGCGAACGCCGGGTTCCTCTGGGCCGTGGCGCGCGCCATCGCGGCCACCGCGCTGCGCCACTTCACGCGGCCCCTCATCGCGGTGTGCGTCGTGGAGCTGCTCGTACTCGTCAGCACCTTCCCCCGACACTTCAGCTTCACGTTCTCCTACATCCACGACTACCTCGGCGTGGTGCAGTTCGCGGTCGAGTTCCTGCTCGCCGGAGCCCTCGTCCTTCGTCGGCGCCGCGCGATGGCCGGAGTCGGCCTGGCCGTCGAGTTCGCTGGATCGCTGATCGGCCTGCTGTCGGCGCTCAAGGTCGACCACCTGCTGTTCTGGGGCCAGGTCATCGGCTCGCTGGGCTTCAGCGTCGTACTCTGGTCCACGCTCGCCGATCTGACCACTGTCGACCGGGCGACGCGAATCACGGCCTAGGGCTCCCGACGCGGCGTCGACGTCGGCGAGGGGCGAAGTACCCTCCAGGTCATGGCTCCGACGTCGAGTTCCTCCTCGCTCGCGGCTCCGCCGGCCACTCCCACGCCGGCTCCGTCCACCTTCCGCCCCGACATCCAGGGCCTGCGCGCGGTCGCGGTCATCCTCGTCGTCGCCACCCACGCGGCCGTGCCCGGCTTCGAGGGCGGGTACGTCGGCGTCGACGTCTTCTTCGTCATCAGCGGGTACGTCATCACGGGCCTGCTACTACGTCAGCCGCGGCGTCCCCTGCACGAGAACCTGGGCGCCTTCTACGCCCGACGGGTTCGCCGGATCATCCCGGCCGCCACGCTCGTACTCGTCGCGACCACGTTCGCCGCCTACGTCCTGCTCGGTCCCCGCTTCGCTCCGTCTCTCCTGGACGACGTGCGGTGGGCGGCGCTGTTCGGAGAGAACTTCCGCCTGATCGCCACCGCCAGCAACTACTTCGTCCCGGGCGTCGCGCCCTCCCTCGTGACCCACTACTGGTCGCTCGCGATCGAGGAGCAGTTCTACCTGGTCTACCCGCTACTCGTGTTCTCGCTGGCGCGAGTGGTGCCGCGCCAGCGCCACGCCCTAGCGCTCGGTCTCTGCCTGGGGGCGGCCATCGCGGGCTCGGCGTGGTGGTCCTACCACCTCACGGCGCTGAACCCGGTCGCGGCGTACTACTCGCCCTTCACCCGATTCTGGGAGCTCGCGCTGGGTGGGCTGGTGGCCGTGGTCCCGCGCTCGCTCGCCGACCGAACGCCCCGGCTCAACACCGCCGTCGCGGTGGTGGCGCTCGCCGCACTCGTCGCGTCGGTGTGGCGTCTCAACGCCACCAGCGCCTTTCCCGGCGTGCTCGCCTGGTGGCCGTGCGCCGCCAGTGCCGCGCTGGTGTGGACCGGCCTCGCGTCCCGTCGCGGCGGTCCCGCGTCGTGGCTCTCGTGGCGACCACTGCGCAACCTCGGCGACCTCTCCTACTCGCTCTACCTCTGGCACTTCCCGTGGCTCATGCTTCCGCTCCAGCTCGTCCACCCGATCGCGTCACCCGTCGCACGCCTGCTAGAGGTCGCTGGCGCGCTGGCGTGCTCCCTCGCCTCGTATCACCTGGTCGAGAACCCCCTGCGCCACTCGTCACGGCTCGCACGTGACGGCTGGGCGACCGCACTCCTGCTCGTGGTGTGCATCGCGCTGTCGTGGGACTCGACCCTCGTCGTCGCCCGCCTCGCCCACGTCGCCTAGTTCACCCTCCGCCCGTGATGTATGCCGGCTCGTTCGGTACGAGGCGCACGTGATACACGTCGGCTACGACTCGCGCGACGTCGGTCGCGAACACGTCCTCGCCGGCCAGCGTGAAATGAATGCCGTCGGGCGAGCGCAGCGCCGTGACCACGTGGTTCACCGGCGCCGACGCGCGGTACTGGCCGGCGGCGTCGGCGAAGAGCCGCCAGGTGGACAGGTAGCTCACCCCCGCCACGGTGCCGGCCACCGATCGGTAGATCGAGTTGAGGATCGCGGCCCCCTGGCTGTAGCCGTAGGGCTCCATGATGGGCAACCCCACCCACAGCACGTAACTGCGCGCGCGAGTCGCGAGGAGATCGATCGCGCGCACGCGAGACCGGTAGGCGCGGCGCCACCCGGGTGTCGCGAACGCGTACGTCGTGCCATTCGAGGTCAGACCCTGCTCGTCGTTGCCGCCCAGGCACACGATGGTCAGGTCGGGGTGCACCTTCGCCAGCAACGCTGCCAGGTGACGGGGCCAGTCGTAGTACCACGTCGTCACCAGACCGGTCGACGACCGGTCGGCCTGCACGAAGGCGACCCCGCGCCCGCTGCCCAGTTCGCGAGCAAGACCCCAGCCCAGATCGTTCCCCAGCGAGTCACCAATCTCGAGCACCGTGCAGTGGCCGACGGCCCGTACCGGCACGGGACGCGGGGCCGTGGTGGTCGCGGTGGTAGTGGTCGCGGTGGACCCCGAGGAGGACGGAGGGGAGGGGGACGACGTCGGGCTCGACGGCGACGCCATGACGAACCCGCACCCCCGGGAGGGCTCGTCG
>JAJYNX010000051.1 GCA_021786095.1 Actinomycetes bacterium | reverse complement strand
TGACTCGCTCGGCACACTGGCCACTCGGGTGGACGCCCGGCGCGCCGAGGACGCGCTCGCCGCCCTCACCGAGCGCTACGGCGAGGCGCACCCCTCGACGGCGCTACTGAGCGGCGTGTTGTCGACCGAGGAGCGCGAGCGATCGGGGATCTGGTCCACGGCGTCCGGTCTCTTCGCCGGCATGCGGACCGACGCGGCCCGCGCCGCCGCGCGCGAGGCCCCGCTCGACGTGGACGCCTTCCTCGCGGGTCCCCACCAGCTCCACGTAGTGGCGCCGAGCCGTCATCAGGCGCTCACCACGCCCCTCGTGGTGGGGCTGGTCGAGCAGGTCATCCACGCCACCTACGACCGTGCGGGGACCGGCGCTCGCCTGCTCCTCGCACTCGACGAGCTCGCCAACGTCGCCCCCCTGCCCCGACTCGCGGGAATCGTGTCCGAGGGCGGCGGCCAGGGCGTCGTGACCCTCGCCTGCCTCCAGGACCTCAGCCAAGCCCGCGCACGATGGGGACCCGCCGCCGACGGCTTCCTCTCACTCTTCCCGACCACGGTGGTGCTGCCGGGCATCGCCGACCGGGCCACACTCGAGCTCCTGGGCCACCTCGCCGGACGGACGCTCGTGCCCACGGCGTCGGTACAGCGCGGCGCGCGGGGCCGAGCCGTGGGCTCGTCCACCACCTGGGTCGAGCGCGACCGCGCCTCGCTCGCCGAGCTGGCCCAGGGACGGCCGGGCTACGCGCTGGGCCTTCGCGCCGACAAGACCCTCCACTGGATCGCGCTCACCCCCGCGTGGCGTGACGAGCGCTTTCGCGGCTACCTGGATCGCTCCACCCCGTCGCGCGAGCGTTCACGCGAGCGGTAACGCCACTGCGCCAGGTCGTCGAACTCGACGGGACGGGGCCCGTGGTCGCGCACGACGCCGGTCAGACGCGCGTCGGCGACGCCGATTCCCGTCGCCTGGAGTCCGCGCGAGTCGCGCAGCGCCGGATAGAGCAGGTCCACACTGCGCGACAGCGCCACCGCGTCCTGGCCGAACACCGCGGCGTCCGACCACGCCGTCACGACGTCGCGGCGCGTCACGCTCGCGCGCCCCTCGAACGCCGCGGCGTAGGCGTGCTCGTCGAAGCGCCGCACGGGAGACGGTGCCGGCACGGCCCCGTGTGCAGTGAAACGCACGAGGTCGGCGCGCCAGGCTCGTCGCGCGTCCTCGCTCGACCAGTGCAGCTTCGCGCCGCGATCGTGGTGGTGGCCACCCCAGAGCGCCCGGTAACCCTCGTCGAGGTCGATCACGTGCTCGACGCCGCCGAAGGAGCGCCAGGGTGTCCACGAGGTAGCTGCGGCCACCTCGTGGCGCAGTGACGTCCGGTAGAGCGCGTCGGCGGCGACCGCGTGAGCGAAGAGCGAGCGACTGTCGAGCACGACCGACTCGCCGCGAGGGCGGGCACCGACCAGGACGTGGTCGTGCAGGTGGGGCTCACCGTGACGGTTGACGCCGTGGGTGTAGCTCACGATGTCCGACCAGTGCGCGCCCTCCTCGCGTCGCTCGCCCGCGCGCTGGCGACGCACGACCAGCGCGTGATCGTCGAGGTACTCCACCGCCGCGCGAGCGGCGCGTTGGTGGGCCGCGACCACGTCCGCACCGCTGGCGCGGTCGACGGCCAGCAGGATCGAGATTGGTCGCGGTGCGGCGATGACCACGTCGTAGCCGACAACGCCCGCGCGATCCGTCGAGGTCAGCACGCGCGCCGCGTCGCGCGGATCGTGGGGATCGCCACGGCCGCGCCACCACCGGCCAGGCGGACCGTCGCGCAACTCGTCCAGCTCGCCCGCGCGATCCGTCGCGAGGTACTCGACGTCACGGCTGCGACGAACGTAGATGCGTATCACGGGTGCCCTCCGGCACCCAACGGTCGTCACCTACTGGCGAGCGATCCTCGCCGCGAGATCCCGGCCGGCGTCAGCGAAGGCGGTCGTCGCCACCACCGCCCCCTCGCCGGCGCGCACCATCAGGTGATCCAGGAAGGAACGGTCGCGCACCCGCAGGCGCACGGCGAAGCGTCCATCGTCCAGAGCGCTCCACTGCGCGCGCGGGAGAGGCTCGAAGAGCCACCGCAGCGACGGGTCGATCACGACGACGACCTCCTCGCCGCCCTCGCCCACCTCGGTCAACCACTGCGGGTGGTCGTCGGCCGGACGTGTCGTCGTGGCGGGCGAGCGCGCCAGAACCGCGCCGATCCGGTCGACGCGAAAGGTTCGCCAGCCCTCACGCGTGGTGCAGTAGGCCCGCACGTAGGTGTGCCCGTTCAGGACGCGCACCTCGCGGGGCTCGATGGTGCGCGTCTCGCTCTCGGCGGCCTCGGCCGTGCTGTACTCGATCTTCAACTGCTCGTGGTTCTCGGCCGCCGTCACGATCTCGCCGAGCATCGCCTCGTCGGCGATGGTGACGCGCACCCGCGCGCCCACCGCCGCCTCGATCGTGGCGATGGCCGACTCGATCGCCGGATCGGTGTAGATCCGCGACGCCTCGCGCAGGGCCACGTTGAGCTCGACGAGGTCGCGCCACAGCAGGGGCGCGAGCTCGTGGAACCCGTCGCGGTCGTAGTACTCCGCGCGGTAGAGCGAGTCGTCGGTGGCCTCGTGATCCCAGTCGTCGCACTCCTTGACGACGTGAGCCGGGAAGCCGTAGACGCCCCGCATCGGCTCGAAGGTCACCAGACGGTCCATGATTTGACGCACCAGGTCCTCGTCGAGCGAGAAGCGCGCCGCCAGATCGCTCACTCGCAGTCCGTCCGGCGAGAGGTGCACGGCCCGCAACAGTTGGAGGGTCTGACCGAGCACGTCGTTGACCGTGGGTCCGGCGAAGGTCACGCCCGAGAGGTCCGGCACGTCGCCCCGGTTCACCCCGCGCAACCAGTTGGCCAGGTCGCGGCGCAGGGACTTGGGCTGCTCCACGCGCACGCGCTCGGCGGCCTCGAGCACGAAGCGCAGGGCGGCGCGGGGGCTGTCGAAGCGGATCGCCACCTCGACACGGCCGTCGGGCCGCGTCGCACGGCGCGCGTTCGGGTACTGGCGCTCGATCAGTCGTGCGTAATCGGCGTTGGTCGTGACCACGGCGTCCAGCGGCGTCGGCGTCTTGGCGTACTGGGGGCGCCAGGCGGCGGCGGCGGCGCGCGTGGCGTCGTCGACGACGAAGGCATCGGGCGTCACGACCGGCATCGAGACCATGCGCGTCAGCCGGTATCCCTTGACCTCCTCAGTCCCGCGCGGACGGGCGATGAGGTAGAGCGCCCCCTCGAAGACGCGCAACTCCAGCGGTTCGACGAGACGCGTCTTACGGGCCGCCGACTGGTAGTCGAAGCGAAGGACGCGCTGGGCGTGCAGCGCGCGAATCACCGGCGTCACGAAGTTGGTGAACTCCAGTCCCCCGTCCACCGCCGGCCCATCGTTGAAGAGGCTGAAAGCACCCGACGCGCCAAAGCCGCACACGCGCAAGGCGAGGCGCACCACCCGCTCCTCATCCTCGCTGAGTTCCAGGGGTGGGGCCGTGGCGCTCGAGGGATCGATCCAGTAGCCCACCGAGCCGTCATCCAGGGTCACCGTCTCGATCTGCCAGCCGAGATCGCGCACCCGCGCCTTGTCGCGCTCGAACTTCTGGCGCACGGCACCCGGCGATCCCGTGTACGCGCGAACCTTACGCGGCCCCTTGGACGACGCCGGGAACTCGTCGACCATCAACTCGCGCACGATGGTCTCTTGGGTGAGCGGGTGGCTCGCCGAGGCGTTCTGCAGCACCAGGGTCAGCGCGACCAGGCGCTCACGACTCTCCTCCACCGCCTGATTAGCCACGCTGCCCTCCTCCCGTCGAAGGGTAGCGTGCGGCGCGACCAGCGGCGTCAGTCACCACCGTGGGGGGGCAGCGCGTCCTCCCGGCGCCACGAGCCGGAACGCCCCCCGGACTTCTCCCACAGGGCTACCCGCTCGATGGTCATCGTCCGATCGATGGACTTGCACATGTCGTAGATGGTGAGTGCGGCGACGGTCACCGCGGTCAACGCCTCCATCTCCACACCGGTACGGTCCACGGTGTCCACGCTGGCCTCGACGTCGATGTGGGCGTCGGCGATCGCGAAGTTCACGTACACCGTGCCCACCAGCACCGGGTGCGCCATCGGCAGCAGGAGGGCCGCCTGCTTGGCGGCCTGGATGCCGGCGATGCGCGCCGTGGCGAGCACGTCACCCTTATTGATGGTGTTCGCCGCCACGCTGGCCGTGGTCCCCGGCAGCATGGTGACCCGGCAGCGCGCCAGCGCTCGCCGGGCGCTGACCTCGGGCGAGCCGAGGTCGCGAGACAGCCCGCCCGAACGCGGCACCCGTCGCAACTGGTGGAAGTCGTCCACCGCGCCATGCTAGTGAACCGCGCGTCGTGGCCCGCGACCGGGTGCGCGCACCGACCGGTACACTGGCCAGGACGTTGTTGCGGGAGTACACATGCCAACCTACGAGTACGAGTGTCAGTCGTGTCACCAGCGAATTGAGGCGGTGCAGCACTTCAGCGACCCCCCGCTGACGACCTGCCCGCACTGCGGTGGCGCGTTGCGCAAGGTGTTCTCGGCGGTGGGCATCGTCTTCAAGGGCAGTGGCTTCTACAAGACCGACAGTCGCTCGACCAGCGTGAGCGCCACACCGCCGGGCACCACGCCGTCGGCGGCCTCCTCGGCGAGCGCCGGCCCGAGCGCGCCAGCCCCGTCGCCCAGCCCCGCCCCGGCGGCCTCGACGAGCGACTGAGTGCCCCGTCACTCCGCGAGGGGTGCCGGTAGGCTGGAGTGGTGATTTTACCGTCGATCGAGAGCCCCGCAGACCTGCGTCCGCTCTCCTACGACGAGTTGCGCGAACTCAGTGGTGAGATCCGTGATTTCATCATCGAGACCGTCACCACCACGGGAGGGCACCTCGGATCGAACCTCGGGGTGGTGGAGCTGACCCTCGCACTGCACCGGGTTTTCGACTCGCCGCGCGACATCTTGCTCTGGGACACCGGCCACCAGGCGTACGTGCACAAACTGCTCACCGGACGGCGCTACGGATTCAAGAAGTTGCGCCAGCGCGGCGGGATATCCGGATACCCGAGCCGTGCGGAGAGCGAACACGACTGGATCGAGTCCTCGCACGCCTCGACCGCGCTCTCCTACGCCCACGGCCTCTCCGTGGCCCTGCAGCAGCGCCGCGAGCTGATCGGCCACGGCGGCCAACGCCACGTCGTCGCCGTCGTCGGCGACGGCTCGCTCACCGGCGGCATGGCCTTTGAGGCCCTCAACAACCTGGGCCACTCCAACCAGCGCGTGGTCATCGTCCTCAACGACAACGGCCGCAGCTACGCGCCGACGATCTCCAAGCTCTCGGAGTCGCTCACGGCGCTGCGGCTCAACACGCGCTACCTCTCGTGGCGCCAGCGCCTGCGCCGACTCGTCCCACACCTGCCGAGCCTCGGCCGGGCCGCGTACACCGGCGTGGACGTCATGACCTCGGTCGTGCGCGAGATGGTCACGCCGCACACCTTCTTCGAGATGCTCGGCGTGCGCTACGTCGGTCCGGTCGACGGGCACAACATCGAGGCCCTCGAGCACGCCCTGCGCAGCGCCGCGCGCTGGGACGGCCCGATCGTGGTGCACGTGCTGACCGAGAAGGGCCGCGGCTACGCACCGGCGACGCGCGACGACCTTCGCATGCACGACTACAAACTTGCCCCCAAGCTCAACGAGGACGACGTCGCACCCCAGTCCTACACCGACGCCTTCTCCAACGCGCTGGTCACCCTGGCTGACCTGGATGACCGCATCGTCGCGATCACCGCCGCCATGGCGGGCCCCACGGGGCTCCTGCGATTCCAGGACCGCTACCCCGACCGATTCTTCGACGTCGGTATCGCCGAGCAGCACGCCGTGACCGCCGCGGCGGGCATGGCCATGGGCGGGCTCAAGCCGGTGGTCGCGCTGTACTCCACGTTCTTCGCGCGAGCCTTCGACCAGGCCAACCTCGACGTGGGCCTGCTCGACCTTCCGGTCGTCTTCGTCTTCGACCGCGCCGGCGTCACCGGTGACGACGGGCCGAGCCACCACGGCCTCCTGGACATCGCACTGTGCCTGTCCATCCCCAACGTGACGATCTTCGCCCCCTCCTGCGCCGAGGAGGTCCCCGGGATGCTGGCCACGGCCCTCTCGCTCTCGAGCCCCACGGCCATCCGCTTCCCCAAGACCATGCCCCAGCCCTTCGACGGCGCGGTGGGCGAAGGGCTGCACGCCCGGCGGGTCACCCGTGGTGACGGCTCGCTCTGCGTCCTGGCCGTCGGCAAGATGGCGGCGAATGCGTACCGGGCCCTGGCGCTGATGGGGAGCGACGCGTCACGCGTCACGCTCTACGACGTGCGCGTCCTGCCCCCGGACCCGGCGATGATCGACGACGCCCTCGAGCACCAGCGGATCATGACCATCGAGGACGCCACACGCCACGGAGGGGCGGGGACCCTGATGGTGTCGGCCGTGCGCAATCGCGCCCAGGACCTGCGCCGAGCGTTCCCCACCACGCGCATCCTCGGCGTCCCGCGCGCCTACCTCGAGCACCACCGGCCCGACGAGCTGCTCGCCGAGCTGGGACTGGATCCGGAGGGGCTCGCCAGCGCGTTCGCCCGTCTCCTCGCCGACGAGCCGGAGTTCCCCCGCACGCCCCCCACCGCACCCCGAGGACGCTACGCCTGACGTAGCGCGGAACCTCGGTCCGGGCGGAACCTGACCATCCCGGTGATCAGCGACCTCGTGGCTGACCAGGCGGCGAGCTTCAGCCACCCGCGCGCCGCCGCGAACGCCCTCTACTGGATCGAGGGGCGTCCCGAGGAGGACGGGCACGACGTCCCCCTGCATCAGGCTCCGACGGCTCGCCCACCGAGGTTCTCGCACGCGACGCGTCCGCGCGCAGCCTGGCACACGAGTACGGCAGTCACCTACGTCGTCGCTCCGGGCGACGTCGTGGACGTCAGCGTCCTGGACGACCAGTGCCTCTCGCGCGGCGCCCGGTGCGACGAGGGTGGACAACGACCTCGTCCTCGTGACGACCGACGGCGGCGGCAACCCTGTACCAGGGCCACGACGTCTACGCCACCCCCGTCGTGTCGCCCGACGGCTCACGCCTCGCCCGCGTCGCCGGGGACTACCCGGCGATGCCCTGGGACGCCACCCTCCTCGACGAGGCTTCGTTGAGCGGCACCACCCTCGGGTCGGTGACCAGCGCCGACCGGTACGATACGCCCATGGACTACGACGTGGTGAAGAGTGACGAGCAGTGGCGCGCCGAGTTGCCCGGCGATCGGTACGCGGTGCTGCGCGGCGCGGCGACCGAGCCTCCGTTCACCGGCTCA
>JAJYNX010000046.1 GCA_021786095.1 Actinomycetes bacterium | reverse complement strand
GCGGGTACCCAACCGCTCCCCTCGACGGCCCCGCGAAGGACATGGCGCACTGGCCCGCGCTCATCGTCTTCACCTCGGGCACCACTGCAGCCCCCAAGGGGGTCATGCTCACCCAGGGCAACGTGCTCGCCAACATCGACGGGATCCTCCAGCGCATCGAGGTGGAGCCCACCTGGCGCTTCCTCTCCGTGCTCCCCCTGTCGCACATGTACGAGTTCACCGGTACGCTCGCCGCCCTGTCGCGCGGCGCCAGCGTGGCCCACCTGGCGCGAGTGACCCCGGCGACCATCGCCGAGGGGCTGGTCGACTACGAGATCACCGCGATGCTGGCGATACCCCAGCTGCTCACCCTCATGCTCCAGGCGGTGCGCCAGCAGGCCGAGGGCCAGCACGTCGCGGGCCCGCTCGCCCTCGCGCTGCGAGTCGGCCCCCACCTCACCCCACGCGCCCGGCGCGCCCTCTTCTCGCCGGTGCTGCGTCAACTGGGCGGCCACCTCGACCTGGTCGTGACCGGCGGTGCGCCCATCCCCCTCGACGTCGCCGCCGCGTGGGAGGCCATGGGCGTGCGCCTCGTGCAGGGCTACGGCCTCACCGAGACGTCGCCCATCCTCACCTGCAACCCCCTAGAGGGGAGACGCCAGGACTCGGCGGGACCGGCCCTCGACAACGTGATGCTGCGCCTCGCCGACGACGGCGAAGTCCAGGTACGTGGTCCGAGCGTCTTCGCCGAGTACTGGCGTGACCCCGACGCCACCCGTGAGGCGTTCACCGCCGACGGGTGGTTCCGCACCGGTGACGTGGGGCGCCTGGACGACGGCTGGCTCTCGATCGTCGGGCGCCTGAAGTTCGCCATCGTGCGCGCGAGCGGGCTCAAGGTCTTCCCCGAGGACGTCGAGGCCGTGGCCGAGCACGACACCCGCGTGCGCGAGCTGTGCGTGGTGGGCGTGCACGACGACCAGGGCGAGCACGTCGAGGCGGTCGTCCTCGGCGACGCCCCGGACGAGGTCGTCGACGACGTCGTGGCCTCGGTGAACGCCCAGCTGGCCTCGTTCCAGCACATCGACCACTGGCGACGCTGGCCCGACGGCGACTTTCCCCGCACGCGCCTGCTGAAGGTGGACCGGCGAGCGGTGCAGGACTGGGCGAACGCCGAGCCCACCGCCGCCACGCCCCCGACCCGGCCCGCAGCGCGCGACGCGGACCCCGTCGCGCGCGCCATCCGACTCAGCCTCGACGACCCGGGCGCGACCGTGCGCGACGACGACCGCCTGGCCGACCTCGGGCTCGACTCACTGCTCCGGCTCAACGTCGTCTCGCTGCTCGAGGAGGATCTCGGGGTCACCCTCTCCGACGAGAGCGTGACCGAGTCCACGACGGTCGCTCAGCTGCGCGCACTCGTCGGCGAGGGGGAGGGCACCGACGGCGTCGTCCGCGAGCCGACGTGGACGTACTGGCCGGCGGTACGCCACCTCGGCGACGCGCTGCGCGACCACGTGATCGCTCCCCTCGTGGGGCACTGGGTGAGCCTGGAGGTCGTCGGCCTCGAGCACCTGGCGCAACTCGACGGACCCGCGATCTTCATCTTCAACCACACCGACGACTTCGACGGGCCGGTGATCTACCAGGCCCTGCCCCCCTCGATCCGCCGACGCCTGGCGGTCGCCACCGCCGCGGACGTGATGGCCGATCACCGTCTTCTCGCCCTGATCGTGCGCCTGTGCTTCGCCGGGTTCGCCTTCGCCCGCCACGAGCCGTACCTGCGCAGTCTCGAGTACGTCGGACGGATGATCGACCGGGGCTGGAACGTGCTGATCTCCCCCGAAGGGCGCCTCAGCACCACCGGCGAGTTGCAGGACTTCAAGAGCGGCATCGGGCTGCTCGCCGCGAACCTCGGCGTCCCGGTCGTCCCGCTCAAGACCGTGGGACTCGCGGGCACGGTGCCCCTGCACGCCAAGTGGCCCCGTCGCCACAGCCGCGTCGTCGTGCGCGTCGGCGCGCCGCTGCGCGTCGAGGCGACTCGCGACTACGACGCGGTCACCGCCATGCTCCACCAGGTCCTGCGCGACCTCTAGCCTGGGCCTGATGTCGACCCCGGCGCCCCCCGAGCCGGTCCCCGCGAGCGGTCCCGGTGGCGGGGGGCCGAGCGCGGCGGGCGCGATCCTCACCGGGCGCCCCGACCGGGTGACCGCACTGTTGTTCCTGGTCGCCGTCACGGCGGCGTTCGCCCTCTTCGGCTCCGAGTCGGCGCTCGGCGACGTCGCGCACGCCTTCGGCCACGTAACGTCGGGAACGTCGCTGCGTGACGTCGTCGGCCTGTCGGGCTCGGTGCTGGGTCTCGGCCTGTCGGTGGTACGCGTCGCGTCGCTCGGCGCACTGCCACTGTCGTCCTGGGCGGACCGCGCGGGACGGGTACGCGTGCTCACGCGCACCGTCCTGGTTGGCCTGCTGCTCACGGCCCTCGCCGCGGCGAGCCCCACCTACTGGTTCTTCGTCGCCTGCTTCGCCCTGGCGCGGCCACTGCTCAACGCGGCGTCGACCCTCGTCCAGGTCGTCACCGTGGAACTATCGACCAGCGCGGCGCGGATGAAGCTCCTCGCCGTGATGGCGGCCGGCACGGGGATCGGGTCCGGGCTGTCGGCCATCGTGCACGGCGTCATCCGGGGTCCCGACGCCTTCCGCTGGCTGTTCGCCCTGGCCCTGGTGCCCGTGCTGGTGGTCGTCCCCTGGGTGCGCACGATCCCCGAGCTGGCCCGACGGGTGGACGAGCGGCCCCTCGCGCGACTGGGCGCGGTGCCGCGCGAGGCGCTGGGCGCGCTGGCGATCGTGGCCGTCGTCGCCTTCACCACCGGAGTGATCACCGGGCCGGCCGGCGGCTTCACCTTCGTCTACAGCCAGGAGGTACTGAAGATGACGGCCCTGTCGGTCTCGGTAGTGGTGGCCAGCAGCGGCCTCGCGGGGCTGGCGGGCCTCGTGATCAGCGCGCGCCTCGCCAGCACCTGGGGACGGCGCGCGACCGTGGCCACGGGGGTCGTGATGACCGCCGTGGGCTCGAGCGCCGCCTACAGCGGCGGTCGCGCGGCCTTCGTCGTGGGCTACGTCCTCACCATCGGCGCGGGGGGCGTACTGGCACCCGCCATGACCGCCATCTCCACCGAGATCTTCGCCCACCGCTTCCGCGCGACCGCGGCCGGCTGGATCACGGTCGCTGGCGTCGTCGGCGCCGTGGCGGGATTCGCTCTCTTCGGCCTCGTGGGCGACTCGTTTCCGGCGACCGCCGCGGGCGGGCTGCGCCTGGCCGCCCTGGTCACCTTCCTACCCCTCCTGCCTACGCTGGCGCTGCTGCGTCGGCTCCCCGAGAGCCGCGGGGTCGAGCTGACCTGACCTCGACCCCCGCGACGCCGTGGCGTTCGCGCCGCGTCGCGAGGACCGGTACGCTGGCCACGAGACCCGATCAGGGGGCGGTGATGGATGACAAGAGTGTCCTCAGTCGTATCGGCGAGCTCGCGGACGAGGAGCTAGCCCTCGAGGAGTCGCACGTGGGTCGGCCCATGAGCGCCGAGGACGAACGTCGCCTACGAACCATCGAGGTCGAGCTCGACCAGTGCTGGGATCTGCTGCGCCAACGGCGCGCGCGGCGCGCCGCCGGTCAGGACCCGGATCAGGCCGAGGTGCGACCCGCGGACGTGGTCGAGCGCTACCTTCAGTAACCGGTCCCGCGGCGCGAGCCGCCGCGACGCGCGGGACGATCACGAAACTGGGGTCACCGTCTCCTCGACGCGGTGCTGGGCGATGCGCCGGTCGGGGCGCACGATGGTCTCGTAGAGCACGCCGATGGCCACGATGATGAACATCACCAGCAGTGTGATCCACCCGTAGTTGAAGAGTGCGCGCCCGCTGGCGAGCGAGCTCGGCCACACGATGTTGACGAGCATCACCAGCAGGTAGGCCATACCGGTGACGGTCACGGGCACCCCCCACTTGCCCAGGCGGAACGAGCCGCTCGGCTGCCACCCACGAAGCCGCGCGATGAACGCCCCGAGCACGGTCAAGAAGAACGACAGGTAGATGCCCGAGACCGCGAAGGACACCAGCGCGTACAGGGCGTTGACGTTGGCCGGGTAGTCGAACCAGAGGATGTGCACGGGCTTGGTCGGGTTGACCAGCACCAGCAGCATGAAGAGGAACGGCACCACGACCCCGATCGAGATCGCGTTGGCCGGCGTCTTGAAGCGCGGGGACACCTTCTTCACCCAGTCGCTGCGCGGCACCGCGCCGTCGCGGGCCAGCGCGTAGGCGACGCGGGCCCCCGCCCCCTGCACCGCCGTGCCGCAACTGAAGAACGCGACGACCACCATCACGAGGAAGAAGTCCGTGACGTAGCTGGGCAGTTGGGCGAGCACCACCGGGATGCCGCCCGACACCACGCCCTTAATGCCGGTCTTCGGCGTGGCGAGCAGGAGGCCGAGCACCAGGACGAAGGAGGCGATGCCGCCGTAGAGCAGGGCGTTGCGCATCGCGCGCGGCACGCTGTGGTGCGCGTTGACGGTCTCCTCGGAGATGTCCCCCGCCGACTCGAAGCCGTAGAAGATGTACGCGTTGGCCAGCACAGCGACGAGCGCCGCCCCGAGCAGCCAGTTGCCGGCCAGGTTGACGCCGAAGGGATTCTGAGCCACGCTCTCCACGTGCTGGGTCGTGAAGAGGAACCCGAAGCCCTGGTGGAACCCGTGGATCGCCAACGCCAGGAAGACGCCGAACGTGCCGATCGTCTCGACGTAGACGCCGAGGTTCGCGACGCGCCCCATGATCTTGGCGCCGACCGCGTTGAGCAGGCCGGAGAGCACGAAGAAGATCGCCACGACCACGAAGATCGTGACGTGGTTCGACGCGTTGAGGTCGGTCTTGAACCACAGGTTGCACAGGTCCACGATGTACAGCACCGCACCGGAGTCCACCGACGCGACTGTCGCCAGCAGGGCGAACCCGTAGATCCAGCCCACGTACCACCCGTAACGCGGCCCGACGTTGTACTTGCCGTACTGGTAGAGGGCTCCCGAGAGCGGGTACTCGCTCGACAACTCCCCGAAGACCAGCGCCACCAGCGTCATGAAGGCCACCACGAGAGGGATGGTCCAGATGTAGCGTGGTCCGCCCGTGCCGAGCCCCAGCGTGTAGAGCGAGTAGATGCCCACCATGGGGCTGAGATAGCTGAAGGCCACCGAGAAGTTGTCGAACAGCGAGAGAACCCGCTTCAACTCCTCGCGATAGCCCAGTGCCACCATCCGCTGATCCTCGCTGATGCCTAGCTGTATTGACCACGAGCGTTGTTAACAGTTAGGCACTGTTAGGTGAGCCCCCTGGGGGCAGAGTGGAGATGTTCAGAAACCACCAACTCCCAGGAGACTCAAATGCACGCTAACGCTCGATTGACCCCGCTTGGCCGACTCACCTTGGTCCTGAGGATCGAAGGTGGGCGACCCGTCGCTCACGTGGCCCACGAGATGGGCATCTCTCGTCCCACCGCCTACAAGTGGTGGCGACGCTGGCGCGAAGAGGGCGAGCTCGGACTCGTCGACCGCTCGAGTCGGGCGCACCACTGTCCCCACCAGACCTCGCCCGAGATCGAGGCCCAGATCTCTGAGTTGCGCACCACCTTGAAGCTCGGCCCGGCGCGCATTGGCTACCGCCTCGGCGTGGCACCCTCGACGGTGCACCGGGTTCACCCGACTCGGGCTCAATCGCTTGAAGTGGATGGACCGGCCGACGGGCCGGGTGATCCGCCGCTACGAACGCGATTCTCCTGGCGACCTGGTGCACGTCGACATCAAGAAACTCGGTCGCATCCCCGACGGGGGCGGCTGGAAGGTCCTCGGTCGCACGGCAGGCCGGCACAATCAAAACGCCATGCACCGCACCCGGCCCAGTTACGGCTTCATCCACTCGGCCGTCGACGATCACAGCCGCCTCGCCTACTCCGAGATCCTCAACGACGAGAAGAAGGAGACGGCATCAGCCTTCTGGCTGCGCGCGACACGCTGGTTCTTGGAACACGGCGTCGTGGTCAAGGAAGTCCTGACCGACAATGGTTCGTGTTATCGCAGTTTCGACTTTCGCGACGCCCTCGGCGAGGTCCGCCATCGCTGGACGAGACCCTACCGACCCCAGACCAATGGAAAAGTTGAGCGGTTCAACCGCACCATGCTCGAGGAGTGGGCCTACGTCCGCCCCTATCAGTCAGAGACTGAGCGAGTTGCAGCATTCGAGGGCTTCTTGCACCTCTACAATCACCACCGAGGCCACTCGGCCCTCAAGGGCAAGCCACCCATCAGTCGTGTTAACGACCTACCTGGTCAATACACCTAGATCCTCGTCGGCCATGTCCTTCCCTTGCACACGATGCGTCACCTGACGCCACGTAACCTAGCCATCCGCCCGACGGCCTGCGTGGATCCCGAGACCTCGACCCTCGCCGTCGCGCGGCCGACGTGGTGTCACCGACGTGGTGTACCTCGCGCGAGTCGCGTCACTCGCGCGGGCGCGAGCGCACCGAGGGGGGGTCGATCCGACGGCGCACGAGGGCAATGACCACGCCGGTCACCGCCGCGGCGACCAGCCCGCCGACGGGACCGTGCACGTGCGCCACGTCCTCGATCACGATGACGATGACCCCGGCCACCAGCCCCGCCAGCACCCCCCACCGCAGACCCCGGGTCATCACCCTCCTCGATTGGCTAGGTGAATCCTAGGGTCTCGTCGCCGCGCGCGGCGACCGTCACGATGAGGCGAGTCACACCCGTCGGGGGCCACCGTCACCCTCGGCTCGCACCCGAGCCATAGCGGCGCGCACGTCCTCCAACGCACCCGCGGGAAAGTCCCCGGCACCACCGAGGGCGATCGCCGCGATCTCGGCCTGCGCGGCCTCCTCGAGCACGGTGAGCAGCGCCGCGGCCTGCCGCGGACCGGCCCCCGCGACCAGTACCCCGTGATTGCCCAGTAACACGGCGTTGGTGGGCGACGCGGTGAACGCCTCGACGATGTCGCTCACCGAACGCGCCGAGCCGCGCGGCGCCCACGAGACCACGGGCACCGGTGTCGCCTGGCCGAAGCGCAGCAGCGCCTCGTAGCGGCACGCCAGCGGCTGGTTGGCCATCGCGAAGGCCAGCAGGTGCGGCGAGTGGGTGTGGATGATGCCCCCCACGTCGGACCGGGCTCGGTAGACCTCGGCGTGCATCGCCACGATCTCCGCGTTGGTGGGGTCGAGGTCCCCCTCGCGCACGACGCCGTCGAGGCCCACCACCGCGAGGCCGTCGACTGAGAGGTCGCGAACCTGTCCCTCGATGGTCAGGAGCATGGCGTCGTCGTCCAGTCGCGCGGACAGGTTCGCGTGGCCGGTGTGGGACAGCACGCCGTTGGTGAACAGGGCGGCGGCGGCGTCGACGACGGCGCGGCGCCCCGAAAGGTGACTGGTGGTGGACATGGTTCCTCCGGTGTTCGTTCGCTCGTGGTCAATTGTAGTTGTCACTACGGTTTGTCGTGCGGCCGCACCCGACGGCCTACACTCGCGGTCGTGTCGACGCCCCCCGAATCCGCGGCGCCCCAGCGGAGCGCCGGTCCGCGAATGGTCG
>JAJYNX010000005.1 GCA_021786095.1 Actinomycetes bacterium | reverse complement strand
GCCCTGATCGGCGCCGTGCTCCGCCACGAGGACGCCCTGCGGGGCCAGCCAGTCACGTACCGACGCGATGATGACCGCCAGGTCGGCGAAGCCCGCTGCGGCCGGCGTGTCCGCGGCGACCAACGCCTCGACCGGCTCGAAGGCCAGCTCCGCGGCCAGGTCCGGCCACTGCGCCCGGCTCACGTAGGGCGGGTTGGTGACCACAAGGTCGAACGTGCCGCGCCACGCGACGTCGAGGTCGTCGAACCAGGTCGAGACCACCAGCGTGGGCGACAGGTGAACGCGCGCGGCGTTGAGCGCGCACAGCGCCAGCGCGTCGGGCGAGCGGTCGGTGGCCACCAGCGACAGCGCGACGCCGCGCCGACGGGCCTCGTCGGCCAGCGCCAGGCCGATGGCGCCCGAGCCGCACCCCAGATCCAGCACGCGCAGCGTCGCGCGCTCGCGCACCTGAGCCCAGGCGACGTCGACCAGCCACTCGGTCTCGGGTCTCGGGATCAGCGCCCGCGCGTCCACCACGAGGTCGAGGTCGCGAAACGGCCAGTGCCCCAGCACGTACTGCAGGGGCTCACCCGACCGGCGGCGCTCGACCGCGGTGGCCAGGGCCGCCGGATCGTCGGCGTACTCCTCGAGGAGCCAACGAGCCTCGTGCGGCGCCACTCCAGCGTCGACGAGGGCGCGGCGCGCGCGGCTAGCGTCCACCGCCGCTCTCGGCCAGCTGGCGCGCCCGCTTGTCGGCCATCAGCGCGTCGACGAACGGGTCGAGGTCGCCGTTCAGCACCGCGTCCAGCGTGTAGGCGGTCAGGTTGATGCGGTGATCGGTGACCCGGTTCTCCTTGAAGTTGTAGGTCCGGATCTTCTCACTGCGACCCCCACCCCCGAGCTGGGACCGCTTGAGGTCGCCGATCTCGCTGGCCCGGGCGTCCTGGGCGGCCTTGAGCAGTCGCGAGCGCAGCACGATGAGGGCCTTGGCCCGGTTCTGGATCTGACTCTTCTCGTCCTGCATCGACACGACGATGCCCGTGGGCAGGTGGGTCACGCGCACCGCGGAGTCGGTGGTGTTGACGCTCTGGCCACCGGGACCCGAGGACCGGTAGACGTCGATCTTCAGGTCGTTCGGGTCGATCGCGACGTCAACCTCCTCGGCCTCGGGCAGCACCGACACGGTGGCCGACGACGTGTGCACGCGGCCCTTGGCCTCGGTCGTGGGCACGCGCTGCACGCGGTGCACGCCAGCCTCCTGCTCGAGTCGCGACCAGGCGTCGTCGCCGCGCACGATGTAGATCGCCTCGTCGAGTCCGCCCTGCTCCGAGGAGCGCTCCTCGACCACCTCCACCTTCCAGCCCCGCAGAGCGGCGTAGCGGCGGTACATCTGCGCGAGGTCGGCCGCGAAGAGGTTCGCCTCCTCACCGCCCTCCGCGCCGCGGATCTCCAGGATCACGTTGCGGCCCTCGTTGGGGTCGCGCGGCAATAGGAGCGTCTCGAGGGCGAGGTTCGACTCGGCGAGGCGGGCCTCGGCGTCATTCAACTCCTCGCGCCACTGCTCGCGCTCCTCACCCGCGGCGGCGCTGAGCAGCTCGCGGGCCGTGGCGACGTCCTCGCGCGCCCCCTTCACGGCCGTCCAGGCCGCGTTGATCTCGGCGAGGTCCTTGAAGCGGCGCGAGAGGTCGCGCAGGCGTGAGAGATCCTCAGCGACGTCGGGCTCACTGAGCGCCAACTCGACCGCGTGCAACTCGTCCTCGAGGGACGCCAGGGTGTCGTCGAGGGAGTGCACCACGGCGACGCGACGCGGACCTAGGCCCGCGGAGCTCGAGTCTTGGCGGTCTTCTGCGCGTAGCGACGGTTGAAGCGCTCGACGCGACCACCGGTGTCCACGAGCTTCTGCTTGCCGGTAAAGAACGGGTGGCACAGGTTGCACAACTCGACGTGCAACTCGGACTTGGTGGACTCGGTCACGAAGGTGTTGCCGCACGAGCAGGTGACGGTCGCTTCGCCGTAGTGGGGGTGGATATCAGTCTTCATGAGGCTCCTTGGTGCGAACAGTCAGTCTAGTGGTCGCTCAGCTGGTGGGATTCGGTCCTCGCGCGATCTCGCTGAGGAACTCGTCATTGGAACGGGTGGACTTCAGCTTGTCGATCAGCAGCTCCAGCCCGGCCGCGTCGCGCCCTTCGGACGCCAGGCCGTTCAGCACCCGGCGCAGCTTCCACACCTGAGGCAGCATCTCGCGCGCGAACAGCAACTCCTCGTGGCGCGTGGACGACCCGTTGACGTCGATGGCCGGGTAGAGCCGGCGCTCGGCGAGGCGACGGTCGAGCTTCAGCTCCATGTTGCCCGTGCCCTTGAACTCCTCGAAGATGACCTCGTCCATCTTGGACCCGGTCTCGACCAGGGCCGTCGCGAGAATGGTGAGCGAGCCGCCCTCCTCGATGTTGCGCGCCGCGCCGAAGAACTTCTTGGGCGGGTAGAGCGCCCCGGAGTCGACGCCACCGGACATGATCCGCCCGGTGGCGGGCGCCGCCAGGTTGTAGGCGCGGGCCAGGCGGGTGATGCCGTCGAGGATGATCACCACGTCACGGCCCTGCTCGACCAGGCGCTTGGCGCGCTCGATCGCCAACTCGGCGATGTGAGTGTGCTCCTCGGCCGGGCGGTCGAACGTGGAGGCGATGACCTCGCCGCTCACGCTGCGGCGCATGTCCGTGACCTCCTCGGGCCGCTCGTCGACCAGCAGCACCATGAGGTGCACCTCGGGGTTGTTGGCCTCGATCGACTGGGCGATCTGCTTCATCACCGTGGTCTTGCCGGCCTTGGGCGGCGACACGATCAGTCCGCGCTGTCCCTTTCCGATCGGCGCCAGGAGGTCCACGATGCGCGGCGTCAGGTCGGTCTTGCCCTCGTTGGTCTCCAGACGCAGCTTCTCGTCGGGGAACAGCGGGGTCAGGTCCTCGAAGCGCGGCCGCAGTCGGGCCACCTCGGGGTCCAGTCCCTGCACGCTGTCCACGCGCAGCAGCGCCGGGTACTTCTCGTTCGACGCGGCCGGCCGGTACCCGCCGACTAACACGTCTCCCTTGCGCAGGTGGTACCGGCGCACCTGATTGATCGACACGTAGACGTCGGTCGGCGCCGGGTGGAAGCCCTTGGTGCGCAGGAAGCCGTAGCCGTCGTCACGCAGGTCCAGCAGGCCCGAGATCTCGATGAGCTCGCCCGCGTAGGGCTGATCGGCGTTGGGCTGCATCTCACCACCGAAGCGCTCGCGACCGGTACGGTTGCGGCGGTTACGCCGACTGCGGCCATTGACGTCGCTGGTGAGGTCGCGGGGCTGACGGTCGTTGCGCGAGGACGGACGCGGCGCGGTGGGGGTCGGGCGCTCAGGCGCGTCAATCACCGACGTCGCCGTCGCCGCGGCGGGGGTCGCACTGGCCGGCGACGGGGCCGTCGCGTCGCGCGAGGCCGCGGACGTGGACGCCGTCGCGGACGGACCGTCACGGTGCGCACCGTTGCCCGCCACCGACGGGGCGGTCTCGGCGGCGACGGTCGCGAACTCGCCGAGCAGGTCGGCGAAGTCGTCGTCGGGGGTCGCCACCGTGCGCCGCGAGCGCACGACCCGCGACGGCGCCGTCGCGGGCGGGCTCGCCGGCGAGTTCGCCGTCGTGCTCGCGGAACCGGATCCGGCACCGGCGGTGATCGCCTCGATGAGGGCGGTCTTGCTCGCGCGCGCGCTCACGGCGACGCCCTGGGCACGCGCAATCGTCTGGAGGTCCTCACGAGTCTTGGCTTCGAGGACCGACCGGTCTGGGGAGGGCTGAGTCGCCATTGGTTCCTTTCTCGCCGCCCGCACGAGTTCGAGTTCGAGGGGGCCACGAAGAAAAATCAAGAGATGTCGTCGGGAAGAGTTCCGCACGTCGGCGTCGCGCCGATCGCGTACGACACTGTTCAGTCTAGCGACTGGTGATACCTCGTGTGCTCACTCTCCCAGGCGGGTCATCAGCGCCTCGAGAGTAGCGTCGACGACGGGGGGACGCGCGCTGGACGAGAGCGCGGTGTCGGGATCCTTCAGGCCGTTGCCGGTGAGAACGCAGACCACGGTCGCGCCCTCGGGCACGCCAAACTTCATGATCCCGGCCACCGACGCCGCCGACGCGGGCTCGCAGAAGACCGACTCGAATCGCGCCAGGTACCGGTAGGCGTCCAGGATCTCGTCGTCGGTGACCGCGCGGATGTCGCCGTGCGACTCGTGCACCACCTCCAGCGCCGGGACCCAGCTGGCCGGGTTGCCGATGCGTATCGCGCTGGCGATGGTCTCGGGGTTGGCCACCGGGTGACCGAGCACGATAGGCGCGGCGCCGGCCGCCTGGAAGCCCCACATGCGCGGCAGCACGGTCGAACGGTGCGCCTCGTAGTACTGCAGGAAGCCGCGCCAGTAGGCGGTGATGTTGCCGGCGTTGCCCACGGGAATAGCCAGGACGTCCGGCGCCCGACCGAGCACGTCGACGATCTCGAAGGCGCCCGTCTTCTGGCCCTCGATGCGATCCGGATTGATCGAGTTGACGATCGTGATCGGCAGGTGCTGGGTCAGCTCGCGCGCGAGGTCGAGGGCCTGATCGAAGTTCCCGCGAATCTGGAGCACGGTCGCGCCGTAGACCATGGCCTGGGCCAGTTTGCCCAGTGCGATCTTCCCCTCGGGTACCAGCACCACGCACTCGAGACCCGCCTTGGCGGCGTACGCGGCGGCCGCGGCCGAGGTGTTGCCCGTCGAGCCGCAGATCACCTTGGTCGCCCCCTGCGCCTTGGCCTTGGTGATGGCCATGGTCATGCCGCGGTCCTTGAACGACCCCGTCGGATTCACGCCCTCGAACTTCAGCCAGACGTGAGCGCCGAGGCGCTCGGACAGTCGGTCGGCCCGCAGCAGTGGGGTGTTGCCCTCCTGGAGCGTCACCACCTCGTCGACCCCCGCGAGATCGAACCACGCGGCGTACTCCTTCAGTAGTCCCCTCCAGCCGCTCACGCGCCACCTCCCTCGATCACCCGCACGCAGGCGCCGATCGAGTCGACCGCCGTCAGCTGCGCCAACTCGTCCAACGTCGCCCACACGTCGCGCGTCACGGCGGCGTGCGTGACGAAGGACAGTCGAGCCTCGTCGCCGAATCCCGACTGCTCCATCGACTGAATCGACACGCGGTGACGCCCGAAGACCCCGGCCACGCTGGCCAACACGCCGGGCTCGTCCAGCACGTCCAGGCTCACGTAGTAGACGCTCGCGAGGTCCCCGGGCTCGACGGTCACCAGCGTGTCGTCCACGCTGAAGGGAACGTCGTGACGCCCGCTGACCCGGTTGCGCGCGGCGTCCAGCACGTCACCCAGCACGGCGGTCGCCGTGGGACGTCCCCCCGCACCCTGGCCGAGCCACATAAGCGGTCCACTCGCCGCGCCCTCCACGAAGACGGCGTTCATCGCGCCGTGCACGGCGGCCAGCGGGTGGTCCACCGGCACCATCGCCGGATGCACGCGGCGCGAAATACCCCCGTCCACGCGCTCGGCCACGCCCAGGAGCTTGATCACGTACCCAGCTCGCCGGGCGAACTCGACGTCCACCGCCCGCACGCCGGTGATCCCCTCACGCAAGATCGGCTCGCCGGTCAACTCGGTGCCGTAGGCCAGCGACGAGAGGATCTGGACCTTCGCCGCGGCGTCGAAGCCCTCGACGTCCGCGCGGGGATCGGCCTCGGCGTAGCCGAGCGCCTGCGCCTGGGCGAGGGCGTCGGCGTAGTCACTGCCGGCACTGGTCATCTCGGACAGGATGAAGTTCGTCGTGCCGTTCACGATGCCCATCACGCGCTCGATGCGCTCGCCCGCCAGCGAGGTCCGTAGGGCGCGCAGGATCGGGATGGCTCCCCCGACGGCCGCCTCGTAGAAGAGGTCGGCCCGATTCTCGTGGGCCAGGCGCGCCAACTCGGTGCCGCACTCGGCCATGAGGGCCTTGTTGGCGGTGACCACCGAGATCCCCCGACCCAGGGCGGTCTCGATGTAACTCCGCGTCGGCTCCAGGCCCCCCATCACCTCGACCACGATGTCCAGGTCCGACGCGAGCAGGGTCGCCACGTCGTCGGTGAGCAGCGAGGTCGCCACGCCAGGACGCTCCTTGTCGCGGTCGCGCACACCCACGCCGACGACGCGCACCTCCGCGGTCGCGGCGTCGACGAGCGCGACGTGGCGCGAGGGGTCACCGAGCAGTCGAACCAGTTCCGCGCCGACGAAGCCGGCGCCCAGAACCCCGACGCGAACGACCGGCGAATTCATTGCCCAAGGCTAACCGCTGACCGCACCACCGCCCACCTCCAGGCGGGCCAGATCGTCGAAGGTCTCACGGCGCAACACGAGCCGCGCGCGTCCGTCCGCGACGACCACGACGGCGGGTCGAGGCACTCGGTTGTAGTTCGACGCCATGGCGTAGCCGTAGGCGCCGGTCACCGGTGTCGCCACCAGATCGCCCACCGCCGTGTCGCTCGGCAGCCACCCCTCGTCGACCACCACGTCACCGCTCTCACAGTGCTTGCCCACCAGCCGCACCGGTCGATCGCGCGGCGCCAGGGGCCGAGCCACGTCGAACGCCTCGTACCCGGACCCGTAGAGCACCGGGCGGGGGTTGTCACTCATCCCGCCGTCCACCGCCACGTAGGTGCGTCGCGCCAGCGGCTTGATCGCGCCCACGCGGTAGATCGTCACCGCCGCCTGGGCCACGATGGCCCGCCCGGGCTCGGCCAGCAGACGCACTCGGGGGTCCAGTCCCGCCTCGTGGACCCGTCGGCGCAGCGCCTCGCCCCACTGCGTGATCGACGGCGCCCGCTCCCCGGCGACGTAGGCCACGCCGAGTCCGCCGCCGACGCAGAGCTCGTCGAAGTCGTCGGCGCGGGTGAACTCCACCAGTACGTCAACCAACTCCGCGAACGGCGCGAGATCGAAGACCTGACTGCCAATGTGCGCATGCACGCCGCGCACGCGCACCCCGGGGATCGCGCGCAGGATGTCGATGGCCCGCCGGGCGTCGCCCGCCGCCACGGAGAAGCCGAACTTGGTGTCCTCCTGACCGGTGCGCACGAACTCGTGGGTGTGGGCCTCGATGCCGGGCGTGACGCGCACCACGCAGTCGACCGGCCGATCGGCGTCAACGAGGGTCGCGAGCCGTGCGATCTCGGTGAAGTTGTCCACCACGATGCGCCGCACCCCGAGGGACACCGCGCGAGCCAACTCCTCCTCGGACTTGTTGTTCCCGTGCAGCACGACGCGCGAGGCCGGCACCCCGGCGCGGATCACCAGATCCAGCTCTCCCCCGGTCGCCACGTCCAGACAGAGGCCCTCCTCGAGCGCCAGGCGCGCCACGGCGCCACAGAGGAACGACTTGGTCGCGAAGGCGACCCCGTCGTCGAAGACGCGGGCGGCCTCGCGGGCCCGAGCGCGCAAAGTCGCCTCGTCGTAGACGAAGAGGGGCGTGCCGTAGGTCTCGGCCAGTTCCTCGAGATCGACGCCGCCGACCGACGTCCCCGCGTCGCTGCACGAGGCCGTGTCGGGGAGCAGGGTCGGGAGAATCGGTTCCGCCACCTCCCAACAGTACGCGCGCGCCCTGGGGCGCTCGCTCGTGTGACGACGCCGCGGGGGTCCGGTAGGCTACTGACGTCGCCCTCGTAGCTCAGGGGATAGAGCATTGGCCTCCGAAGCCATGTGCGCAGGTTCGAATCCTGCCGGGGGCACCACGGCACGAGACCGCAACGTCTCTCGAGCCTGGGCACGTCCATGACGCTGCATGTCCGAACAACCGACGGGCGATGGTGCACGATCGGCCCGCAATGAGTCGTACTCGCACCACGTC
>JAJYNX010000002.1 GCA_021786095.1 Actinomycetes bacterium | reverse complement strand
GCCGTCGTCGTACTCGGCGCCCTGGGGTACTCGGTGACCGGCTTCCAGGTGACGCCCGGGTCGCTGACGGCCCTGCCCTCGAACCTCCCCTCCGCGCGGGGTCTCGCGCTCGTGCGCGCCCACGTGGGACCGGGCTTCGTCGCCCCCCTCGACATCGTGATCGACACCGGCGCCCCTCACCGCGTCGCCACCGCCGCCGCGCAACGCGCCGAGCTGCGTCTCGCCGAGGCCGTCCTCAACGACCCCGAGGTGCTGATCGTGGCCATCGGTCCCCACGCGCCCTACGTCGACCCGACCGGCCGCTACGAGCAGATCCTCATCGTGAGCAGCCACGACCTCGGAGCCGAGCCCACCCAGCGCCTCGTGGCCCACGTGCGCACCCTGATCGCCCGCGCGCGCTTCCCTGCGGGCACCCACGTCTACCTCGGCGGCGGTCCCGCCCAGGGAGTCGACTTCCTCACCGTGATCTACGGCGCCCTCCCGTGGATCGTCGCGCTGGCGCTGGCGCTGGCGTTCCTCACCCTGGCGTGGGCCTTTCGCTCACTGGTCATCGCGCTGGTCGCGGTCGTGCTCGACCTCGTCTCGGTGGCCACCGCCTACGGCGTGATGGTGGCCGTCTTCCGTGACGGCGTCGGTGCGTCGTGGCTCGGCACCTACCACGTCAGCCAGCTCGAGGGCTGGGTGCCGGTCTTCATCTTCGCGATGCTCTTCGGCCTGTCGATGGACTACGAGGTCTTCATCGTCGCGCGCGTGCGCGAGGCCCACGACCGCGGCGTCGCCACCGCCGCGGCGATCGTCGAGGGACTCGCCACCACCGGCGGCGTGGTCTCGAGCGCGGCGGTGATCATGGTGGGTGCCGTCGCGGGCCTGGTGCTCGGGCGCGTCGCCGGGCTCCAGGAGCTGGGCGTGGGGCTGGCGGCGGGCGTGCTGATCGACGCGACCATCGTGCGCGGGCTGCTCCTGCCCAGCGTCATGGCGCTGCTCGGCGACGCGAACTGGTGGGCACCCCCGGGTCTCACCCGTCACGGACCAACTCCCTCGTCTCCCCTCGAGGCGAGGGGAGACGAGGGAGTTGAGGGGGAGGCGGGGTCTACTTGACGACGCGAATCGCCAGGTGGATCGCGGGGACCTGGTACCCGAGCGCGAGACCCGGGAAGTTGGTGCCGTAGTCCAGGAAGGGGGTCATCCCGTAGGCGGTGGTGGTGAAGCTGGGGTTGAGGGTGTACATCTGGGGGTAGAGGTCGATGATGTGCGTCCCCGGCCCGCCGGTGGCGTACATGTGCACCACCATGTACCCGTTGGAGTTGAAGCCGCAGCCGTAGCCCACGAGGCTGTTGTCGTAGTCAACGGCCAGCGTGTTGTCCATCTGGGTCCAGCCGACCCCGTCGATGGCCACCGTGAACTCCTGACCCTCGTGGAACGTCAGGGTCGGCGTCCCCACGCCGGCGACTTGGGTCAGCGTCGGCGAGGGCACGTTGGGCACGGGCGCGGCGGTGGCGAGGCCGTCGGAGAGGACGTGCCCGCTCGGGGACTTGTACACCACGACGCTCTCCTGGACGTAGAACGGGACCTCGGCCTCGACCAGGGATCCGTTCATGACCTGGATCACGTGCCAGCCGCCCAGACCGGCGCCCGGGTACTTCTGGTTCGTCTCGGGAATCGTCACCGTCGCGCTCAGGGTGCCGTTGGTGACCGAGGCGCTACCCAACGGCGTGGAGGCGAACTGCCAGCACGAGGTCGAGCCGTTCGGGCAGTTGACGCGGCTGCCCACCACCGAGGACCACGCGAGCTGCTCGGTGCCGACGGCACCGAGTCCGCTCACCTTGACGGTCACCGACGAGCCCACCGGCCCGCGAGTCGTCGACAGCGTCGCGACCGCGTGGCTCGCGGGGTCGAGATTGGCGGTCGACAACGTCGTGAATACGGCCGGATTGGCGGTGTAGTTCGCGGGGAGGCTCAGGGTGGCCGCCGCGGGCGCCGCTTCCCTCGTCGTGGTGAACGTGGCCGACATCAGTCCGGCGTAGGGGACGGGAGACTGTTCCGGATTCATGTACAGCGTGCTGAGCGACGAGCCCACCTCGATGGTGTGCGTGCCCACCGGACCGGCGGCGCGCATCGTGAAGTGCGCCGTGCCGCGCGTCCACAGCGCGGTGACCAGACCCGCCATCTGGTTGTCCCAGTCGACGCCCTCGCCGGTGGTGTAGGCGGTCTCACCGAGTCCGGTGATCGTGACGTGGATGGTGGTGCCCACCGGCCCGCTCGTCGGCGACAGGGTGAGGGTGCGCAGAAGCGTGAAGCCGCCCACGGCGCGCTCGGTGCCGTTGACGACGGCAAAGATGTTGTGCACGCCCCCGAAGTCCACCGGAACGGTGGTCGTGAAGGTGAGCTGGCCCGACGCATTGGTCGTGGCCGTCCCTAGCGTCACGTCGAAGCTCGACGTCGACATGCCCAGGAAGTTGGCCGTCGACGGTTCGACGTCGGCGACCCACGTGGCGTTGTTGGTCGACCACTCGACGCTGACCGTGGCGTTACGGGGCAGTCCCGAGCCCGTGACGGTCAGCGGTTGGCCCTCCGTACCCGAACCCGAGACGCCCGTCTGGGGCCCACTGGAGGTCGTGGTGAGGACCCCGATCGTGCTCCCGGGCGTGAACGAGGGGCTCACGACGCCCGGCAGCGGATCACCGGCCAGCGACGCGGGGGCCGTCAGGGCCTCGGCGTTGCCCGCCTCGGCGATCTGCGCCGCCGTGGGCACCGGCGTCGTCGACGGCGACGCGGCGCCGCTCGGCGCGATGAGCAGTGCGGGCAGCATTGAGATCGCGGCGAGACCGGCGATGGCTCTCAACCAGCCCTTGGTTCGAGTAGTGGAATTCATGGCGTCCTCCTCGGCGTCGGCCCGGGCCGATCGCGGCTCCGTTCAATGCGTCTGAGCCGTGACGGCGACTCAGGACCGGTACTTCACCGAGCGGGCTCCGGCCTCGTCGAGGCCGGAGCCCGCTCGGTACTGCTGCACTCACCTAGCGCGCGGTCGTCAGACGCTCGCGCTCAGGATGACGTTCTGGGTCGCGGGCGGCACGAAGGTGTAACTCTTCGCGGGAATGGCCGGCGAGACCAGCTTCTTGTACGCGACTCGCCGCATGACCCTCTTGCCCTTGATGATCTTGACGACGTTCTTGTACGCGGTCTTGTAGACGGCCGCCTTCGGAACGAGCGTCACCGTGACCGTGTAGGCCACCGTGCCGGTCGGCGTGGCGGACGACGTCTTCCAGCCGTAGGTCCAGTACCCGTCCCTGGTCGAGTAGCTCATGGTCGGGGCCGGCGAGACGCCCGGCAGCCCATTGATCGTGACGCTCGACACGTTGGGGTTCGCCACCGGCGCGCCGACCAGCGGGGTGCCACTCACGGAGTCCATGCCCCACATACGAAAGACGACCATCGCGCCGAGGCCGAAGTTGTTCTCCAGGGCGCACGCGCCTGGGAAGACGGACCCCGCGGGGCTCCCGCCGCCCGCGACGGTCTCCACCGTGAACGACATGAACTTGTTGCCGCTCGCGTACGGGGGCGCCGTCGTCGTCGTGGTCGGCGCCGTCGTCGTCGTGGTCGTGCCCTGGGCTGACGCCACGCCTACTCCGACGAGCGTCACGCCCCCTAGGACGAGCGCTCCGGCGATCGTGCTGTGAATCAATCTCTTCATTGTGTGCCTTTCTGTTGCTCTCGTTGTCATCGGACCTTCACCGAGGCGCCCCTGGTGGCCGTGGCTCACCCGACGCAACCCCTACACCCTTCGTCGCGCCGCCCGCCGGGACCAGTGCCCCCGCGGCCGCGCGCAACGTCACTCCTGTCCAACCACCTCCGTCGAGTACCGCTACCTGACGAGCAGGGCGCCGTGCAGCGTCGCGCTGAACGAGTCCTTCTCGCTCGATCCGGCCTTGTTGGACTGGATCTGGAACGAGCCCTTGAACGACAGGGTGCCGTGCGCACCGACGTACTTGCCGGTGCCGTTGATCACGGAGGCGACACCCGAGACAGTCACGGTGGTCGGCGCCGAGTCACTGGCCGCGCACGCCTGGGTCTTGGACGATGAGACCACCCTGATCAGCAACTTGGACCCCGAGCCGAGCAGGTACCCGGTCCCCGACAGCGGGTCGCAGGTGCTGGCGGTGGCCGCCGTGCCGGTCCCGTTCAGGATGCCGTGGCCGAGCAGGGTGCCGACGCCGGTGCCGTGCACCGACGTGGCCTTCACCGAGCTCGAGGACCAGAGCATCGCGATCGTTCCCTTGTAACTACCGGCGAAGACCACCCTGTGGTACTTCACGGCCTTGGCGCGCAGCGAGTGCACGACGGCGTCGTGGTGTGCGGCGGGTGTTGCGGTGACGGCGGCTCCGGCGGCGGTCACGCCTGAGAGCGCCAGGACACCGGTTACCCCTAGTGGTAAGAGTTTCTTAAAAGTAAGCATGTTCTCAGACTACGTAGAATTACTGAAGATGTCCAATCGATTTTCGCTGTCCATTTGATAGTATCTACCTATGCTAACCAGCCGGGATCTGACGGCCCAGCAGTTGCGCTGCTTCGTCGCCGTCGCCGAGGAGCGCCAATTCACGGCCGCCGCCGACCTGCTCAACGTGGCCCAGCCCTCGATCAGCTCCCAGATCCATCGCCTGGAGCGCGTGCTGGGCACGCCGCTCTTCCACCGGGGACATCGCCCCGTCCTGCTGACCGACGCCGGCCTCGAGCTCCTCCCCCTCGCGCGGCGAGTGCTCAACGGTCTGGACGACATCTTCCACGCCATCAGCGAGGTCGAGGGACTGCGGCGGGGCCACGTCACCGTCGGCGCTACGCCAAGCCTCTCGGCGACGCTGCTGCCGCCGATCCTGAACGCCTTCCACCACGACTACCCCGAGATCGCCCTGACCTTCGTCGAGCGCGACTCCCTGGAGATCGCCGAGCAGCTCGAAGCGGGAGCACTGGACCTGGCGCTCGTGGTGATGCCGCTGCGCCGGGCGACCCTGCAGACCACCGTGCTCGCCGTCGAGCAGATGGTGGTGATGGTCGCACCCGACCACCCGCTGGCGTCGCGCGAGACGATCACGTTGTCGGATCTGCGCGGGGTGGCGATGATCATGTTCTCCGAGGGCTACGAGCTGCGAGCCAGCACCCTCGCCGCGTTCGATCGCGCGGGCTTCGCGCCCACCATCGCACTGGACGGAGCGGAGATGGGCACCATCCACTCCTTCGTCGCGGCCGGCCTGGGGGCGGCCATCGTGCCGAGCATCGTCGCCCACGGCCACGACACCGTGCGCGTCATCCACCTCGAGGCACCCCATCTGGAGCGCACCATCGGGCTCGTGCGGCCCCTGCACCACGAGCTGTCGCGCGCCGCCGCCGCTCTCTTCAGTGAGATCACCCTCTACCTCGCCGAGAGCGGCTGGCCCAGCCCGTCCTCCGAGCTACGCGCGCCGTAGCGGAGGCCGCGCGATGGACTGGGTCGGGCACCGCCACACGAGTGGACTCGAGGTTGGGTCGGTCGAGGTTGGGTCGGTCGAGGTTGGGTCATTGGACACTGCCGTCGTTCAAAGGACCACTGGCGTGCTGCCTAGTATGGGGGTCGTCACGCCAGAGCGAGGGTAGCCTCGCGTCCAGTACGAGTGAGCGAGGAGACGAAGTGGCGACGCTGGAAACTTCGACCAAGGTTGTCCTAGGGGGCACGCGCGGCGGTCCCGACGCCCCCACGCTGCGCACGGACCGCTGGTGGATCCAGCCGGTCGCCACCGTGTCCGTGCTGACGGCGTTCGTCATCTACTCGACGTGGGCCGCCTTCCAGAACAAGAACTACTTCGTCGGCGCCAACGTCCACCGTGATCTGATCAGCCCCTTCTACTCCCCGTGCCTGACCGATCACTGCGTACCGGGCTCGTCGGCCGGCTTCATCCTGCACGGCTGGCCCCTGTCGCCGGCGCTGCTGATCCTCATCTTCCCGTTGGGCTTTCGCCTCTCGTGCTACTACTACCGGCGCAGCTACTACCGCGCGTTCTGGTGGTCGCCACCGTCGTGCGCCGTCGCCGACGCGCACCCGACGTACTCGGGTGAGACACGCTTCCCCCTCGTCATGCAGAACGTGCACCGCTGGTTCTTCTACTTCGGCGTGCTGTTCAACATCATGTTGACCTACGACGCGGTGCGCGCCTTCCAGCAGCCGGGCCTCGGGTGGGGCGTCACGGTGGGCACGGTCGTGCTCGTGGTGAACGCGGCCCTGCTGTGGATGTACTCGCTCACCTGCCACGCCTGTCGCCATCTCTTCGGCGGCGGCTCGCGGCGCCTCTCGGCGCACAAGCTGCGCGCACGCTTCTGGCAGTTCGTCAGCCCCCTCAACGCCAAGCACATGAACTTCGCGTGGGCCTCGCTGATCTTCGTGGCGCTCACCGACGTCTACGTGCGACTGGTCGCCTCGGGCGTCCTCACCGACTACAAGCTCTTCTAACGGAGGAACCCGTGACCACGTCCCCCTACGAACACCACGAGTACGACGTCCTGATCATCGGCGCCGGCGGCGCCGGACTGCGCGCGGCCATCGAGGCCAAGCAGCGCGGCCTCTCGGTCGCCCTCGTCACCAAGTCCCTCCTCGGCAAGGCCCACACGGTCATGGCCGAGGGCGGCATGGCGGCGGCCATGGGCAACGTCTGGAGCGAGGACAACTGGAAGGTGCACTTTCGCGACACCATGCGCGGCGGCAAGATGCTGAACAACTACCGCATGGCCGAGTTGCACGCCAAAGAGGCCCCCGACCGGGTCTACGAGCTCGAACAGTGGGGAGCGCTCTTCGATCGCACCAAGGACGGCAAGATCCTCCAGCGCGACTTCGGCGGTCACCGCTACGCGCGCCTGGCCCACGTCGGCGACCGCACTGGTCTGGAACTGATCCGCACGCTCCAGCAGAAGGTCGTCTCCATGGGCACCGATGTCTACATGGAGTGCAAGGTCCTGCGCCTGGTGCACGACGCCGACGGGCGTGTGGCCGGCTGCGTTGCCTACTGGCGCCCGACCGGCGAGTTCGTGACCTTCGCCGCCAAGGCGATCATCCTGGCCACGGGCGGCGTCGGCAAGACCTGGAAGTTCACCTCCAACTCCTGGGAGAGCACCGGCGACGGCCACGCTCTGGCCCTGTGGGCCGGCGCGCAGCTGATCGACATGGAGTGCATCCAGTTCCACCCGACCGGCATGGTCTGGCCGCTCAGCGTACGCGGCCTGCTGGTCACCGAGGGCGTGCGCGGCGACGGCGGCGTGCTGCGCAACTCCGAGGGCGAGCGCTTCATGTTCCGCTACGTGCCCGACATGTTCCGCGCCGAGACCGCCGAGTCCGAGGAGGAGGGTGACCGCTGGTACGAGGACCACAACGCCGGCCGCCGGCCGCCCGAACTGCTGCCGCGCGACGAGGTCGCCCGGGCCATCAACACCGAGGTCAAGGCCGGCCGCGGGAGCCCCCACGGCGGTGTCTACCTCGACATCGCCACGCGCCGCTCGGCCGAGTACATCCAGCGGCGCCTCCCTTCGATGTACCACCAGTTCATGGAGCTCGCGGGCGTCGACATCACCCGCGAGGCCATGGAGATCGGGCCGACGTGCCACTACATCATGGGCGGCGTGAAGGTGGACGCCGACACCGCCGCCACCTCGGTGCCCGGCCTCTTCGCCGCCGGTGAGGTCGCCGGCGGAATGCACGGGGCGAACCGCCTGGGCGGCAACTCGCTGAGCGACCTCGTGGTCTTCGGGCGCCGCGCCGGCATGGGCGCGGCCGAGTACATCGAGGGCGGCCAGGTCGCCACCGACTTCAACCTCGCCGAGGCCGAGGCGGCGATCGCCGAGGCGCTGGCCCCCTTCGAGAACACCGGTGGCGAGAGCCCCTACGACGTGCACCGCGACCTGCAGGAGATGATGCAGACCAACGTCGGCATCATCCGCACGGGCAGCGAGATCGCCGACGCGATCACCCAGCTCGAGACCTTCACGCAGCGCGTGAAGAACCTCTCGGTGCCGGGGGGGCGCGCGTACAACCCCGGCTGGAACCTCGCCACCGACCTGCCCAGCATGATCACCGTGGCCAAGTGCACCGCGCGCGGGGCGATCGAGCGCAAGGAGTCGCGCGGCGGGCACACCCGCGACGACTACCCCAAGGCCGACCCCGAGTACGGCACGATCAACTTCGCCCACTCGATGTCGGGTGGGCGCTGGGATGGCGAGATCACGACCGAGCGGTCGCCCCTTCTCGTCATGCCCCCGGAACTGGCGACTCTCATGGAGGAGGGCAACTGATGGCCGAGGTGACGATGCGAGTCTGGCGTGGCGACGCCAGCGGAGGCGACTTCGAGACGTACACCCTGCCCAAGAACGAGGGCGAGGTCGTGCTCGACGTCGTGCACCGGATCCAGGCCACCGAGGCCCCGGACCTGGCGTGTCGGTGGAACTGCAAGGCCGGCAAGTGCGGCTCGTGCTCGGCCGAGATCAACGGCAAGCCCAGCCTGATGTGCATGACCCGGGTCGATGAGCTGCCCGAGGGGCCCATCACGGTGACCCCGATGAAGACCTTCCCGATCATTCGCGACCTGGTGACCGACGTCTCGTTCAACTTCGCCATGGCCGAGCGGATCCCCGCCCTGCTCCCCCCACCGATGCCCGCCGACGGCTACCGCATGTTCCAGGAGGACGTGCAGCGCGGCCAGGAGTTCCGCAAGTGCATCGAGTGCTTCTTATGCCAGGACGTCTGCCACGTGATCCGCGACCACGAGGACAACAAGCAGCACTACGCCGGGCCGCGCTTCCTGATGCGCATCGCCGAGCTCGAGATGCACCCCCTGGACACCAACGACCGCCGCGAGTACGCACGCGAGGAGATGGGTCTGGGCTACTGCAACATCACCAAGTGCTGCACCGAGGTCTGTCCTGAGGGCATCCACATCACCGACAACGCGCTGATCGCCCTCAAGGAGCGGGTCGTGGACGCCCACTACGATCCCGTGGCCTGGCTGGGCCGCAAGATCCTGCGGCGCCCGAAGCGCACCGCCGCCGAGGCCGCCGTCCAGCCGGCTCCCTAGCCCGTGGCCGACTTCCTCTCGGCGCGCTGGTTCGAGGAAGTCAACGAGACGCTGGCCCACGCGCCCACGCCACCGCGCGTCGTCGCGCCCTGGCGACTGGTGGTCGAGTTCACCGGAGCGCCGGCGACCGGCCCGCACGCCCTCACCCTCACGATCGACGACGACGGCGCCCGCCTCAAGCCGGGCGACCACCTCGGGGCCGAGACTCTGATCCGCCTGACCTTCGACGACGCGCGAGCCCTGTCGGCCGGCCGCCTGACGAGTGCGGACGCCCTGCGCGAGGGGCGCCTCAGGGTGCGCGGCGACCTCGGTCCGGCGGTGGCGCTGCTCGCCTGGGCGCGCGACGCCCACCACGCACGGTGACGACCTCGCCACGACGCCGACCCGACCGTCGGCGACGGCCGAGACGGGACGGCCCTTCGCGATCACCTAAATAGATCTAAGCAACTAGGAATAGTTCTTCATCAATGCCGATGCCAGACGTAGGTGGCATCATCAGATAGCACGTATCGCACCGGATTGAACGAGGAGGGTCGCCCGCCCGTTAACATCGTGCCAACCCGCTGTGCGGCGGTGACGACCAAGGAGATGACCGTGCCCCACCTACCCGACGTCGACGTACTGGCCTCGCCCGACGCGACGAGTGGCGACGTGCGCTACCTCGGCCCCAACTGGTACGCCTCGGTGATGGGCACCGGCATCGTCGCCAACGCCGGGGCCCTGCTGCCCTTCGACGTGCCGGGGCTGCGAGTCTTCGTCGAGGTCGTCTGGATCGCGTCCGCGGCCCTGCTGGCCGCCCTGGTGGTCGCCACCGTGGTCCACTGGGCGCGCTCGCCCCACGTGGCGCGCTCCTACGGACGCGACGTCTCGATGGCCCAGTTCTACGGCGCGCCGCCCATGGCGTTCCTGACGGTGGGCGCGGGCGCCCTGCTGGCGGTCCCCACCCTGATCGGGCTGCGCGCCGCCGTCGACCTCGACTGGGTGCTGTGGGCGATCGGCACGGTGACCGGGCTCGCCAGCGTCACGATCATCCCCTACCGGCTCTTCACCCAGATCGAGGTACGCCCCGACGCCGCCTTCGGTGGCTGGCTGATGCCCATCGTGCCCCCGATGGTGTCCGCGGCGACCGGCGCCCTGCTGCTCCCCCACGTGGCCTCACTGGAGTGGCGAGCCACCCTGCTCTACGGCCTCTACGCGATGTTCGGCATGAGTCTGGTGGTGGCCATCATCGTCATCACCCTTATCTGGTCGCGCCTGGTGCACTACGGCACGTCGGGCACCGGCCGCGTGCCGACGCTGTGGATCGTGCTCGGGCCCCTCGGCCAGTCCATCACGGCCGCGGGCACCCTCGGCGCCCTGGCCCACCTCGCCGTGCCCGCCTCCGTGGCGTCGGGGATGACGGTCTTCGCCCTGCTCTACGGGGTGCCAATGTGGGGCTTCGCGATGCTCTGGGCCGTGCTGGCGCTAGCCATCACGATCCGTACCGCGCGCTCGCACCTCCCCTTCTCACTGACCTGGTGGAGCTTCACCTTCCCCGTCGGGGTGACGGTCACCGGCACGATACGCCTGGCGCTGCAGACGGGGCTCCCGGCGTTTCGCTGGGCGTCGGCCCTCGGCTACGCCGCCCTGCTGGGTGCCTGGGCCCTGGTCGCCGCCCGCACGTCGTGGGCCTCGCGCCACGGCGAGCTGCTGCGCGCCCCGGCGCCCGGCGTGACCACGCCCGCGGGGCGCAAGGAGCCCCTGACCGTCCCCGCGACCTGACGTCTCGCCGCGCCGCGCCGGCAACGCTCTCGTGACGCCCGCCGTGGCGTCGCCTCGACGCCACGGCGGGCCGACGGTGCACCCCTGGCTACACTCGTCGCCGAGGAGGTGCGCGTGTTCCACCAGATACCCGGCCGGGTGCGCGAGGTCATGGAGGAACTCGAGGACGCCGACCGGCGCGACCGTCTCGACGGCACCCCCCGACTCGAGCGCCTGCGCCAGGTGCCGCGCGAGACCGGCCAGTTCCTGGCCCTGCTCTGCGCCAGCGCCCCCGACGGCGGCGTCATCGAAATCGGCACCAGCGCCGGCTACTCGGCCCTGTGGCTGGCGCTGGCCTGCCGCGCCCGCGGCCGGCAGCTGACGACCTTCGAGATCCTGGCGGCCAAGGCCAGTCGAGCGCGCGACACCTTCGAGCGCGCGGGGGTGCGCGACGTCGTGGGGCTCGTCGAGGGTGACTTCCTCGACCACGCCGGCTCGCTGGGCGACGTCGGGTTCTGCTTCCTCGACGCCGAGAAGGACGTCTACGGCGCCTGCGCCGACGCGGTGCTCGCCAACCTCGTCCCCGGGGGACTGCTGGTGGCCGACAACGTGATCAGCCACCGCGACGAACTCGCGGGCGTCGTCGACGCCGTCCTGCGCGACCCGCGCGTGGACGCGGTGGTGGTGCCCATCGGTCGCGGCGAACTCGTCGCTCGCCGGGTGAACTAGCCGAGCAGGCCCAGTTTCACGACCTCGTCGCGCTCGCCCACGAGCTCGTCCACGGTCAGCTGGATCTTGGCCCGGGAGAACTCGTCGATCTCGAAGCCCTCCTTCACCGACCACCCGCCGACGCCATCAGCGACCACCGGGAAGCCGAAGGTGAGTCCTTCGGGAATCCCGTACTCGCCGCGGCTGGTCACGCTCACCGACACGCAGTCGTCGGCCGGAGTCGGCGTCGTGAGGCTGACCACGGTGTCGATCACGCCGTTCGCCGCCGACGCCGCGGAGGAGGCGCCGCGCGCCTCGATGATCGCCGCGCCGCGCTTCTGGACCGTGGTGATGAACTCGCCCTCCAGCCACGCCCGGTCGTTGACCGCGTCGATCACCGGGACGCCGTCGACGGTGGCGTTGGCGAAGTCGGGGAACTGGGTCGAGGAGTGGTTGCCCCAGATGGCCAGGTTCTTCACCCCGGCCACGCCCGTCCCCACCCGCTTGGCGATCTGGGTCTCGGCGCGGTTCTGGTCCAGGCGCGTCATCGAGAACCAGCGGTCCGCGGGAACCTCGGGCGCGTGGGAGCGCGCGATCAGGCAGTTGGTGTTGCAGGGGTTGCCCACCACCAGCACCCGCACGTCGCTCGCGGCGTGCCCGGCGATGGCCTCGCCCTGGGGCTTGAAGATCCCCCCGTTCACCCCGAGCAGGTCACTGCGCTCCATGCCGGCCTTGCGCGGCACGGAGCCCACGAGAAGAGCCCACGACGTGCCGTTGAAGGCCACGTCCAGGTCGCTGGTGGCCTCGATCCCCGCCAGCAGCGGGAAGGCGCAGTCGTCGAGCTCCATGACGACCCCCTCGAGAGCCTTCATCGCCGGCTCGATCTCGAGCAGGCGCAGCACGATGGGCGTGTCGGGCCCGAGCATCTGACCCGAGGCGATGCGAAACAGCAGCTGGTAGCCGATCTGACCGGCGGCGCCGGTGACGGTGACGTGGACGGGGGTGGTCATAGTGCTCCTTTGTCGGGACGGGTAGGGGTTAGAGGCGGTCGACGATGGCGGCGGCGAACTCCGAGCACTTCACCTCGGTGGCGCCCTCCATCTGACGGGCGAAGTCGTAGGTGACGATCTTGGCGGCGATGGTCGCCTCGAGCGCGCGCACGATGTCCTGGGCCGCCTCGGTCCAGCCCAGGTGCTCGAACATCAGCACCCCCGACAGCAGCACCGAGCCCGGGTTCACCTTGTCCTGGCCCGCGTACTTCGGCGCGGTGCCGTGGGTGGCCTCGAAGATGCCGTGGCCGGTCACGTAGTTGATGTTGGCCCCCGGGGCGATGCCGATTCCGCCGACCTGGGCGGCTAGCGCGTCGGAGAGGTAGTCGCCGTTCAGGTTCAGCGTCGCGATGACGTCGAACTCGCGCGGGCGCAGCAGCGTCTGCTGGAAGGCGATGTCGGCGATGGCGTCCTTCACCAGCAACTTCGAGCCCGGCTCGCCGCCGCAGTCGTCCCAGCCCACGGCGCGGTCGGCGAACTCGTCGCGCACCAGCTGGTAGCCCCACTTCATGAAGGCACCCTCGGTGAACTTCTGGATGTTGCCCTTGTGCACCAGGGTCACCGAGCGGCGCTGGTGGGCCAGCGCGTAGGTCAGTGCCGCGCGGATCAGCCGCTCGGAGCCGAACTGGGAGACCGGCTTGACGCCCAGCGCGCTCTTCTCGCGGATGTCCCACCCGAAAGAGTCGTGCAGGAACGCGCGCAACTTGTCGGCCTCGGCGGTGCCCGCCTCGACCTCGAAGCCGGCGTAGACATCCTCGGTGTTCTCGCGGAAGATCACCATGTCGACCTGCTCGGGGTGCTTGACCGGCGAGGGCACGCCCTGGAACCAGCGCACCGGGCGCAGGCAGACGTACAGGTCGAGGATCTGACGCAGCGCCACGTTGAGCGAGCGGAACCCCCCGCCGATCGGCGTGGTGAGCGGGCCCTTGATGCCAATCAGGTACTCACGAAAGGCGGTGATGGTCTCGTCGGGCAGCCAGTTGCCGGTCTCGTGGAAGGCCTTCTCCCCGGCCAGCACCTCCTTCCAGGCGATCGTCTTGCCGTACTTGGCGGCGGCCGCGTCGAGCACCAGCTTGGCCGCCGGCCAGATGTCCACGCCGGTGCCGTCGCCCTCGATGAAGGGGATGATGGGGTTGTCGGGGACCTGCAGCACGCCGTCGGCGCTCATCGTGATTTTCTCAGCCATGACCTCATCCTACGACGCGCCGCGACGCGCCCCGAGGGCCGAAAGTCCCGAGCGCCTAGACCGCGAAGAGCGCCCGGTGCAGCTCGCGCGTCGCGCTCGAGTGGTTCATCGTGTAGAAGTGCAGCCCCGGCACCCCGCGCGTCAGCAGGTCCTGGCACAGCTCGAGGGCGGCGCGCACCCCCTCGTCGCGCACGGCGGGCGCACCCCCTCGTCGGTCGGCCGCCTCGAGCCGCGCGACCAGCTCGGGCGGCACCGCGGCGCCCATCGTCGCCATCCGCGCCACCGATCGCAGGGTCGTGACCGGCATCACTCCGGGCAGCACCGGCTTGTCCACCCCCAGCGCGGCCAGGTCCTCGACCAGCTCGGACCACTCGTGCGCCGCGAAGAAGAACTGGGTCACCGCGAAGTCCGCGACGCGCAGCTTGGCGGCCAGGTGGCGACGGTCGCTGGCTCGGTCCGCCGAGCGGGGGTGGCCGAGCGGGTGCGCGGCCACGCCGATCGAGAACGTCCCCACCTCACGGGCCAGCTCCACCAGTTCGAGCGCGTAGCGCGGCGACGAGGGCGACGGCACGACGTCGTCGGTGACGTCACCGCCCAGGGCCATCACGTTCTCCACGCCGGCGCGTGCGTACTCGCCCAGGATGTCGCGCAGCTCGGTCGGCGTGTGGCCCACGCAGGTCAGGTGGGCAACGGCCGTCAGGCGCCCCTCACGCTGGACTCGGGTGACGAGCTCGAGGGTGCGTTGGCGCGAGGCCGAGCCACCCCGGTAGGTCACCGACACGAAGGAGGGCTCCAGAGGCTCGAGGTCGCGCAGCGTCGTCGCGAGCTGGGCGCTCTCGGCGTCGGACTTGGGCGGGAAGAACTCGAACGAGCGGGTCAGGCCCGCCGCGAGCAGGGCGTCAACGCGCACGCACTCAGCTCGCCCTTCCGAAGTCGTCCTGGTAGCGCACGATGTCGTCCTCGCCGAAGTAGGTGCCGGTCTGGACCTCGATGAAGACGACCGGGGCGTCCGTGTGGTTCTCCACCCGGTGCTTCTCGCCCACCGCCACGTCGACGCTGTCGCCGGGCCCGACCTCGCGCGCGACGTCGTCGAGGATCACGGTGGCCCGCCCACTCACGAAGAACCAGTGCTCCGCACGACGCGTGTGGCTCTGGTAGCTCAAGCGCTTGCCCGGCGCCACCACGATGCGCTTGACCTTGTGGTCGGACATCTCGTCGTCGAGCACCGTGTAACTGCCCCACGGCCGCTCGTCGTGCTCGCGGCCCCGCTCGTCCGTCGTGGTCATCGTGACACCCTCTCCGCCGCCAGCACCGCGTTGCGCACCAGCATGGCACGGGTCATGGGCCCGACGCCACCCAGGCGCGGCGTGATCCAGCCGGCCACGTCCGCCACGTCGTCGGCGACGTCACTCAGCAGACGCCGACCGGACCAGCTGGTCCCGGCGCCGACCACCGCCGCGCCCGGCTTGATCATGTCCGCGGTGACCAGCCCGGCCACGCCGGCCGCGGCCACCACGACGTCACCCAGGCGCGTCAGCGCCCCGAGGTCCGCCACGCCGGTGTGCACCACCGTCACGGCCGCGTTGCACCCGGGTCGCTTCAGCGCGAGCAGCAGCGCGAGGGGCCGCCCGATCGTCAGACCGCGGCCGATGATCACCACGTGACGGCCCTCGACGGGCACGTGGTGCGCGGCCAGCAGCTCGACGATCCCGGCCGGGGTGCACGGCAGCGGACCGGGCGCGCCCATCACCAGGCGGCCCAGGTTGGTGGGGTGCAGTCCGTCGACGTCCTTGGCCGGATCCACGCGCAGCAGCACCCGTTCCTCGTCGATCCCCGCGGGCAGGGGCAACTGGACCAGGATCGCGTGCACGCGCTCGTCGACGTTCATCGCGTCGACGGCGTCCTCGATCTCGTCCTGGGAGGCGGTCGCCGGCAGGTGCACCCCGTAGGAGGCGATACCCACCTCCTCGCAGTCCGCGTGCTTCATCGCCACGTAGCGCGCGCTGGGGCCGTCGTCGCCCACCAGCACGGTGCCCAGCCCGACCGGACGCCCGGCGCCAGCCAGGCGCGCCGCGCGCGCGGCGAGCTCGGCCTTGATCTGCCCGGCGAGGCGCTCCCCATCCAGTAGCTGTGCCATTCGTCCCCCCTAGTGCCGGAAGTGACGCTCGCCGGTGAGCATCATGACGATTCCCGCGGCGTCGGCGGCGGCGATGACCTCGCCGTCGCGCACCGACCCGCCCGGCTGGACGACCGCGACGACCCCCGCCGCCACCAGCGACTCCAGACCGTCGGCGAAGGGGAAGAAGGCGTCCGACGCCGCCGCGCCGCCGCGGGCGCGCTCGCCGGCCTTGGCGACGGCCACGTCGGCGGCGACCACGCGCGACTGCTGACCCGCGCCCACGCCCACGGCGACCTCGTCGCGGGCGATCACGATCGCGTTGGAGGTGGTGCGCGCGCACACCCGCCACGCGACCACCAGGTCGCGCCACTGGGCGTCGCTCGGCGAGGTGCGCGTCACGCAGCGCCACTGGTCGGGCGGCGTGCGCAGCTCGTCGGCCTCCTGGACCAGGGCGGTCGCCCCCATCGTGCGCACCGACAACCCGAGCGGCTCGGGCGGGCCGGCGCTGAGCAGGCGGGTGGCCTTGCGTCGGGCGCGCAGGCGCGCCAGGGCGTCGTCGTCGTAGGAGGAGGCGACGATCACGTCGGCCTGGGGTCCCGCGGCGATCAGCGCGGCCAGCTCGTCGTCGAGGTGACCGCCGACCGCCACGACGCCTCCGAAGGCGCTCTGGGGGTCGGCGTCCAGCGCCGCGGCGAAGGCGCCGGCGATCTCGTGGCCGCCACCGCGGCCCCGGCGGCGTTGGCGTGCTTGATGATGGCCACGGCCCGGCGCCCCGGGGCGTCGGCGGCCAGCTCGTGGACCAGGCGCCAGGCGGCGTCGGCGTCGAAGAGGTTCAGGTACGACAGGGCACTGCCGGCGTGCTGGACGACCCCGTCCCACCACGGGGACCCTCCGGCCAGCCGGTAGCGAGCCCCGACCTGGTGCGGGTTCTCGCCGTAGCGCAAAGCGTCGCGGCGCTCGAGCGTGAGGTGCAGCGTGGGCGCCAGGAGCCGTTCGGCCGGCTCGGCGGGCGCGCCGATCGCGCCGCCGGCGTCCAGCCACCGGACGATCTCGGCGTCGTAGGCGCACGTGTGCGCGAAGGCGGCGCGCGCCAGGTCGTGGCGCGTGGCCGCACTGAGCGACCCGTTGACGGTGAGCTCCTCGAGCACCCCCGCGTACTGGGTGGGACTGGTCAGCACCCCCACGTGCGCGTGGTTCTTGGCCGCGGCGCGCACCATGGTCGGTCCCCCCACGTCGATCAGCTCGATCGAGGGGTTCGAGGCGAAGGGGTAGAGATTGCACACGACCAGGTCGATCGTCGAGAAGCCCTCGCGCGCCAGGTCGGCCCAGTGCGACGGCTCGTCGCGATCGGCGAGGATCCCCGCGTGGATCGCCGGGTGCAGGGTCTTCACGCGGCCGTCGAGCATCTCGGGCGAGCCGGTCACCTGGGCCACGTCCAGGTGCGCCACGCCAGCCGCGGCCAGCACCGCCGCGGTTCCGCCCGAGGCGATCAGCTCCACGTCCAGGGCGGCCAGGCCCCGGGCCAGGTCCACCAGGCCCGTCTTGTCCCACACGCTGAGCAGCGCCCGCATCACTCCTCCTCCGCGTCGCCGCCCGCAGAGGGCTCCCGGCCCCGGGCCAGCGACGCCATCACCCTAGCCACGACGCGCGGGTAGAGATCGCGCTCGACGGCCTTGATGCGCTCGTGCAGGGACGCCTCGTCGTCGTCGGGCGCCACCGCCACGCGGCGCTGGGCCAGGATCGGCCCCTCGTCGAGCGCCTCGGTCGCCACGTGCACGGTGCACCCGGTCTCGCTCACCCCGGCCGCCAGCGCCTGGGTCACCGCGTGCCAGCCCTTGAAGGCGGGCAGCAGGCTCGGGTGAGTGTTGAGCACGCGGCCGGGGAAGGCCTCGTGCAGCGCCGAGGTGAGCACGGTCCCGAAGCCCGCCATGGCCAGCAGGTCGACGTCGCGCGCGACCAGCTCGCGCGCCAGCGCGGCGCTGTAGGCGCCACGGTCGAAGGCCGCGGTGAAGCCGCCGAAGTCCGCCCGGTCCACCAGCACCGTCGCGACGCCCGCGTCGCGCGCCACCTCCAGCCCTCGGCAGGGCCGGTCGGCCGCCACCACGGTCACGACCAGACCCGCCTCCAGCATCGCTTCCAGGATCGTGCCGGTCCCCGACACCAGGACCCCCAGACGGACCTCGCGCAACGCTAGAGCGACGCGACGATGTCGACCATCGCCTGTCCCGCCTCGGTCGGGTTCTGGCAGACCCGCACCCCGGCGGCGGACAGCGCCGCCATCTTGGCCTGCGCCGTCCCCTTCGAGCCGGAGATGATCGCCCCCGCGTGGCCCATCTTGCGCCCCGGAGGGGCGGTCACGCCGGCGATGTAGGCCACGACGGGCTTGGTCATGTGGTGGGTGATCCACTCCGCGGCGCGCTCCTCCTCGGATCCGCCGATCTCGCCGATCATCATCACCGCCTTGGTCTCGGGGTCGGCCTCGAAGGCACTCAGGCAGTCGATGAAGTTGGTTCCCGGCACCGGATCGCCACCGATCCCCACGCAGGTCGTCTGGCCCACGCCCTGCACGCTCAGCTCGTAGAGCGCCTGGTAGGTGAGCGTGCCCGACCGTGACACGATGCCGACGGGGCCACCGGCCAGCGCGATGTCGCCCGAGGTGATCCCGATGTTGCACTTGCCGGGGCTGATGATGCCGGGGCAGTTCGGTCCCAGCAGGCGCACCCCGGGGAACTCCTCGACCAGGCGGTTGTAGGTAACCGCCTCGTCCTGGGCCGGGATCCCCTCGGTGATGCACACGATGAAGGTGATGCCGCCCTCGGCGGCCTCCATGATCGCGCCCGCGGCGAAGGGCGGGGGCACCACGACGAAGGACGCCGTGGCGCCCGTCGCGTCCACCGCCTCGCGCACGGTGTTGTAGACGGGAATGCCCTCGACGTCCGAGCCCCCCTTGCCCGGGGTGACCCCGGCCACCACGCGGGTGCCGTAGTCGCGGTTGCGCAGCCCGTGGAAGCGGCCCTGGCCGCCCGTCAGGCCCTGGACGATGACCGTGGTGTTCTCGTCGACAAAGATGCTCATGGTGCCTCCTCAGGCGTTCGCGATGGCCACGGCCCGGCGGGCGGCGTCCAGCATGGTGGGTTCGGTGATCAGGGTGTCGCTGAGGTGCGGCGCCAGGATGGCGCGCCCCTCCACGGCGTTCGTGCCGTCGAGACGCAGCACGATGGGCGAGGTGATCGTCACACGTCCGAGCGCCTCGAGCACGCCGGTGGCCACCTCGTCGACGCGCGTGATGCCGCCGAAGACGTTGACGAAGATGACCTTGACCTTCGGGTCCGAGTTGATCAACTCGAGGGCGGCGGCCATCACGTCGGCGTTGGCGCCGCCGCCGATGTCGAGGAAGTTGGCGGCGGAGCCGCCGACCTGGTTCACGACGTCCAGGGTGGACATCGCCAAGCCCGCGCCGTTGGCAATGATGCCGACGTCGCCGTCGAGGCCGATGTAGTTCAGTCCCTTCTCCTTGGCCCGGCGCTCGCGGGGGTCCTCGGTCTCGGTGGCGCGGAACTCGTCCCACTCGGGGTGGCGGTAACTGGCGTTCTCGTCCAGGGTGACCTTGGCGTCGAGCGCGTGGACCGTGCCCGCAGTCGTCAGGATCAGGGGATTGATCTCGGCCAGGTCGCAGTCACCCTTGGTGTAGCACTCGTAGAGCTTCACCAGCAGTTCGGCCGCCTGGGCGCGCGCCTCCTCGTCGAGTCCCGCCTCGGCCACCCAACGCCGGGCGGTGGCCAGGTCGAGTCCGCGCACGGGATCGATCGAGAGCATCGCGATGGCGTCGGGATCCTCCTGGGCCACCGTCTCGATCTCGACGCCACCCTGAGCGCTCAGCATCCCCAGGTGCACCTTGTTGGGTCGGTCCAGCGTGAACGAGGCGTAGTACTCGCGGGCGATGTCGCTGGCGCGCTCGATCCACAGCCGTCGCACGACGTGGCCCTTGATGTCCAGCCCGAGGATGGTGCCGGCGTGAGTGCGCACCTCGTCGGCGTTCGCCGCGAGCTTGACCCCTCCGGCCTTGCCGCGCCCGCCCACCTTGACCTGGGCCTTGACGACCACGGGGTAGCCGACGCGCTCGGCGACCGCCAGCGCCTCGTCCACCGTGTCGGCGACGCCGCCGGGCGACACGGCGATCCCGTAGCGCGCGAAGTACTGCTTGCCCTGATACTCGAAGAGATCCATGACCGTCTGCTTTCCGTTGTCCCCACTGACTGCACTGCGACACCTCTCACTGCGATCCCCACCACTGCGACACCTCTCACTGCGATCCCCACCACCGCACGACCACCTACTCCGTGCGCGTCACCGCGACCCTCGGCCCCGCCAACGCCTAGTGCGCGTGGTCACGGGCGTCGAGCGTCGACTCGAGCCACGTCCCGATGTCGGCGAGCGAGGCGCCCGGCGTGAAGACGCCGGCCACGCCGTGGCCCTCCAGAACCGCGACGTCGGCGTCGGGGATGATGCCCCCCACCACCACGACCACGTCCTCGCGGCCGGCCTCGGCCAGCAGGTCGATCACCCGCGGCACCAGGACCAGGTGGGCGCCGGAGAGCAGGGAGAGCCCCAGGGCGTCGGCATCCTCCTGGATCACCGCCTGGACGATCTGCTCCGGCGTCTGGTGCAGCCCGGTGTAGACCACCTCGAAGCCGGCGTCGCGCAGCGCGCGGGCGATGACCTTGGCCCCGCGATCGTGACCGTCCAGACCCGGCTTGGCCACCACCACGCGGTACGTTCGCTCCATCGTCGTTCCAGCATAGAACCCACCGCCGCGACCCCCCGGCGCGCGATCGAAGAGTGCGCCACGCGCACGACTAGCGTGGACCCGTGAGTCAGACGCCCGCACCACGGCGCGGTGCCGTGCGCGCGCTGGTGTCGGCGATGCGTCCCGTCCAGTGGGTGAAGAACATCCTGATCGGCATCGCCCCCGCCGCCGCGGGAGTGGCCACGCACGCCGACGTCATCCGCCACACCGGCGCCGCGTTCCTGTCGTTCTGCGCCCTGGCGTCGGCGATCTACCTGATCAACGACGTTCGCGACGTCGAGTCCGACCGTCACCACCCCACCAAGCGCCATCGCGCCATCGCCGCCGGCCAGCTCAGCGTGCGTGCGGCGATCGTCGCGGCGAGCGTCCTCGCGGGGATCGCCTTCGTGCTGCCGGCGTTCCTCTGGCAGCCCGAGGGGCTCTACCTGATCCTCGGGCTGTACCTGGCGATCTCGCTCAGCTACACGTTCTGGCTGAAGGACGTCGTCATCGTGGAACTCGGAGTCGTCGCCAGCGGCTTCTTCCTGCGCGCCTACGCCGGCGCGGCGGCGTCGCACATCTTCGTGTCGACCTGGTTCCTCGTGGTCATCTCCTTCGGAGCCCTATTCCTGGTGGTGGGCAAGCGCTCCAGCGAGCTGAAGAAGGTCGGGGCGGGCGCCACACGGCGGGTCCTGGCCGAGTACACCCCCGAGTTCCTGCACTCGGCGCTGACCCTGAGCGCCACCGTGGTGGTCACCGGCTACTGCCTGTGGGCGTTCGACACCTCGGCGACCGGCCTCTCCTCCCACGACCACCACGTCGTGCCGATCCGGCTCACCGCGGTGCCGGTGACCTTGGCGATACTCTTCATCATGCGCTCCGCCGAGGCCGGTGACGGCTCCTCGCCCGAGGACCTGCTGGTGCACAACCGCGTGGTCCAGGTGCTCGGACTCACCTGGGCCGTCCTGCTCGCGATCGGCATCTACCTATGACCCGCGTCGCGCTCGCCGGATGGGGGCGCACGGCCCCCTCGATGGCCGAGGTGCTCACCCCCACGCGCGAGGACGAGCTGGCCGAGCTGCTCGCGACCCGCCCGGCACTGATCGCCCGAGGGCTGGGACGCAGCTACGGCGACGCCGCCCAACTCGGCGGCGGCGTCGTGATCGACAACCGCGGCTTCGCCGACGTCGGACCCATCAGCCCCGCGGGCGTGGTGACCGCGGGCGCGGGCGTGTCGATCGACCAGCTCCTCGAGGCCAGCCTGCCGCGCGGCTGGTTCGTGCCGGTGACCCCGGGCACCCGACAGGTGTCGCTCGGCGGCGCCGTGGCCAGCGACGTCCACGGCAAGAACCACCACCGCGACGGCTCCTTCGCCGCCCACGTGCTCTCGATGCATCTGGTGACCCCGACCGGGGCGCGCACGGTGTCGCGCCGCGAGGACCCCGACCTCTTCTGGGCGACCATGGGCGGGATGGGCCTCACGGGGGTCGTCACGGCGCTCACCCTCCAGCTCCTCGCGGTCAGCTCGGACCGGGTGCGGGTGGACACCGACCGCTTCGACGACCTCGACGCCGTCATGGCGGCGATGGCCGACGGCGACGACGCCTACCGTTATTCGGTGGCCTGGGTCGACTGCATGACCCGCGGATCGCACATGGGCCGCGCCATCCTCACGCGCGGCGACCACGCCGACGCCGCCGACCTCGACCCCGGCGCGGCCACGCTCGCCGCGCCGCGCCCCGCGCGCCTCGCGGTACCACTCACCGCCCCCCCGGGGCTGTTGAACCCGCTCTCGATCCGGCTCTTCAACGAGGCGTGGTTCCGCTCGGCACCGCGCCAGCGACGCGGCGAGCTCGCGACGCTCTCCTCGTTCTTCCACCCCCTCGACGGCGTGCGCGACTGGAACCGCCTCTACGGACCGCACGGCTTCGTGCAGTACCAGTTCTGCGTCCCCGCCACCGAGGGCCAGTGCGTGGTCGACGCGATCACGCGCCTCTCCTCGTCGCGCCTGCCCAGTTTCCTCGCGGTGCTCAAGCGCTTCGGACCTGGCGACCCCGGCCCCCTCTCCTTCCCGATGTCCGGCTGGACGCTGGCGCTCGACCTGCCCGTCGGCCCGCCCACGCTGGGCTCCGTCCTCGACGAGCTCGACGAGCTGGTGGTGGCGGCCGGCGGGCGGGTCTACCTGGCCAAGGACGCGCGTCTGGCGCCGGAGCGTCTGGCCGCGATGTACCCGCGCCTCGACGACTTCGCGGCGGTGCGCGCGCGCGTAGACCCCGAGGGCCGTCTCACCAGCGATCTGGCCCGTCGGCTCAACCTAGGAGGACGATAACCGTGGACAACGCCTTCGGCCAGCCCCAGAACGTGATCGTGCTTGGCGCCACGTCGGACATCGCTCGCGCGATCACCCGCCGCCTCTGCGCCGCGCGCGCGCGCCACGTCGTGCTGGCCGGTCGCGACCCGAGTCGCCTCGACGAGGCGGCGGCCGAGGCGCGCGACTACGGCGCCACCAGCGTCACCACCGTCGTGTTCGACGCCACCCATCCCGATCTGGCCGGCGAGACCGTGCGCGCCTGCCTCGACGCTCTGGGCGGCCGGGTGGACCTGGTGCTGATCGCGGTCGGCGAGCTCGGCGACCAGTCGCGCGACCAGGACGATCCCGCGCGCGCCGCGGCGATGATGACCGTCAATCTCACCTGGCCCGCCGCCGCGCTCAGCGCCCTGCGTGCGCCCCTCGTCGCGCAGGGACACGGGCGCGTCGTCGTGCTCTCGTCGGTGGCCGCCACGCGGGTGCGCCCCTCGGCCTACCTCTACGGCGCCGCCAAGGCCGGCCTGGACCAGATGTGCCTGGCCATGGCCGACACCCTGGACGGCACGGGGGTCACGCTGCAGATCGTGCGGCCGGGTTTCGTGCGCTCCAAGATGACCACCGGCCTGGCGGAGCCGCCGTTCACCACGGGCGTGAGCGAGGTGGCCGACGTCGTCGTGCGCGGCCTCGAGAGCGGGGACCGCGTGCTCTACAGCCCGCCGATCCTACGCTACGTCTTCACCATCCTGCGCGTGCTGCCGCGCCGACTGTGGCGCCTCGTGGCGGATCGATAGGGCGCATCGGCCCTGGGACGTCCGGCCGCGTGATCCGACGACCCCTGAGTACCACGACTGCCCCGTGCGACGGCGACGTCGCCACGACTCGACGGCCGCTTCTCCACCGATCGGACGCACGTACCCCTTGACAAGCGAACACTAACGATATATCGTTATAGTACGTAGTACCGGACGGTACAGCGAAATGGAGGAACGAATGTTCAACGAAAACAACAACAGCCCCTGGGCCGAGCGACCCGGTCGAGCGATGGGCGCGGGCCGCCGCGGTGGCCCCGGTCACGATCACGGCGGTCCCGGCGGCCACTTCCGGGGCGGGTCCCTGCGCCGCGAGGGGCGCCGCCAGCGTCGCGGCGACGTGCGCGCGGCGGTGCTGGTCCTGCTCGAGGAGCAGCCCCGCAACGGCTACCAGCTGATCCAGGAGCTCACCGAGCGCTCCAACGACGCCTGGCGACCGAGCCCCGGCTCGATCTACCCCGTGCTCCAGCAACTGGAGGACGAGGGTCTGGTCGAGGTGGCCGCCGGCAGCGGGCGCTCCTACGCGCTCACCAGTGCCGGACGCGCCCTGGTCGCCGAGCAGCGCGAGCAGCTGGGCCGACCCTGGGAGAGCGCCGACGGCACGGGCGGTCCCGCGCGCGAGCTCATGGGCACCGCGCGTCAGGTGATGCTGGCCTCGCGCCAGGTGCTCCTGGCCGGATCCGAGAGCCAGGTCGCACGAGCCACGGCGATCCTCGCCGAGACCCGTCGCACGCTCTACGGCATCCTCGCCGAGGGCGACGCGACTCCTCGCGCCTGATCGGACGCCGCGCCCCCGCCTCATCGGCGGGGGCGCGGCGTCGTGGCGTCACGGCGTAAAAACGAATTCTTCGAGCCTCGCGCCGGTCCGTCGCTACCGTGGGGACGGGAGCGGGGCGACTCGATCGGGGGGGCATGAAGGACGTGGGCGACCTGGGCACGGTGGTGCGTACGCTCGACCTCGTCTCGCGTTCGCCCGTCGGGTGGGTGCTCTTCGACGCGGAGTTGGTCGTGCGCGACTGCAACGACGCGGCCCTGGCGCTGTTCGGCGTGTCGCGCGACGAGTTCCTCGGCCGATCGCCGCGCGAACTGCACTGGAGCGCCGAGCGACTGAGTGGCGAGACCACCGAGCAGCCGGCCTCGCGCACCCTCGCCACGGCCCAGCCGACCTTCGCGAAGGTGCTCGGGCTCAGCGTGGGTGCGCGCCACTTCCGCTGGCTCTCGATCAACACCTACCCGGTGCTCGACGCGCGAGGCGTGAACGGTGTCGTGTCCTCGTACGCCGACGTGACCGACGCCGTGCGCACCCACCGCAACCTCGACGTCTCCCTGGCGGTCAGCCAGATCGCCCGATCGGTCGAGCGCGACGTCGACTACCTCGACAAGCTGTGCCTGGCCCTAGTCCACCGCGGCCACTTCCCCCTGACGTTCCTGACGCGCGACCTGGCGCGCGACACGCAGATCGCTCACGCGGCGGGTCTGGTGCACGAGCTGCGCGAGGTCGTGGCGGCCTCCCCCGCCGCGGCGCGCGCCGCACACGGTCTGACGGGGATCGCGGCGCGCGCGGGCGAGACCCAGGTCGCCAACCACGCGCTGCGCGACCCCCGCCTCGCCCCCTGGCACCAGCCGCTGGCCGCGCTGGGACTACGCGCGATGATCGCGATCCCCTTCGCCACCGCCGGCGCGCCGCTCGTGCTGCACGTCCTCTCCCACCACGAGGACGAGTTCGACGAAACGACCGTACGGGGCCTCGAGGCGGTCGTGCGCGAGATGGAACTCGGGATGGACCACGTCGCCGCGAGCGAGCGGCTGCGCGAGGCCTTCGACGGCACCCTGGCCGCGCTGGCCGAGGTCAGCGAGGCGCGCGATCCCTACAACGCGGGGCACCAGCGCGGCGTCGGAGCCCTGGGCGAGGCGATCGCCCGCCAGCTCGGGCTCGATCGAGCCTCCGCCGCCCTGGTGCGCCAGGCGGGCGAGGTGGCCGACGTCGGCAAGGTGGCCGTGCCCGCGGAGGTCCTGACGCGCCCCGGCGCGCTCAGCGCGTTGGAGCTCGCGCTCATCCAGGGCCACTGCGAGATCGGCTCGCAGATCCTGCGCCACGCCCAGCTGCCGTGGCCGATCGCCGACGTGGCCCTGGCGCACCACGAGCGACTCGACGGCTCGGGCTACCCGCGGGGCCTGACCGGCGACGACATCATCGTGCCCGCGCGGATCATCGCGGTGGCCGACACCGTCGAGGCCATGACCCACCACCGCCCCTACCGTCCGGCGCGCACCCTCGACGAGGCCCTGGCCGAGATCACCGAAGGCGCCGGCACACGCTACGACGCCGACGTGGTCGAGGCCTGTCGCGCCGTGTTCGCCGGCGGCTTCACCTTCACGCGCGTAGCGCGCGAGGCCGGACCGACACCGTCGCGCACCGGTGACGACGGTCGCGAGTAGCGAGCCCGCGAGGGGCCGCGAGCTAGCCCCCCGACGTCACCGTCGCCGACGAGTGCGCCGGGCGCAGCGCGCTCGGTCGCAGGCTCATCGTGAAGAAGTCCCGGTTCCACCAGCTGGCGAAGTACCGTGACGGCGGGCCGTTCATCGAGTTCAAGAGACTGACGCCGTTGGCCCCGGTGACCGGCGCGTTGAGCGCCCCGTTGAAGACCGAGTACTGCACCCAGTCGGTGTTGATGTCCAGCTGCATGCCGCGCACCGCACCGGCGCGCACCAGCACGTTGGCCAGGTCGGTGATCGACATGGCGGGCCCGCCGACGTAGACGATGGCGCCGTCCTTGGTCACCCCGAGGCCGCTGCGCCACACGTTGAAGGTCCCCCCGAGGGTCGCCCCCCACAGCGCCGGGTTGGAGAGATCGCCCACCGGACGGCCGTTGTTGACCAGCAGGCGCAGGTTCTGGCGCACCGAGGCGATCTTGTTGGACATGGTGAAGCCCGGCGTGCCCCAGGTGCCCAGGGTCATCGTCCCGTCCTTGAAGATGACCACCGACGCGGCCCCCCGGCGCAGGGGAAGGATCATGTGGCCCTGGGTGTAGTAGCCGCCCTGGGCGTCCTGCATGCGAAAGCCCGCGTTGAACGCCGCGACCAGGGTGCGCGACGCCGTCGGCGTGATCGGCGCGCTGTAGGTGAAGTGGTAGTTGCCACCGGGTATGTACGAGCCGGAGTAGAGCTGGGCGCGCAGCAGGGTCGGGTCCATCCAGGCGACCCCGACGACGTAGCTGGTGTTGATGTTGTTGGGGCGCACGAACGCCTCGTAGACGGTGGGCACGCCCGTGGCGGTGCGTCGTCCGACGGCGTGCCACACTCCCTCGCCGGGCAGCGGGTGCGCCGCGGGCGAGATGATCGGGGGCGGCTCGGGGAGGTGACCGGTCGCGGGCACCACCACGCGCGTGGGCCCCGAGCCGAAGGCACTGAGGGGCGGCTTGCCCCCGACCTTGGGCGGGTTCAGCTTGTAGTACTCGGTCTCGGCCCAGGTCACGAACGCCCCGATTCCGTGGCTGCGCCCCCACTCGGCGGCGCGCGCCATGTAGGAGACGCCGTAGGTGGGGTTGTTGAGCGCGAAGGCCAGCGTGATGCCGAGGTAGCCGGTCCAGCCGATCGTGACGGCGGCCAGCAGGGCGATCGCCCGACGGCGCCAGTAGACCCGCGGGGGCAGGCGATGGCTTCGCGGGGCGCTCGGCGGCCGGTAGGCGGGTCGGGCGTAATCCATGGGCTCCCATTCTGGCACCGCGCGCGCGGTGCACCACTCGCGCCGCGGGGATTCTTACGCCCGCGGGGCGCATTCTTAGCCGCGTTTTAGCAAAGGCCCGCGGCCATCAGGCCCGACGCAGCGGCGTCATGGCGAGCACCAACTGCTTGGTGCCGTGCTCGGCGAAGGCCACGGTGGCCCGGGTGTGGCTCCCCTCGCCCGACGTCGCGACCACCACGCCCGCGCCGTAGCGGTCGTGCACCACGGCGTCGCCCGCGACCAGGCCGAGGCGCTCGGCCCCGGTCGAGCGGACGGGCGGTGCCGCCCCCGACCCGTAGGCGCGACCCTCGGTGAAGGTCGTCGAACGACCGAGGAATCCCTCCTCGGTGTGCGCGTCGCGCTCGGCCGACGCGCGCGGGCGCGGCGGGCTGGCCGACAGGTCGCGCACCAGGGCCGGCGGGATCTCGGCGAGGAAGCGGCTGGCCAGGGCGTCGGTGCGCGAGCCCCACTGGGTGCGGCTCCAGGCGTGGGTCAAGATGAGGTGCTCCTTGGCGCGCGTGATGCCCACGTAGCACAGGCGGCGCTCCTCCTCGAGCTCGTCGTCGCTGGTGAGCGCGCGCCGGTGGGGGAAGATGGTCTCCTCGAGCCCGGTGATGACCACCACCGGGAACTCCAGCCCCTTGGCCACGTGCAGGGTCATCAGCGACACCGCCCCGGCTCCGGGGTCGAGCTGGTCCGCGTCCGAGACCAGCGCCACGCGCTCGACGAACTCCTCCAGCGTGTCGTACTGGCTGGCCGCCGAGGCCAGCTCGCCCAGGTTCTCCAGGCGCGAGAGGCCCTCGTCACTGTTCTCCGCGCGCAGGGCGTCGCCCAACCCGCTCTCGCGCACGATCGCGTCGATCATCTCGCGCGGCGACAGGTCGTTGGCCAGCGCGCGCAACTCGTCGAGGATCAGGGCAAAACGCGCGGCGCCGGCCAGCGCTCGCCCGGCCAATCCGGCCTCGCGCGCGTAGACGGCGGTCTCGGCGAAGGACAGGCCGTGTTCGGCCCCGTAGGCGCCCAGGGCCGCCTGGGCGACCGCCCCGACACCGCGCTTGGGCTCGTTGATCACGCGTCGGGCGCTCGCCTCGTCGCGCGGGTTCACGATCAGGCGCGCGTAGGCCAGCGCGTGCTTGATCTCCTTGCGATCGTAGAAGCGCTGGCCCGCGATCACCCGGTAGGGCACGCCGGCGCGCAGCATCTCCTCCTCCAGAACCCGGCTCTGGGCGTTGGTGCGGTAGAAGACCGCCATCTCGTGCCAGGCCACCGCGTGCTCGGCGCGCAGCCGGCGCAGCTCCGCGGCCACCCAGCGCCCCTCGTCGTACTCGTCGCCGGCGCGGTAGAGCCGGATCGGCCCACCGCGCAGACCCTCGCTGAACAGGGTCTTCGCCCGGCGACCGGGGTTGCGGGCGATGACGGCGTTGGCCGCGTCGAGGATCGTCTGGGTCGAGCGAAAGTTCTGCTCGAGCACCACCACGTCGGCCTGGGGGAAGCGCTCCTCGAACTGCAGGATGTTGCGCACGTCGGCCGCGCGGAAGCGGTAGATCGACTGGTCGGCGTCGCCGACCACGCACAGGTTGCCGTGCTCGGCCGCCAGCAGCATCACCAGCTCGTTCTGCACCCCGTTGGTGTCCTGGAACTCGTCCACCAGCAGGTGGGTGAAGCGGCGCTGGTAGCCCTCGCGCACGTCGTCGTCCGCGCGCAGCATCGCCAGCGCGTTGACCAGCAGGTCGTCGAAGTCCATCGCGTTGGCCGTGCGCAGGCGCTCCTGGTAGAGCCGGTAGATCTCGGCCACCCGCCGCTGCACCGGGTCGTCGGCGGCGTCGTGGTAGGCCACCGGGCTCAGCATCTCGTTCTTGGCCGCCGAGATCGCCGCGGCGACGCTGCGCGGCGAGAGGCGCTTGGGGTCGAGGTTGAGCTCGCGCATGATCCGCTCGACCGTGCCCTGCGCGTCGCCCGCGTCGTAGATGGTGAAGCCGCGCTGGTAGCCCAGCACGTCGGCGTGCGCGCGCAGCATCCGCAGCGCCGCGGAGTGGAACGTCGAGACCCACATGCGATCGGCCGAGGGGCCCACGAGCTCGGCCACGCGCCGGCGCATCTCGTCGGCCGCCTTGTTGGTGAAGGTGATCGCCATGATCTGGTGGGGCTGGGCGTCACCGGTGGCGAGCAGGTGCGCCACGCGCCGCGTCAGGACCCGCGTCTTGCCCGACCCGGCCCCCGCGACCACCAGCAGCGGGCCGCCGCGCTGGGTGACCGCGCGGCGCTGGGGCTCGGTGAGGTCCTCGAGCAGCGCGTCGGGGTTCGCCCGGGGCGTGTTGTCGAATGAGCCCCACAGCGCCTCGTCGGAAAAGGAGCCCCTCACTCCCACTCGATGGTGCCCGGCGGCTTGCTGGTGACGTCCAGGGCCACGCGATTGACGCCCTCGACCTCGCGAATCAGCCGATTGGCGATGCGCTCCACCACGTCGTAGGGCAGCCGGGCCCAGTCGGCGGTCATGGCGTCGTCGCTCGTGACCGCCCGGATGATGATCGGGTAGGCGTAGGTGCGCGCGTCGCCCATCACCCCCACCGTACGCAGCGCCGGTAACACGGCGAAGCTCTGCCAGAGCTCGCGGTACAGCCCGGCGCGGGTGATCTCGTCGCTCACCACCGCGTCGGCGCGGCGCACGATCGCCACCCGCTCGGGCGTGACCTCGCCGATGACGCGCACTGCGAGGCCCGGCCCCGGGAAGGGCTGGCGCCACACGATCTCCTCGGGCAGGCCCAACTCCTCGCCGACCCGGCGCACCTCGTCCTTGAAGAGCGCGCGCAGGGGCTCGATCAACTCGAAGGAGAGATCCTCGGGCAGACCCCCGACGTTGTGGTGGCTCTTGATCGTGGCCGCGTGGCCCGAGCCCGACTCGATGACGTCGGGGTAGAGCGTGCCCTGAACCAGGTAGCGCGGCCCGTGACCGTCGGCGCTGAGCTCGCGCGCCACGGCCTCGAACTCGCGGATGAAGAGCTCGCCGATGATCTTGCGCTTGGCCTCGGGGTCCGACACCCCCGCCAGGGCCGCGAAGAAGCGGTCCTGGGCGCGCACGTGCACCAGGGGTACGCCGAACTGGCGCGTGAAGGTCGCCTCGATCTGCTCGCCCTCGCCCTCGCGCATCAGGCCGGTGTCGACGAAGACGCAGGTCAGCTGGCGCCCCACCGCCTTGGTCACCAGCGCGGCGGCCACCGCCGAGTCCACACCGCCTGACAGGGCGCACAGCACGGTGTCGTCGCCCACGCGCGCGCGGATCACCCCAACCTGCTCGTCGATGATCGAGGCGCTGGTCCAGGTCGGCGCCACGCCGGCCACGTGGTGCACGAAGTGCGCGATCAGCTCCTGGCCGCGCTCGGTGTGGGCCACCTCGGGGTGGAACTGCGTGGCGTAGAGGCCCCGCGCGGGGTTCTCCATGGCCGCCACCGGCGCCTCGCGCGTCGCGGCGGTCACCGTGAAGCCCTCGGGCGCGTGGGTGATCGCGTCGCCGTGACTCATCCAGCAGGTGCTGACGTCGGGCCAGCCCTCGAGCAGCGTCGCCTCACCGACGCGTGTGACCTCGGTGCGGCCGTACTCGCCCGCTCCGGTGCGCGCCACCTCGCCGCCCAGTTGGCGGGCCATCAGCTGGGCGCCGTAGCAGATGCCCAGGATCGGGACCCCCAGGTCGTAGATGGCGGGGTCCAGCGACGGCGCGGGCGTCTCGTACACCGAGCGCGGCCCCCCCGACAGGATGATCGCCGCCGGCGCGCGCCGCGCCACCTCGGCCGCGTCGATCGACGACGGCACGATCTCGGAGTACGCGTGCGCCTCGCGCACGCGCCGGGCGATCAACTGCGCGTACTGGGCGCCGAAGTCGACGACGAGAACGGGCTTCAATGCCCCATGCCCACGCCCTGGGAGCGCTGCAGGGCCTTGCCCTCGGTCTGCAGCGACGGGGCGAGCATGACCTCCGCCTTCTGGAACTCCTTCACGCTCTCGTAGCCGCAGGTCGCCATCGAGGTGCGCAGGGCGCCGAAGAGGTTGAGGCGCCCGTCGTTCTCGTGGGCCGGGCCCAGCAGGATCTCGCGCAGCGTGCCGCGCACCTGGGTGCGCACACGCGTGCCGCGCGGCAGCGTCGGGTGGAAGGTCGCCATGCCCCAGTGGTACCCGCGCGCGGGCGCCTCGATGGCGCTGGTCAGCGGCGAGCCGATCATGACCGCGTCGGCCCCGCAGGCGATCGCCTTGGCGATGTCGCCACCCTTGCTCATGCCCCCGTCGGCGATCACGTGGACGTACACGCCGGTCTCGTCGAGGTGGCGCATGCGCGCGCCGGCGACGTCGGCGATGGCCGTGGCCTGGGGCACTCCGATGCCCAACACCGCCCGCGAGGTGCAGGCGTTGCCCGGGCCGACCCCCACCAGCACCCCGGCGGCGCCGGTGCGCATCAGGTGCAGCGCCGCCTGGTAGCTGGCGCACCCGCCGACGATGACGGGGATCTCGAACTCGCGGATGAAGCGCTTCAGGTTGAGCGGCTCGGCGGTCTTGGACACGTGCTCGGCCGAGACGACGGTTCCCTGAATGACCAGGATGTCCAGGCCGGCGTCGATGATCGTGCTGCTCATCCACGCGGTGCGCTGGGGTGTGACCGACGCCGCGGTCACGATGCCGGCCTCCTTCATCTGGGCGATGCGCGCCGCCACCAGCTCGAGCTTGACCGGCTCGGCGTACATCTGCTGCATGCGCGCCGTGGCCTTGTCGTCCGCCAGCTCGGCGATCTCCTCGAAGAGCGGCGTCGGATCCTCGTAGCGGGTCCACAGCCCCTCGAGGTTCAGCACGCCCAGGCCGCCGAGTCGGCCGATCTCGATGGCCGTGGTCGGCGACACCGCACCGTCCATCGCCGAGCCCAGCATCGGCAGCTCGAACTTGTAGGCGTCGATCTGCCAGGAGATGTCCACGTCCTCGGGGTCGCGCGTGCGCCGCGACGGCACGATGGCGATGTCGTCGAAGCCGTAGGCCTGTCGAGCCGATTTATAGATGCCGATCTCTACGTCCGCCATGATGACTCCTACGCCGCCGGGGGTGTGGCGTCGATTCTACCGGACGGCGCCCGCCGTCCCCTCGTCGAGCGGCGCGACGTCGAGCACCACGCACAGCAGTTCGCTCAGCACCCGCGCGGTCGCCCCCCACACGACCTCTCCCGGCACCCGGAAGAAGCGCACCGGGACGAAGCCCTCCTCGTCGGCCCCGGGGCGCGGCGCACCGCGCCGCCAGCGCTCCTCGACGAAGGCGCCGTCGGCCGCGAGGTCCGCCAGCGCCACCGTGAAGACCCGGTCCACCTCGCGGGGATTCGCCCGTAGGGTCGGCTCCCCGGAAAGCGCCGCCACGATCGGCCAGATCGCCGAGCTCGAGACCAGGGCCACGATCGGGCTCAGCCAGGCGAAGGGCCGCGCCGCCGCCGGATCCAGGCCGACCTCCTCGCGCGCCTCGCGCAGCGCCGTGGCCACCGGCGACTCGCCCCGCTCCGCCCGCCCGCCGGGTAGCGCGATCTCGCCGCGGTGCTGGCGAAGGCGCCACGAGCGGCGCGTCAGGACGACCTGGGCCTCACCCCCACGCTCGAAGAGCGCGACCAGCACGGCCGAGCGACGCACCCGCGACGAGAGCTCGCCCGCGGCGCTCAGCTCGGCCGGTGCGCCGGGCGGCGCCGCCTGCTCGAGGTGGCGGCGCGCGGCGCGCAGGCGCGACTCCACGCGAGCCAGGTCGATCGACGAGCGCTCGCGCGCGTCCAGCGCGGCCCACGGAGCGCGCCTCCCGGGGCGCATCTCGTCGGGCGTGGGGATCACCTGGGGGTACGCGTGTCCGGGGAAGCGCTCCACCAGCGGGTCAGGCGCCATCGGGTTCCCCTACACTAAGTACGCTTTTTCGACAGTAATTTTACTCGCCGGCACCCCGCCCCCACCATCGGAGAGTCCATGAAGTCACTCGCTCGCCTGAGCGTCCGCCGGCGCTGGTGGGTCCTGATCACCTGGATCGCCCTGTTCGTGGGCGTGGTCGCCGCGGCCCAGAGCGTGGGGTCGGCCTACGCGAACTCCTTCTCCCTGCCCGGCACCAACTCGACTCACGCCTACCAGTTGCTCTCGCGGATCAAGGGCCAGGGCGGGGACACCGACGAGATCGTCTTCGCCAGCGAGCACGGCACGGTCGCCGACCACCAGCGCGCGATCACCGTGATGCTGACCCGCGTGGCGGCCCTGCCCCAGATCGCCAGCGTCACGTCGCCGTTCTGCCCGAGCGGCGCGCCCTGCCTGGCCGCGCACACCCAGGTCAACCGTGACGGCACCATCGCCTTCGCCGTGGTGCACTTCACCCTGCCGGGCTACAAGCTCAGCGACTCGGCGATCCAGCAGGTCGAGACGGTCGGCTCGACCGCTCGCTCGTCGTCGCTCCAGGTCCAGTTCGCCGGCAACGCCTTCGGTCAGCTCGCCGGTCGCGGCGGCAGCAAGGGCGAGTTCGTCGGGCTCCTCGTCGCGGCGGTGATCCTGCTGTTGGCCTTCGGGTCCGTGCTCGCGATGCTGCTACCCCTCGGCGTGGCCCTCTTCGCCCTGGGGATCGCCTCGGGGGCGACCACGCTGCTGAGCCACGGCCTGGTCATCGCGCAGTTCGCCCCCATCCTCGGCTCGCTGATCGGGCTGGGCGTGGGGATCGACTACGCGCTGTTCATCGTGACCCGAGCCCGCCAGGGACTCAAGCGCGGGCTCAGCGTCGAGGAGTCGATCGTGACCGCGATCAACACCTCGGGGCGCGCCGTGCTCTTCGCCGGGGCCACCGTGTGCATCGCGCTGCTGGGGATGCTGATCCTGCGCCTGTCCTTCCTCAACGGGGTCGCGATCTCGGCGACGATCACCGTGGCCATCACGATGGTCGCGGCGGTGACCCTGCTGCCAGCGCTCCTGGCCTTCCAGAAGACCCGCGTGCTGAGTCGCCGCGAGCGGCGCGCTCTGGCCGAGCACGGGCCCGAGGCGGTCGTTGTCGCCGGCCCCTGGCAGCGCTGGTCGCACTTCGTGGCGCGCCACCCGCGCGCCCTGTCGGTGCTCGCCCTGGCGATCATCGGGGTGATGATCATCCCGTACTTCTCCCTGCACCTCGGCAGCGCCGACCAGGGCTCGAACCCGCCCTCCTCCACCACCCGCCAGGCCTACGACCTGCTCGCCAAGGGCTTCGGCCCCGGCTTCAACGGCCCCCTGACCGTCGTCGGCGCGGTGCGCAGCCCCGCCGACCTCGCGGCCCTGCGCGCCATCGACCGACGCGTGGCGACCATGCCCGACGTCGCCGTCGTCAGCCCGGTCGTGGCCCTGGACGGTGGCCACGTGGGCGTGATCACGGTCGTGCCCCGCTCGAGTCCCCAGGCCGTCGCCACCTCGACCCTGATCACGAGGCTGCGCGACCAGGTCATCCCCCGCGCCACCTTCACCAGCCACAGCGCCGTCTACGTCGGCGGCATCACGGCCATCTACGACGACTTCGCCACGGTCCTGGGCTCCAAGCTGCCGCTCTTCCTCACGGTCATCGTGCTACTGGGCTGCCTGCTGCTCATGGTGGCCTTTCGCAGCGTCGTCGTGCCGCTGGTCGCGGCCCTGATGAACGTGCTCGCGGTCGGTGCCTCGTTCGGCCTCGTGGTGGCGGTCTTCCAGTGGGGCTGGGGCAGCACCGCTCTCGGCGCCGGCACCGGCCCGATCGAGTCCTTCCTGCCCATCATCATGATCGCGATCCTGTTCGGGCTGTCCATGGACTACCAGGTCTTCCTGGTGTCGCGCATGCACGAAGAGTGGCTCAACACGCGCGACAACGAGGAGGCCATCATCCGCGGCCAGGCCAACACCGGTCGGGTGATCACGGCGGCGGCGCTCATCATGATCTCGGTCTTCCTCTCCTTCGCCTTCGGCGGCCAGCGCGTCATCGCCGAGTTCGGCGTGGGGCTGGGTGGCGCGGTGCTGATGGACGCCTTCATCCTGCGCACGGTGCTCGTTCCCTCGCTCATGCACTTCCTCGGACGCGCCAACTGGTGGATGCCCGCCTGGCTGGAGCGCGTCGTCCCCCACGTCGCGGTCGAGGCCACCGAGGACGTGGAGTTCTAGCCTCGAACGCGAGAGATCGCCCACGACGTCCGGTCGCGGCGCCGAGGCGCGGGGGCGAGTCACGGCTGGGGCGACGACGACGGCGATCGTCGCCACGCTCCCGTCGTCAGGGCGATCACGCACGCCGGGCGAGGACGCGAGTCCGCTCTCGAACGTGGGCCGCGGCGACCGCGGCCCACGCGGCGACGCGGCGCCCGGGGACGGACCCGCCAGGCTAGAGTGACGCTGATCCACACGGGGGCCCCGGTGCAGGGGCTGAGAGGGAACTGACGCAGTTCCGACCGTTGAACCTGTCCGGGTAATGCCGGCGAAGGAAGTGAGTTCCAGTGAGTGAGTCCGCCCCACCCCCCGATCCGGCGACCGTGCACGACCAGGCCGGGGAGCGAGTCACCCCGGTGCCGACTGCCGTGCGCCGTGCGGTGCGCGGTGGCATCGTCGGCAATTTCGTCGATCAGTTCGACATCTTTCTCCCGGTCATCGTGTTGACCCCCGCAACCGCCGACGTGTTTGGCCCGAACAATCTCGTCAGCAACGCTGGCTTGGTGTTCGTCGCCGCGCTCCTGGGCCGCCCCCTGGGCGCCGCGCTGTTTGGTCCGATCTCCGATCGACTGGGCCGAGCACGGACGACAGAAGTTGCGCTGATGGGAGTCGCGATGACGACGCTCCTCATCGCGCTGGTCCCCGGCTACTCCGTGCTCGGGGGCGGAACGTTGTTCTGCATCGTCGGGTTGCGGCTCCTGGGCGGGGTCTTCCTGGGCGGGGAGTACACCTCGGCCGTGCCGCTGGCGATGGAGTGGTCCGCGCCCCGGCGCCGCGGGCTCGCCAGCGGGTTCATCATGTGGATGTCGCCCTGGGCGAACGCGACGATCGCGGCGATCGTGCTCGTGCTGCTGCACACCCTCACGCCTCGGATGTACGGCGAGTGGGGCTGGCGTCTTCCCTTTTTGCTCGGAGCGACGCTGGCGCTCGCGATGCGGGCCTACTACCGCCGCGTGGTCGTGGACTCACCGGCGGGGGAACGTGCGCCGAAGGGGTCGAACCCACTGAAGGAGATCGTCGTGGGCCCACACCGGCGCGCGCTCGTCCAGGTCTTCGTGATGATGACCGGACTGTGGCTGCTGACGGACATGGCCATCCCCACTCTGACGAGCGAGCTACGACTCGCCTCGCCGCTGAGCGCGCAATCGATCTCGTGGACCATGCTGTGCGCCACGGCGGCGTCGGCCGTCACGATGCTCGCCGCGGGACCGATCTCGACGGCGATGGGCCGGCGCACCTTCTTCGCCGGCTTCGGGCTGCTCGCGGCCCTCCTGGCACCGCTCACCTACCTGGCGATCTTCCACACGGACCGACTCGCGGTCGTCGTGCTGCTCGTGGTCATCCTCCAGGTCGTGACGGTGTCCGGCTACGGCCCGGTGGGCGCGTACCTGTGCGAGCGGTTCCCCTCCCCCGTTCGCTCCAGCGGCTACGGGGTTGGCTACAGCCTCTCGATCGTGCTCCCCGCGCTCTACCCCTACTACCTGCCGACGTTGCAGGCGCACCTCGGCAACCAGACCGCGATCGCGCTTCTCCTCGGCCTCGGCGGGGCGCTGGTGTGCGTCGGCGGCGTGCTCGGTCCCGAGACGAACACGATCGGACGTCTCGCCTAGTCCTCGCTCAGAGGCGACGTGGCCCCGTGACTCGCGCGAGGACCAAGCGGTGATCGGCGGTGGCGCCACGACGCCGACCACCGCTGACCCCGCGGGCCACGGCGCCACCGCGCCGCCACGACCTGGCGCCGTCACCGAGTCGCCCGCTCGCCACCTCTCTCGGGCCTACAGTCGTAGCGGCGCACCACGACGAGTCGTCACCGAGTCGACTGTCGCACGACCCCGACGGCGCGGCGTGCCCCGTGCGCCACGAACCCGAAAGAGACGACATGGCCACCGGAGACTCACTGCGCCAACTACGCGCCCGCCGACCGCTCGTGCACCAGATCACCAACTTCGTGGTCATGAACGAGACCGCCAACGCCACCCTGGCCCTGGGCGCGCTGCCGGTCATGGCCCACGCCCCCGAGGAGGTCGCCGAGATGGCGGGCGCGGCCCACGCGCTGGTGCTCAACATCGGCACGCTGTCGGCGTCGTGGGTCGACGCGATGATCCTCGCCGGCACCGCCGCCAACCAGCACGGCGTCCCGGTGGTGCTCGACCCGGTGGGGGCCGGCGCCACCGCGTTTCGCACGGCCAGCGCCCGTCGGATCCTCGACGAGGTCGACGTCGCGGTGCTGCGCGGCAACGCCGGCGAGGTCGCGTCCCTACTCGGCGGGGCCGGCGAGATGCGCGGCGTCGAGTCCGTCGGCCACCTCGACGCGGCCGACCTCGCCCGGCGCGCGGCGCGCACCTTCGGCCTCGTCGCGTCGGTCACCGGGCCGATCGACCACGTCGCCGACGCGTCGCGTCTGGTACGCGTGGCCAACGGCCACCCCATGCTGGCCACGATCACCGGCACGGGCTGCACCGCCAGCGCCCTCACCGGGTGCTTCCTCGCCGTCACCACGTCCACTCTGGACGGTGCGGTCGACGCCCTGGTGGCCCTCGGCGTCGCGGGCGAGGACGCCGCGCGAGAGGCGCGCGGCCCGGGCTCGTTCCAGGTCAACCTCTACGACGCGCTGGCCGCCCTCGATCCCGACACCCTCGACGCGCGCGCGAGGCTCTCGTGAGGGTCCACGCGATCGTCGACAGCCTCGACGGCGCGCGGCGCGCGCTGGCGGCGGGCGCCACGGTCATCCAGCTGCGCGCGAAGGTGCCCACCGACCAGCTGATCGAGCGCGGCCGGGGCTTTCGCGACCTGGGGGCCCTCTTCGTGGTGAACGACGACGTCGAGGCCGCCCTGGCCCTGCGCGCTGACGGCGTCCACCTGGGTCAGAGTGATCCGGGCGCCGACGTCGCGCGGCGCGAGGGGCTCCTCCTCGGTCGCTCCGCCTCCACCTTCGACGAGGCGGTCGCGGCCGACGCGGACTACCTCGGCGTCGGGCCGATCTGGCCGACCCCCTCCAAGGACGACGCCGGCGACCCCCTCGGGCTCGAGGAGCTGGCCCGAATCTGCCGCGCCGTCGCGGTACCGGTCATCGCCATCGGCGGCGTCGACGCCACCAACGCGGCGGCGTGCGTCGCCGCCGGGGCGGCGGGCGTGGCCGTGATCCGCGCCGCCACCGACCCCGAGCTGGCCCGCGCCGTCGACCGGGCGCTACGCGCCCGCCGCGAGTAGTCTCACGCGCGCAGGTCCAGCCCCAGGTCCAGCGCCGGGCTGGAGTGGGTGAGCGCCCCGACCGCCACGAAGTCGACGCCCGTCTCGGCCACCGCCCGCGCGCCGGCGAGCGTCAGCCCCCCGCTCGCCTCGAGCACGACGGCGGGCCCGCGGCGCGCGAGCGCCACCGCCGCGCGCAGCTGGTCGAGGTCCATGTTGTCGAGCAGCACCAGGCGGGCCCCCGCGCCCAGGGCCTCGCGCACCTGATCCAGCGTGTCGCACTCGACCTCGACCACCACGTCGGGTGCCCGCTCGAGCACCGCGCGCACCGCCGCCGCCACGCCGCCCGCGGCGGCGACGTGATTGTCCTTGATCAGCGCGGCGTCGCCGAGGCTGCGCCGGTGGTTGCGCCCCCCGCCACAGCGCACCGCGTACTTCTCGAGGTCGCGCAGTCCCGGCAGGGTCTTGCGGGTGTCGCGCACCACGCAGCCCGTCCCGGCGAGTGCGTCCACCCACGCGCGCGTCGCCGTCGCGACACCCGAGAGATGTGTCAGGACGTTGAGCAGGGTGCGCTCGGCGACCAGCAGCGGGCGCAGCGGACCGCGCAGCGTCACCACGACGTCACCCGGCTCGACCCGCTCGCCGTCGTCGCGCACGACGGTGACCCCGTCCGGGGGAAAGGCCACGGCGTCGAGGACCGCCCGCGCGACCGCCACCCCCGCCACGACGCCGCGCGCGCGCGCGACCACGTCACCGGTCGCGATCGCCGTGGCCGCCACCGTCGCCTCGGTCGTGACGTCGGGCCCGTCGCGCAGGTCCTCGGCCAGAGCCCGCGCGACCAGGTCGGCAACCCCGTCGACGTCCAGGCCCGCCGCCTCCAGGGCGTCGCGCACCCGCGCGGGCGCGCTCACGGACTCGCCTCCACTCCCACCTCGCGCGCGTCGCGCGACGTGCGCAGCACCACCGGCCGCTCCCACGCGGCGCGCGGCTCGGGGCAGTCGCGGCGGCGGTGGCACCCGCGGCTCTCCTCGCGCACCAGGGCGGCGCGCGCGACGAGTGTCGCCACGGCGTGCAGGTTGGTGGCCTCCACCGTGGCCAGGTCGAGGGGACCCGGCCCCGCGACCCCGAGCCGGTCCAGATCCTCGCTCAGGCTCTCGAGTCCGGTGCGCTCGCGCAGCACCCCGGCGTGGGCCGACATGGCGCGCGTCAGCGGCGCGCGCGCCCGGGGATCGACGCCGCGCCCCGGCGCGGGCGGCGCACCCGGTCCGGGGCGCTCGGCGACGGCGTCGCCCGAGCCCAGCCACTCACCGAGGCGCCGTCCCGTGATCAGCGCCTCGGTGAGCGAGTTCGAGGCCAGGCGATTCGCCCCGTGCAGACCCGTCGCGGCCACCTCCCCGACCGCGTAGAGCCCCGGAACCGTCGTCGCGCCGTCCAGCGTGGCCCGCACCCCGCCGCAGGCGTAGTGCGCGCCCGGGGCCACCGGGATGGGCTCGGTCGCCGGATCGATCCCGATCGCCCGGCAGGCGGCGCTCACCGTGGGGAACTCGCGCGCGAGACGGCTCGCCCCCACGCGGGTCGCGTCGAGCCACAGGTGCGTGGACGGTCCGTCGCCCTCGCCCATCCGGCGGCGCATCTCGACGGCCACCACGTCGCGCGGCGCCAGGTCGGCGCGCGGGTGGCGACCGGCCATCACCGCGTCCCCGTGCACGTCGACGATCACCGCCCCGGCGCCGCGTAGGGCCTCGGTCACCAGGGGCGCCACGCCGCGGCGCCCCGTCTGGTACACGACGGTGGGGTGGAACTGGACGAACTCCACGTGGGTGAGCGCCGCTCCGGCGCGCGCCGCCAGCGCCAGACCGTCGCCGGTCACGTCGAAGGGGTTGGTGGTCGTGTCGTAGACCTGCCCGAGACCGCCGGTCGCGAGCACCACGGCGCGCGCGCGGATCGTCCCCACCTCGAGCGCACCCACCGGCGCGCCCTCGGCACTGCGCGCCACTCGGCCCGCGAGGAGCCCCACGACCCGTCCGTCGTCGTCGACCAGCGCGTCGAGCGCGACGGTGTCGCGCCACACCTCGACGCGCGCGCGCTCCAGCGCGACGCGCAGCGTGCGGTGCACCTCGGCCCCCGAGGCGTCGCCACCGGCGTGCGTGATGCGCCGGAACGAGTGGCCCCCCTCGAGACCGGGTGGTCCGTCGTCGAAGTGAGCGCCCCACTCGCGCAGTCGGCGCAAGGCGTCGGGGGCGGCGCCCACCACCTCGCGCGCCACGGTCTCGTTGGTCAGTCCCGCGCCGGCGACCACCGTGTCGGCCACGTGCGCGTCCACCGAGTCCTCGGCCAGGCTCACCGCCGCCAGGCCCCCCTGGGCCAGGGGCGTCGACCCACTGACCAGACCACCCTTGACCAGCACCAGGACTCGGCGCCGCGCGAGCCCGGCCGCCAGGGCCGCGCTGAGGCCCGCCGCGCCCGCGCCCACGACGACCACGTCAGCCTCGCTCGTCCACGACGTCGCCGTCGCCGGCAGGTGGCGCAGCCGCGACACGATCACTCACCCCCCGCCGGCGCGCCCACCGCGATCATCGCCTCCACCGAGGCGCGCGCGCGGCGCGCCACCTCGGGATCGACGTGGACCTCATGAGTCCCCTCGCGCAGGCTGCGCAACAGCACCGCCGGCGTGGTCATCTGCATGTAGGGGCACTGCGCCGCCGGGTTGACGGGCTCGAAGCGCACCGCCGGGTTCGCACGTCGCAACTGGTGCAGCATCCCGGTCTCGGTGGCCACCAGCACCTCACGCGCCCTGGTGGTGCGCGCCGCCTCGAGCATGCCCCCCGTCGAGAGCACGCGGGTGCGCTGCGCGGGGAGCTCCCCCCGGCCGACCATCCACAGCGCGGTCGTGGTGCACCCGCACTCGGGGTGGATGAAGAGTTCGGCCGCGGGAGCGTCGGCGACTCGCTCGCGCAGATCCTGGGGGGTGATCTCGGCGTGCACGTGACACTCGCCCAGCCACACGTGGATGTTGTCGCGCCCGGTGCGACGCTGGACGTGCGCGCCCAGGAACTGATCGGGCAGGAAGAGAACCTCGCGCTCCTCGGCCACGCTGGCCACGATCTCCACCGCGTTGGCCGAGGTGCAGCAGAGGTCCGCCTCGGCCTTGACCTCGACGCTGGTGTTCACGTAGGCCACCACCACCGCGCCGGGGTGCTGGGCCTTCCACGCCCGCACCTGGTCGGCGGTGACGCTGTCGGCCAGCGAGCAGCCCGCGCGCGGCTCGGGGAGCAGCACCGTGCGATCGGGGGCGAGGATCTTGGCGGTCTCGGCCATGAAGGCCACACCCGCGAACACGATGGTGGCGGCGTCGCTCGCGGCGGCCAGGCGCGACAGAGCCAGCGAGTCGCCCACCGCGTCGGCGACGTCCTGGATCTCGGGACGCTGGTAGTTGTGGGCGAGGATGATCGCGTCGCGTCGCGTGGCCCATCGGCGCACCTCGGCGGCCCACTCCTCGCCGCCCGCCTCGCCGTCGGCCGTCGTGCCGCCGTCGTGGGCGTCGATCGTGGTCGTGGTGTCACCGGTCGTGGCCATGCGAACCTCCCGCGCGCGAACCCCGCCCGCCGACGCGGACCCGGTTTTCGCCTTGTAGTCGAAAACATAGCACCTCCGGTACTCTGAGGCGGTGGCGACCAGCGATCGTGCGACGGGCGGTTCCGAGGCCGGGGCGCACGAGGGTCTCGCGCGCTCCTCCCACTACCTCCACGAGGCCCTGGCGGTGGTCTTCCAGGTCCGCGACGGCGCCCTGCACGTGCTGGCCTGGCGGCGCGCCCGCGATCCGTTCGCTGGCGCGTGGGCGTTGCCCGGGGGGCTCCTCGGCCAGCACGAACGGCTGGGGACGTCACTCAGCCGTCACCTGGCCCACAAGGTCGACCTCGCCGACGTCGCCTATCTGGTCCAGCTCGAGACCCGCAGCGACGAGGACCGCGACCCGCGCGGGCGTGCCATCGCCACCGCCTACCTCGTGCTCGTCGCGACCGATCGCCACCCGCGGGTACCCGACGACACGGCCTGGCACCGCGTCGACGACCTGCCGGTCATGGCCTTCGACCACGCGTCGATCGTGGAGTCGGCGCGTGAGCGGCTGCGCGCCACCCTCACCTACACCAACGTCGGCTACGCCCTCGCGCCCGACGAGTTCACGATCGCGCAGCTGCGAGCGATCTACGTCGCCTGCCTCGGCCACCCCGTCGCGGCCACCAATCTCCAGCGGGTTCTCCTGCGCCGGCGACTGATCGAGGCGACCGGCACCACCGCACCGCCCACCCGCGCGGGCGGCCGGCCAGCCACGCGCTACCGCTTCGTCGACCGCCGTCTCGTCGTCTCGAATCCCTTCGCCGCGTTCCGCCCACCGGAGGGCGAGGGGTCCTAACCGTCGCGGGCCAGTGCACCGCGCCAATCAGGCCCGCACGATGTCGCGGAAGAGATCGACCATCACCTCGGGCGTCAGCGTCTTGTACGCCGAGTTCGTGGCCAGGATCTGGCCCACCGAGGCGGACCAGAAGAGCGACGTGAGGGCCTCGCCGTCCACGCGCGGGGTGAACCAACCGCGAGCCTGGGCCGCGACGACCACGTCGAGCCAACGGCGGTACTGACGGTCCATCGCGCCGAACAGCGCATCGCGCACGTCCGCGTCGAGGGACCCGTCCAGAAGCAGCGTGCCCACCTCGTACTTGCCGTGCACCTGGCTGGGCGTCCACACGAGGGCCACGTACCGGTCCACGGCCTCCCAGAAGCCGTCCTCGTCCTCGTCGGTGAGCGCGACCTCGATCTCGTCCATCAGCTCGCGCACGGGGCGGATGGTCTCCTCGTAGCGCACGGACTGGGCCTCGGCGATCAGCTTCGCGCGCGACTCGAAGTGGTAGTAGATCGTCGGGATGCCCACGCTGGCGCGCCGGGCCACGTCGGCGACGTGCACCTTGGCCGGACCGGACTCGCCGATCATCGCCACCGTCGTGACCAGGATGTGCTGCTTGACCTTCGAGTCCCTGCGGGCCATCGATCCCCCCAACCAGTACGACGATGAGCCACCGTACTTCAGAAAGACTCAGCGAGAGTTTTCGAAAATTGCGTTTAAGAACGTACTCGCAACCATTCCTCAACGTGAGTCAGCCACCGCCCGGCGACGTCGAGTACGCCGTGACGACACACGCCCATAGCACGACGGCCGGGCCCCGAAGGGCCCGGCCGTCGCACTCGTCAACGGGTGACTACATCATCCCGCCCATGCCGCCCATTCCCGCGTCACCGGCGGGGGGCGCCGGCGGCTCGGGCTTGTCGGCGACGACCGCCTCGGTGGTCAGCAGCAGCGCCGCGATGGACGCCGCATTCTGCAACGCCGAGCGCGTGACCTTGGCCGGGTCGATGACCCCCGCCTTCACCAGGTCCACCAGCTCGCCGGTGGCGGCGTTCAGCCCCACCGATCCCTTGGCGTCGGCCACCTCGCGCACCTTGACGGCGCCCTCGTAGCCGGCGTTGGCGGCGATGTGGCGCAGCGGCGCGTCCAGCGCGCTGGCCACGATGCGCGCGCCGGTGGCCTCATCGCCACTCAGCGTCGCGATCAGGGTGTCGACCGAGGCGCGCGCGCGCACCAGTGCCGTGCCGCCACCGGCCACGATGCCCTCGTCGATGGCCGCGCGCGTCGCCGACAGCGCGTCCTCGATGCGGTGCTTCTTCTCCTTGAGCTCGACCTCGGTCGCGGCCCCGACCTTGACCACGGCCACGCCGCCGGCCAGCTTGGCCAGGCGCTCCTGGAGCTTCTCGCGGTCCCAGTCCGAGTCGGTCTCCTCGATCTCGCGCTTGATCTGCGCGACGCGACCGGCGACCTCACTGGCCTCGCCCGCGCCGTCGACGATCGTGGTCGCGTCCTTGGTCACGACGATGCGCCGCGCCCGCCCCAGCAGGTCGACGGTCGCCGAGTCCAGCTTGAGGCCGATCTCCTCGGAGATCACCGTCGCGCCGGTCAGGATCGCCATGTCCTGGAGCATCGCCTTGCGCCGCTCACCGAAGCCCGGGGCCTTGACGGCCACCGACGTGAAGGTGCCGCGGATCTTGTTCACGACCAGCGTGGCCAGCGCCTCGCCGTCCACGTCCTCGGCCACGATCAGCAGCGCCCGACCCGACTGCATCACCTTCTCCAGCACCGGGACCAGATCGTGCACGGCGGAGATCTTGTTGCTCGTGAAGAGGATGTAGGCGTCCTCGAGCACGGCCTCCTGGCGCTCGGCGTCGGTCACGAAGTAGGGCGACAGGTAGCCCTTGTCGAACTGCATGCCCTCGGTGAGCTCGAGCTCGATGCCGAAGGTGTTGGACTCCTCGACCGTGACGGTGCCGTCCTTGCCCACCTTGTCGATGGCGTCAGCGATGACCTCGCCGACCGAGGCGTCGGCCGCCGAGATCGTGGCGACCTGGGCGATCTGGCTGCGGTCCGCCACCGGCTGGCTCTGGCTGGCCAGGGAGGCCACGGCCGCGACCACGGCCTGCTCGATGCCGCGCTTCAGCCCGGCGGGGTTGGCCCCGGCGGCCACGTTGCGCAGGCCCTCCTTGATAAGGGCCTGAGCGAGCACCGTGGCGGTCGTCGTGCCGTCACCGGCGACGTCGTTGGTCTTGGTGGCGACCTCCTTGACCAGCTGGGCGCCCATGTTCTCGAAGGCGTCCTCGAGCTCGACCTCGCGAGCGATCGAGACGCCATCGTTGGTGATGGTCGGCGCGCCGAACCGCTTGCCGATCACCACGTTGCGGCCCTTGGGGCCGAGGGTGACCTTCACCGCGTTGGCCAACTTGTCCACGCCGGCCTCGAGGCCGCGGCGGGCCTCCTCGTCAAACTTCAGCAGCTTCGACATCGCGAGCCTCTCCTACTTGGTGATCGTGGCGAGCACGTCACGGCTCGACAGGATCAGCAGGTCCTCACCGTCGACGGTGATCTCGGTGCCGCCGTACTTGGAGTAGACGACCGTGTCACCGACGCTCACGCCGGTGGGGATCAGCTCGCCCGAGGTCTCGGTACGCCGGCCCGGGCCGGTCGCCAGGACCTCGCCCTGCTGGGGCTTCTCCTTGGCGGTGTCGGGGATCACCAGACCCGAGGCGGTCGTCGCCTCGGCGGTGTTGGGACGGACCACGATGCGGTCCTCGAGGGGGTGCAGCTTCATGATGTCTTGCCTCCTGGATTGGCACTCGAAACTTGTGACTGCCAATTTAGCAGACACCTCCGGCGAGTGCCAACACGAGTCCCCACGGCCCCGTAGGCTCGGCGTCGTGGCGCCCCGCGATCCGCCCGAGCCGCGCGCTGGCTACTCGCGCTCCCAGCGCCACGACGTGACGCTGCTCGCGCTGCTGCGCGGCGGATCGTTCCTCGGCGACAGCGTCGCGATCGTGGCGCTGTTCCTTCGCGTGGCCCCCCGGGGCCACTCCTGGGCGATCGCGGCCCTGGCCGTCGCGGGGTCGCTGCCCCTGGTGCTCCTGGCCCCGCTGGCCGGCCACGTGGTCGACCGGGTGCGCGCGAAGCCCCTGCTCAGCGCGCTGGGCTTCGTCGAGGGGGTGGTCTGCGTCGGCCTGGGCTACTGGCACGGCCTCGCGGCCACGATCGGGTTGATGGGGCTGCTCAGCGTCGCGGTCGCCTTCTCCATGCCCGGCTACGGGGCGCTCCTACCCGCGGTGGTGGGCGACGCGAACGTCGCGCGCGTCCAGGGCCTGATGCAGGCGGTCCAGGGGGTGGCCAACGTGGCGGGCCCGGCGATCGGGGGGCTCCTGGTGGGGGTGGCCGGCCAGTCCTGGCCGCTCTATCTCGACGCGGCCAGCTTCGCGCTGGCCGGCGCGCTCACGACGCTCGTGCGCCACGATCGGCGGCCCTCGCCCGCGATCACCCTCGCCCACGCCGCCTCGGGGGGGCCGATGGGCGGCGTCACCCACGTGTGGCGCGACGACGTCCTGCGCCCGCTGCTCGCGAACATCGTCGTGTTCATGCTGGCCATCGGGATGATCAACGTCGCCGAGGTCTTCTTCATCACAAGGACCCTGCACGGCTCCGCGCTCGCCTACGGGCTGGTCGGCACGTCCTTCGGGCTGGGCTCGGTCGCCGGGGCACTGGGAGCGGGACGGCTGCGCCAGGGCCCGATGAGCCTCGCCACCTCGCTCAGCGTCGCGGTGGTCGTCGTCGGCGTCGCCATCGGCGCGGTGGGCCTGGTGACGCGCGTCCGGCTCGTCTACCCGCTGCTGCTCCTCGCCGGGGCGGCCGTCGGGGTGGCCAACGTCGCCGCGATGACGCTCTTCACGCTGCGCACGCCCGACCACCTGCGCGGACGCGTGTTCGCCACGCTCAACGCGGCCATCTCCGGCGCCGAGATCTCCTCGATGGCCGCTGGCGGAGCCATCCTCGTGCTGGTCGCCCCGCGCACCGTCTTTCAGATCGGCGGGGTCGCCGCCACGGCGAGCACCCTGATCCTGGGACCGCTGGCGCTGCGCGCCAGCCGTCGCGCCCACTCCCTCGAAGCCGCGAGCGGCGCGACCTGACCACACCCGACGGCCCGCCCGGCGATCCACCCGGCGGCCCGCGTCAGGACTCGTGCGAGACCGTCGCTCGCCGGCGACTCAGGGAGCCAGGCGCGTGCGCCGCCACCCGCCCGCCGGATCACGCTCGTAGAGGATCCGGTCGTGCAGGCGGCTCTCGCGATGCTGCCAGAACTCCACGCGCGTGGGCGTGAGCCGGTAGCCACCCCAGTAGGGGGGTCGCGGGACCTCGCGGCCCTCGAAGGCGCGCGTCACCTCGGCGACGCGCGCGTCGAGCTCGTCGCGCGACGCCAGCGGCGCGCTCTGGTGGCTGGCGTGGGCCCCGAGGCGCGAGCCGCGCGGCCGCTGGGCGAAGTAGGCGTCCGACGCGGCCGGCGGCGCCAGGGCGACGTCGCCCTCGATGCGCACCTGGCGCCCCCGGGCCTCGCAGTACCAGAGGAGGGCGGCGACGGGGTTGGCCGCCAGCTCGACGCCCTTGCGCGACTCGTAGTTGGTGTACCACCCGAATGAGTCGTCGTCCACGTGGCGCAGGAGCACCATGCGCGCGCTCGGACGCCCGTCGGGCGTGGCGGTCACCAGGGCGATCGCCTCGCGCTCGGCCATCACCGGGGCGGCCTCGTCGAACCAGCGCCGGAACTGCACCACCGGATCGGGGTCGCACTGGGACAGGTGCAGCGGCTCCCAGAGCGGGTGGCGCGCGCTCGGCACGGCGTCACTCACGTCAGCTCCTGGAGCGTCCAGTTCGGCCGAGCCCCCAACGACGGCTCGCTGGCTCCGTCGTGGGCCAGCCGGTAACGCCCGGCGGCGGCGATCATGGCGGCGTTGTCGGTGCACAGCAGCGCACTCGGCAGGTGCAGGGCCACGCCGAACTCCTCGGCCAGATCGCGCACTCGCGCGCGCAGCGCCGAGTTCGCGGCCACCCCACCGGCCAGGGCCACGCCGGCGGCGGGGCGGGACTCGAGCGCGGCGCGCAGCTTGCGCACCAGCTGCTCGTTCACGGCCGCCTGGAAGGCCGCCGCGACGTCGGCGGGGGCCAGGTCGGCCACGCCGCGCGCGCGCACCACCGCGGTCTTCAGCCCGGAGAAGGAGAGGTCGAAGCCGGGTCCGGTCATCGACGCCGGGAGCCGCAGGGCCGCGGGGTCACCGGTCGCGGCCAGCGCGTCGATCACCGGCCCCCCGGGGTAGCCGAGGCCCAGCCAGCGCGCCACCTTGTCGAAGGCCTCGCCGGCGGCGTCGTCGATGGTCTCGCCCAACACCTCGTAGCGGCCCGGACCCTCGACGACGACCAGTGCGGTGTGCCCCCCCGAGACCAGCAGGGTCAGCACCGGCCAGGCCAGGTCGGGGTGCTCGAGCAGCGGCGCGAACAGGTGCCCCTCCAGGTGGTTGACCCCCACGACCGGCACCTCCCAGGCGAGGGCGTAGGCCTTGGCCGCGGACAGCCCCACCAGCAGCGAGCCCACCAGGCCGGGTCCGCTGGTCACCGCGATCGCGTCGATCGACGGGCGGTGGGGGTCGAGCCCGGCGTCGGCCAGGGCTCCGGCGACCACGCCCGGCAGGTGGGTGACGTGCGCGCGACCGGCCAGCTCGGGCACGACACCGCCGAAGTCGCGGTGCTCGTCGATCGAGGACTCGATGCGCGAGGCGACCACGCGGTAGTTCTCGTCCACCACGGCGGCGGCGGTCTCGTCGCAGCTCGTCTCGATCCCCAGTACCACGCCCACCGAGCCAGCGTAGGTCACGCCTCGGGCGGCCGGTCCGCGAGGCGGGTCGCGAGGTCGGCCCACATCACCAGCGCGTCCTCACCGGTGCGCTCGTAGTAGCGCCGACGCACCCCCACCGGGGCGAAGCCGTAGCGCCAGTAGAGGCGTTGGGCGCGCTCGTTGGAGACGGCCACCTCGAGGGTGGCGCGCGTGATCCCGCGCGCCGCGGCGTCGGCCCAGGCGTCGTCCAGCAGCGAGGTCGCCACCCCGCGGCCTTCCTCGCCCGGCGCCACGCCCAGTGTGTTGACGTGCAGCTCGTCGAGCACGAACATCACCCCGAGGTAGCCCAGGATTCGCCCCTCACGCACCGCCACCGTGTAGCGGCGCGTGGCGACGTTGGTGATCTCGTCCAGGAGCATGCCCCGACTCCAGGGCTCGGGGAACTGCGCCTGCTCGATCGCCAGCAGCTCGCGCACGTCGCGGCGCTCGACCAGGCGAATGATCCAGTCGCCGCCCACGACGTCGATCACCTCGCCGAGCACCTCGCCGCTCACCGCGGCGTGGCGCCGTCGCGCGTCGTGAAGTTCGCGACCGCGTCGGCGTCGCGCAGGTAGAGCGGGTGCACAACGTCGACCGGCTCGCGGGTGGCGCCCAGGGCGACTCCCTGGGCGGGGGGCGGCACCCGCTGCTCGACGATCGCCGCCTGGGGCACGGCGCCCAGGTCCTCGGCGTAACGCGCCACGCCGTCGCCGGTAAAGGTGACCGGCGCGCCGTTGGTGGCCCACTCGATCGCCACGGCGCGCGGGCGCGCCACCGTCGGCGCGGTGATCGCCGTCACGGCGTCGTCGGCCAGCGTGAAGGTCTGGACGAAGACCTCGCCGCGGCGCGCGTCGACGCAGCTCACGAGAGTCCCGCGCGCGCCCCGGGCGTGCGCGCCGCGGGCCAGCAGCTCGAGCGAGGACACGGCGACCAGCTGACAGCCCACCGCCTGGGCCAGGGCGTTGGCCGTGGCCACCCCGACGCGCAGCCCGGTGAAGAGCCCGGGGCCCTGGTCCACCACCACGCGGTCGAGGTCGCGCGCGCGCAGCCCCGCCGTCGTGAGCAGCGCCCCGACCCCCTCGACCAGGACCTCGGTGTGGCGCCGGTCCTCGTCGAGCAGCGCCGTGACCGGGTCGGCGTCGCCCACGACCAGGGCCACCGCGCAGGCCCGCGTGGCCGTCTCGATCACCAGCACGTTCACGAGGCCCACCGACCCGGAGCGTCACGGTCGGTGCGCGCCCCCGCCGCCTCGAGCACCCGCGCCTCGTCGTCGTGCACGGTGACGTGCACCGTCCAGGCGTCGCGCCCGAGGGCCGACGCCGCGAGCTCGCCCCACTCGACCAGGGCCACCCCGGACTCCTCGACCAGCTCGCCCAAGGCCAGGTCCCAGACCTCGTCGAGGGAGCGCACCCGGTAGAGGTCGGCGTGCCACAGGGTGGCGATCGCCCCACCGTGACAGGTGTGAGGACGCACCATCGTGAAGGTCGGGCTGGTGACGCGCTCGCTCACGCCCAGACCGCGCGCCACCCCCTGGACGAAGGTGGTCTTGCCGGCACCCAGCGGACCGGTGAGCAGCACGACGTCCCCGGGCGCCAGGGCCGCGGCGAAGTCCTCCCCCGCGGCCGCCGTGTCGGCCGCGCTAGTGCAGCGGCACCGCCAGCTCACGGCGCCACCACGGTGGCCAGCACCGCGAGATCCTCACGCATCACCCGTACCACGTTAGGGCCCCCGCGCAACGCCGCGGCCGGATGGTAGGTGGCCAGGCCCGCTCGACCGTCGAGGTCGCGCAGCCGGCCGTGGTGCGACGCCAGGGACCCCCGCTCGCCGAAGACCGCTCGAGCCGCGACGGCGCCCACCGTCAGGACCGGCGCGCCGTCCCCGACCAGCTGCTGGTCCAGCCACCCCCGGCAGGCGGCGATCTCGTCGGCGCGCGGCGTGCGGTTGTGGGGAGGGCGGCACTTCACGGCGTTGGTGATGAAGCAGTCCTCACGAGCGACGCCGATCTCGCCCAGCAGCGCCATCAGCAGCCGGCCGCTGCGCCCCACGAACGGCTCACCGCCCTCGTCCTCCTCGCGGCCCGGCGCCTCGCCCACCACGACCAGGCGAGCTCGGGCCGGCCCCACGCCCACCACGACGCGCGTGCGCGCGACACTGAGTCGACAGCGCACGCAGTCGACCAGCCCGTTGGGCACCGGCCGCGGCTCCCCGTGCGAGAGACTCATCCCGACTTAGTCCACGAGCACGCGCGGCACCCGCGCCCCGACGGCGCACAGGATCTCCCAGGTGATCGTCCCCGCCCGGCGCGCCCACTCCTCGGCGTCGATCGACTCCTCGCCCTGAGCGCCCAGCAGGACCACCTCCTCACCCGGCGTCACCGCCTCGTCCCCGACGTCGACAAGGATCTGGTCCATCGTGACCACCCCGGCCAGCGGGAAGCGCCGACCACGAATCAGCACCGAAGCGCCCGCCTCGAAGAGCCGGCGAGCGTAGCCGTCGGCGTAGCCGAAGGGCACGGTGACCACCGTGGCCGGCCGCGTCAGCTCGCGTCGACGCCCGTAACTGGGTCGCTCCCCCGCGTCCAGACGCCGCGCCGCCGTCACTCGAGCGCGCAGCGTCATCGCGGGACGCAAGGACCAGCCGAGGTCGTCGAGCGCGCGGCCGAGGTGGGGCGCCGGCAGGTAGCCGTAGAGCGCCAGGCCGACGCGGGCCAGGGACTGGCGCGAGGCGGGATATCCCAGGGCCCCGGCGCTGTTGGCCACGTGACGCACCCGCGGGCACGCGCCGCGCGCGGCCAGGCGCGCCACGGCCTCGTCGAAGCGCGCGATCTGGCGCCGGGTGAAGGCCTGGTCGTCCTCGTCGAGCGAGTCGGCCACCGACAGGTGCGTGTAGAGGCCCTCGAGGTCGAGGTGCTCCTCGGCGGCGAGGACGTCGATCACGTCGTCGAGCTCGTCCGTCGACACACCCATGCGCCCCATGCCGGTGTCCAGCTTCACGTGGACCCGGTGCCGCCCGCCCCGGGCGCGCGCGGCGCCGACCACGGCGCGGGCGCCCTCGCGCGAGCCCACGGTGAGGGTCAGCGAGTGGCGAAGGGCGTCGGGAATCGCGTCCGCCGAGACCTCGGCCAGCAGCAGGATCGGCGCGGACACGCCGGCCTCGCGCAGCTCGATCCCCTCGTCGACGATCGCCACCGCCAGCGAGGTCGCGCCGCCGGCCAGGGCGGCGTGCGCCGCCAGGGGCGCGCCGTGACCGTAGCCGTTGGCCTTCACCACCGCGCAGAGCTGGGTCGCCCCGAGCACCGCGGTCAGGGCGGCACTGTTGTGGGCGATTGCGCCGCGCGAGATCTCGGCCCACGCCGGTCGGTGCGCCCCCGACGCGCTCACGGCGACGTCTCGGTGCTGGCGACCACCACCGCCGCGGCGGTGATGGCGGTGTGGGTCAGCGACACGTGCCACGAGAGCGCCCCGCGCTCTCGGGCCAGCGCGGCGGCCGCGCCGTGCAGGACCAGGCGGGGGGCACCGCTGGGCTCGCGGCGCACCTCGACGTCGTGCAGGCCCACCGCACCCAGACCCACGCCGAGGCACTTCATCGTCGCCTCCTTGGCCGCGAAGCGCGCGGCCAGGCGCTCCGGCGCGTCACGGGTGTCGGCACGCTCACCGGGGGTGAAGACCCGCTGGGCGAAGCGCGCACGACGCGCCAGCACCGCCGCGAAGCGCTCCACGTCCACGACGTCCACCCCCACCCCCACGACGCCCATCGCTACCTCACGGCTGGTGTCGGCACGCTCACCGGGGGTGAAGACCCGCTGGGCGAAGCGCGCACGACGCGCCAGCACCGCCGCGAAGCGCTCCACGTCCACGACGTCCACCCCCACCCCCACGACACCCATCACTACCTCACGGCTCCACGACTCCACAACTCCACGACTCCACAACTCCACGACTCCACGACCCGACTACTCCACGGTCACGGTCTTGGCCAGGTTGCGCGGGCGGTCCACGTTGCGCCCGAGCAGCCGGGCGGTGTCGTAGGCGAAGAGCTGGAGCACCACGATGTCGACCATCGGGGTGAAGAGCGGCTCGGTCGCGGGCACGCGCAGCACGAAGTCCGCGACCGCCTCGACGGAGTCGTCGTCGTCGGTGGCCACCGCCACCACGGTCGCGCCGCGCGCCTTCACCTCGGCCAGGTTGGAGAGCATCTTGGCGTGCAGCGCCGGATCGGTGGTCACCGCGACCACCACCACGCCGGGCTCGATCAACGCCAGAGGGCCGTGCTTGAGCTCGCCCGCGGGGTAGCCCTCGGCGTGGCGGTAGGTGAGCTCCTTGAGTTTGAGGGCCCCCTCGAGGGCGGTGGGAAAGCCGACGTGACGCCCCAGGAAGAAGAAGTCGCGCGCGCCGGCGAGAGTCGCCGCGACGTCGCGCACCGCGTCGTGGCGCGCCAGGGTCGCGGCCACCTGATCGGCGACCGCGCGTAGCCCGAGGAACAGCGCCTCGACGTCCGAGGCCGGCAGGGTCGCGCGCAGCTGGGCCAGGCGCAGCGCCAGCAGCTCCAGCGCCGCCACCTGGGTGACGAACGCCTTGGTGGAGGCCACCGAGACCTCCAGGCCCGCGCGCGTGTAGATCACGGCGTCGGCCTCGCGCGCCAGCGACGAGTCCACGATGTTGGACACCGCGACGACGCGCGCGCCCCGACGACGCGCCTCGCGCGCCGCCTGGATCGTGTCGATCGTCTCACCGCTCTGGGACACCGCGATCACCAACGTGCCGATCTCGACGATCGGGTCGCGGTAGCGGTACTCGCTGGCGATGTCCACCTCCACGCTCAGCCGCGCCCAGCGCTCGATCGCGTACTTGGCGACCAGGGCGGCGTGGTGCGAGGTGCCCGCGGCGACGAGCACGACGCGGCGCACCGCCACCAGCTCGTCGTCGTCGATGCGCAGCTCGTCGAAGGTGATGGCGCCGTCGCGGCGGCGGCGGTCGGCCAGCGTGGCGCGCAACGCCTCGGGCTGCTCGGCGATCTCCTTGGAGAGGAAGTCATCGTGCCCCCCCTTCTCCGCCGTCTCCAGGTCCCAGTCGATCGCCAGCTGACGCAGCCGGATCGGCGACCCCTCGAGGTCCACCGCCCGGAACCCCTCGGGCCCCAGGCGCACGACCTCGTCGTCGTTGACGGCGTAGAAAGTCGTCGCGCGGCCCAGGATCGCCGGTACGTCGCTCGCCAGGTAGCTCACCCCCGGCGCCGTGCCCACGATGAGCGGCGAGACCCGCCGAGCGGCGACGATCACCTCGGGCTCGTCGGCGTCGACCGCGGCCACGGCGAAGGCCCCGTGCACCACCGCCAGGCTCGCGCGCACCGCGTCGAGCAGGTCGAGTCCCGCGGCTCGCGACTCCTCGACCAAGTGAGCGAGGACCTCGGAGTCGGTGACCGAGGCGAAGTGGTGGCCGCGCGCCTCGAGCTCCTCGCGGACCGCCGCGTGGTTCTCGATGATGCCGTTATGGATGACCGCCACGCGCCCGGTGCAGTCCAGGTGCGGATGGGCGTTGACCGCCTCGGGCGCCCCGTGGGTGGCCCAGCGCGTATGGCCGATCCCCGTGCGCGCGTCGCCCGGCGCGTCGGCGCAAGCCACTCGCAGCGCGGCCACCGACTCCACCCCCGCCGCGGCCCGCCGGCGCCAGGTCTCACCCGGGCGCACCAGCGCGACGCCCGCCGAGTCGTACCCGCGGTACTCGAGCCGCTCCAGGCCCTCCAGCAGCACGTCCAGGGTGTCGGAGGCCCCGACCACCCCGATGATGCCGCACATGGGCTCAGCCTACTCGGGAGGTGAATCGCCCCCCCGAGGCGGCGCGAAACGCTCGCGCAGCGCCGCGGCGAACTCCTCGACCAGTCCCGCCTCGAGCGCCTCGACCATCACACGCACCACCGGCTCGGTGCCCGACGGGCGCACCACCAGGCGCCAGTCGTCGGGCCCCACCGCGAAGCGCGCGCGCACCTCGTCGAACAGGCGGCGCACGGCCGCGTCCTCGTACTCCTCGCGCGCCACGTTGACCAGCGCCTGGGGCACGCGCGTCCAGGCGTCACGCGCCTGCTCGTCGAGCGGTCCGCGCCGGGTCACCAGCTCCGCCAGCAACAGCCCGGTCAGCAGTCCGTCACCGGTCGGCGCCAGGTCGGCGAAGATGAGGTGGCCCGACTGCTCGCCGCCGAAGTTCCAGGACCGCTCCTCGATCTCGGCCAGCACGTGACGGTCCCCGACGTCGGTCTCCACGACCTGCACTCCCGTCGCGTCCAGCGCACGGCGTAGGCCCAGGTTGCTCATGGAGGTCACGACGACCCCGCCCCGCAACACCTCGCGCGCGGCCATGTCGCGGGCGAAGAGCACCATGAGGTCGTCGCCGTCGCGCACCGTGCCGAGCGCGTCCACGGCCACCAGCCGGTCGGCGTCGCCGTCGAAGGCGAGGCCCAGGTCGGCACCCGAGGCCACCACCGCCGCCACGAGGTCGCGCACGTCGGTGGACCCGCAGCCCGCGTTGATGTTGCGCCCGTCGGGCCGGTCGTGCAGCATCGTGACGCTCGCGCCAGTGGCCACGAACAGTTCGTGCGCGACGTGGCTCGCGGCCCCGTTGGCGCAGTCCACCACCAGACGCAGCGACGAGAGGTCGTCGGGCACCAGGGCGCGCAGGTGCTCCACGTAGAGCAGCTCGCCCGTGGGGTCCACGGCGGGTGAGTCGGGCCACGCCGCTACCGGCGCCGCGACGCGGGCCAGCGCGTCGGCCAGCGCCGCCTCGGTCGCGAGGTCCAGCTTGGCCCCGCCCGGACCGAGGACCTTCAGCCCGTTGTCGTAGTAGGGGTTGTGCGAGGCCGAGACCACGACGCCCACTCCCGCGCGCTCGCGCGCCACCACCGCCACGCCGGGCGTCGGCAGGACCCCGAGGTTCACCCCGATCGCGCCGCCGGCGGCCAGTCCGGCCAGCACGGCCGCCGCCAGGGGGGGCGAGCTCTCGCGCGTGTCGTGGCCCACGAAGGCCGGCCGGTCGAAGACCTCGGCCACGGCGCGACCCAGCCGGTAGGCGAGGTCGACCGTGATCTCGCCCTCGGCGCGACCGCGGATGCCGTCCGTGCCGAAGCGCACGGCCACGCTCATTATCGCTTCGAGTACTGGGGAGCCTTACGCGCCTTCTTGAGGCCGTACTTCTTGGTCTCCTTCTTGCGCGCGTCGCGCGTCAAGAGGCCGGCCTTCTTCAACGAGCCCCGCGTCGCCGGGTCGAGCTCGAGCAGGGAGCGCGAGATACCCAGGCGCAGGGCGCCGGCCTGTCCGGCCACGCCCCCACCCTCGATGGTCGCGTCGATGTCGTAGGTCTCCTGCAGATCCAGAAGGCGCAGCGGCTCCATCACCATCTGGCGGTGCGTCGCCGAGGTGAAGTAGTTGTCGAAGGCCCGCTGGTTGATGGTGATCGAGCCGGTGCCCGGGCGCAGGCGCACGCGCGCCACCGCCTCCTTGCGTCGACCGGTGGTCTGGGTGAGTGGCGTGGTCATGTCGCTCCTTATCCGCGGCGGATCGCCGAGGTGTCGAACGGGACGGGTGTCTGGGCCGCGTGGGGGTGGGTGGGACCGGCGTAGACGAACAACTTGCCCAGCTGCGCCCGGCCGAGCCGGTTCTTGGGCACCATGCCCTTGATCGCGTCGTGAACCAGCGTCGCCGGGTCCTCGGCCATCAGGGTACGCCACGACGTGGCGCGCAGCCCGCCCGGGTAACCCGAGTGGCGGTAGGCGAAGTTCTGGCCGACCTTGTTGGCGGTCACCACCACCTTGTCGGCGTTGACGATGATCACGAAGTCGCCGGTGTCGGCGTGGGGGGCGAAGTACACGCGGTGCTTGCCGCGCAGCAGCGACGCCGCCACCGTGGCCAGACGTCCCAGCACGAGGCCCTCGGCGTCGATGACGTGCCAGGCACGGGTCAGCTCGTTGACCTTCGGTGAGTAGGTGCGCACAGTCTCTTCCTTCAGCGATCTCGGGACGGGTCGCCGCGCGATCCGGAACTCTCCAGCCTACAAAACCCGGACGGCGACGGCAAGTTCGCCGGGTCCACGCTACCAGATCGTGACCCGCTGGTCGGCGTCGAGCCACAGGCCGTCCCCGGGAGCCGTGGCGAACGCCTCGTGGAAGACATCGAGGTTCGCCGCGACCTGGTTGCAGCGGAACACCGGGGGGCTGTGGGGGTCGATCGCCAGGCGTCGCACGACCTCCTCGGGCCGCGCGACGAAGCGCCACGCCCGCGCCCAGGCCACGAAGAAGCGCCGCGCGGCGGCCGCGGTGTCGCTCGGGGAGTCCGCGGCGTCGCGCCGCGAGAGCCGGTAGGCCCGCCAGGCGATGCCCAGACCCCCCAGATCGCCGATGTTCTCGCCGATGGTGAGCGCGCCGTTGACGTGCTGGTCGGGGGCCTCGGCCGGCGACAGGGCGTCGTACTGGTCGATGAGGGCGCGCGTGCGCTCCTCGAAGGCGGCGCGGTCGGCCGGCTCCCACCAGTCGACCAGGCGCCCGACGCCGTCGAAGCGCGATCCCTGATCGTCGAAGCCGTGGCCGATCTCGTGACCGATCACGGCCCCGATCGCCCCGTAGTTGGCCGCGTCGTCGCCGCCCGCCTCGAAGAAGGGCGGCTGGAGGATGGCCGCCGGGAAGACGATCTCGTTCATCCCGGGGTTGTAGTACGCGTTCACCGTCTGGGGCGTCATGAACCACTCGTCGCGGTCCACCGGCCCGGCGATCTTGGCCATCTGGCGGTCGAACTCCACGGCCTCGGCGGCGTGCACCGAGCCCACCAGGTCGTCGCGACGCACCTCGAGCGCGCCGTAGTCGCGCCACCGCGCGGGGTAGCCGATCTTGGGGGTGAAGGCGTCGAGCTTGGCCAGGGCCCGCTCGCGCGTGGCCTCGCCCATCCACGTCAGGCCGGTGATGGCCTCGCGGTACGCGGCCACCAGGTTCGCGACCAGCTCCTCCACCTCGCCCTTGGCCGAGGGCGGGAAGTGGTGGGCCACGTAGAGCCGCCCGAGGGCGTCGCCCATCGCCGACTCCACCACGCCCACCGCGCGCTTCCAGCGCTCGCGCTGGCTCGGGGCGCCGGTCAGGGTGCGCCCGTAGAAGTCGAAGTGGGCGTCGGCGACGTCGCTCGACAGGTAGCGCGCGTCGCCCAGCACCACCCGCCAGGCCAGCCAGTCGCGCCACGACGCCAGGCGCGACTCGTCCAGCAGGGCGACCAGGGACGTCACGAAGCTCGGCTGGCGCACGACGACCTCGTCCAGCGCCCCCGCGGGCACCTCGAGCGCGTCGCGCCAGGCGCGCAGCGCCGCGCTGTCGCCCACCACGTCGTCGATCGCGCGCGGGTTGTAGGTCGCGCTGACGTCGCGCGAGGCCACCGCGTCCCAGTGGCCGGCCGCAATCGCCGTCTCGAGTTCCATCACCCGGCGCGCGCGCGCCACGGCGTCGTCCAGGCCCGCCAGGGCCAGCACGCGCGCCACGTGCTCCGCGAAAGCCTCGCGCACGGCGGCGAAGCGCTCCTCGCGGTAGTAGCTCTCGTCGGGCAGTGAGAGTCCCCCCTGCTCCAGGAAGACCCGGTAACGCTCGGGGTCGCCGGGATCGGTGTCCACGAACAGCGACACGACGCCGGCCAGTCCCTCACGGGTCAGGGACCCCACCAGCGCGCCCCACTCGGTCATCGAGCGCAGCGCGGCCACCGCGGCCAGTCGCGGGGCCACCGGCGTGACGCCGAGCGCGTCGATCGCCGCCTCGTCCATGAACGCACCGTAGAGGTCACCCAACTGGCGCTCGAGGGTTCCGGGATCGGCCGAGACGCACGACTCGAGCAGCGCCCGCGAGGCCCGCTCGGCCTCGTCGGCCAGTTGGTAGAAGGTGCCGTAGGCGGCCCGATCCGACGGGATCGGCGTCTCGTCGATCCAGCGCTGGTTCACGTGGGCGAAGAGGTCGTCCTGGGGGCGGTGGCGGGGGTCGAGTTCGGCGTCGTCGAGGTGGTCAGGGGCCATTGGCGCAGCCTACCGAGCCGTCGGCGCACCGACGCCGGACGGGCCACCGTCGCGCGCGTCGTAACCGACGCCCACGAGAGCCAGACCACCGGGCGGGGCGGGGCGATCCAGCCCCACGCGGCTGGCCTCGCGCAGTCGACCCACGACGAACCCCTCGTCCTGGACGCCGCGACCCACCGCCACCATCGCGCCGACCAGCGAGCGCACCATGGTGTGACAGAACGAACGCGCCACGACGTCAAAACGCAGCACCGACGTCCCCGGTGCGCCCACGGCGAGGTCGTCGTCGTGGCGAGTCCAGCGCGCGGCGAACACCTCACGGACCAGGGGCTCATCCGAGGCGCCGCTGGGACGCCGACAGAAGGCCCGAAAGTCGTGCGCGCCCTCGATCGCCGCGGCGATCCGGTTCATCGCCGCCAGGTCGAGCGGGCCCGGCACCGACCAGCTCCAGCGGCTCGTGACCTCCAGCGCCGGTCCGTCCTCCTCGAGCACCAGGTAGCGGTAGGCGCGCCAGCGCGCCGAGAACCGAGCGTGGAAGTCCACCGGCGCCACGCGCGCCGCGTTCACGCGCACCCGTCCGGCGAGTTGGGAGTTGAGCGAGCGCGTCAGACGCTCGGGCGCGGGGACGCGAGCCGCCGCCTCCCACTCGCTCGGCAGATCCACGTGCAGCACCTGAGCCAGGGCGTGCACCCCCGCGTCGGTGCGCCCGGCCGCCACGATGATCGGCGACCCCAGACCCGTCAGGCGCGTCAGCGCAGCGCTGACGAGCCCCGCGACCGTCTCCTGGCCCGGCTGGAGCGCGAAGCCGTGCAGACCCGTCCCGTCGTAGGCCAGATCCAGTCGCCAGCGCGTGCTGGCGCGCGACGCTGGCTCAGACGAACTCAATGCGCGCCATCGGGGCGTTGTCGCCCTGACGCGGACCGAGCTTCAGGATGCGGGTGTAGCCACCCGGACGCTCGGCGTAGCGCGGCGCGATCTCCTCGAAGAGCTTGTGCGCCATGTCCTTGTCACGGATCAGCGCCACGACGCGACGGTGCGCGTGCACCGAACCCTCGGGGGCGTTCCTCGCGGCGGTCACGACCTTTTCGACGATCGGTCGCAGCGCCTTGGCCTTGGCCTCGGTGGTGACCAGCGACTCCGCCGCGATCAGCGACGCGACGAGGTTGCCCATCATCGCCTTCTGGTGCGCGCTGTCCCCGCCGAAGCGGGCGCCGCGCGTCGGGGTTCCGCGCATGTCAGTCCTCCACTCGCAGCGACAGGCCGCGCTCGTCGAGCCGTTCGGTCACGTCCTTCAGCGACGTCGCCCCGAAGTTGGTGATCGAGGTGAGATCGCGCTCGGTGGCGTTGACCAGCTGCGCCACCGTGTTAATGCCGGCGCGCTTGAGGCAGTTGCGCGAGCGCTCGGTCAAGCCGAGCTCCTCGATGCGGATGTCCAGCTCGCTCGCGGCGGCCTGCGCCGTGCCGACGTCGCCCAGCTCGAGGGTGGGCGCCTCCTCGTCGAAGCTGGCGATCAGCTCGACCAGCGACCCGAGGGTCTTGGCGGCCGAGGCCAGCGCCTCACGCGGGCTGATCGAGCCGTCGGTCTCCACCTCGATCACCAGGCGGTCGAAGTCGCGTGACTGCTCGACGCGTACCGGGTCGATCTCGAAGCTGACCCGACGCACCGGCGAGAAGATCGCGTCCAGGGGGATCACGCCGATGGTCGAGGACCCCTTGTTCTCCTCCGCGCCGACGTACCCCTTGCCGCGCTCCACCGTCAGCTCGAAGCTGAGCGTGGCCTTGGGTGAGGTGAGGTAGGCCAGGTGCAGGTCGGGGTTCAGGACCTCGACGTCGGCGGTGGTCGAGAGGTCGGCCGCCGTGACGGGGCCCTCACCACGCTTGTCCAGGCGTAGGACCACCGGCTCGTCGCTGTACACCCGCACGAGCAGGTCCTTCAGGTTGAGGCAGATGTCCTGGACGTCTTCCTTCACGCCCTCGATGACGTCGAACTCGTGCAGCACCGCGTCGAACTTGACCCGCGTGGCCGCGGCGCCGGGGATCGAGGACAGCAGCGTGCGGCGCAGCGAGTTGCCCAGCGTGTGGCCGAAGCCCGGGTCGAGCGGTCCCACGGCGAAGGACTGGCGGTGGTCAACCTCCTCACCGAGGGCCTCAACGGTGGGTCGTTGGATGATCAGCATGCGGACTCCTTACGTCGCGGTCAGTTACTTGGAGTACAGCTCGACGATGAGCTGCTCGCGGATCGACTCGTCGATCTGCTCTCGTTGGGGCACGACGCGCACGGTGACCGAGAAGCCACCGTCACCGGTCTCGAGCCAGCCGGGCACCGAGCGGTCCAGCGTGTCGAGGTTGCGCTTCACGTTGAAGTTCTCGCGCGTCGCGGGCTTGAGCGTCACCACGTCGCCGGGCCGCACGCGGTAGCTGGGGATCGTCACCCGCTTGGCGTTGACGCTCACGTGGCCGTGGCGCACGAGCTGGCGGGCCTGGGCACGCGAGGCGCCCCAGCCGGCCCGGTAGGCGATGTTGTCCAGGCGCAGCTCAAGGAACTGCAGCAGGTTCGTGCCGGTGATGCCGGGTCGCCGACTGGCTTCCTCGTAGAGGTTGCGGAACTGCTTCTCCAGCAGGCCGTAGGTGCGCCGCGCCTTCTGCTTCTCGCGCAACTGGGTGAGGTACTCCGACCCCTGGCGCTGACGGTCGCGGCCGTGCATGCCCGGCGGGAAGGCGCGGGTCTGGCGATCAGAGTTCTCCGAGACGGGGCACTTGAGAGTGAAGCAGCGCTCCCCCTTCAGGTACAACTTGGTGCGTTCGCGGCGGCAGAGCCGGCACACGGGTCCTGTGTAACGAGCCATGGTCTTCCTTAGCCTCGACGACGCTTCTTGGGCCGACAGCCGTTGTGCGGCAGCGGGGTCACGTCCTTGATCGCGACCACTTCGATGCCGGCGGCGGCCAGCGATCGGATCGCGGTCTCGCGGCCCGATCCGGGACCGCGCACCAGCACGTCGACCTTCTTCACCCCGTGCTCCATCGCCGCGCGGGCGCACTTCTCCGCCGCCAGCTGCGCGGCGAAGGGTGTGGACTTGCGCGAGCCCTTGAAGCCCACGTTGCCCGACGAGGCCCAGGACAGGACGTTGCCCTCGGGGTCGGTGATGGACACGATCGTGTTGTTGAACGAACTCTTGATGTGCGCGACGCCGAAGGCGACGTTCTTGCGCTCCTTGCGCCGAACCTTGCGGGTCGGGGTGGGCTTGGCCATCTACTTGGTCACTTTCTTCTTACCCGCGACGGTGCGCTTGGGTCCCTTGCGAGTGCGAGCGTTGGTCCGGGTGCGCTGGCCGTGCACCGGCAGGCCCTTGCGGTGCCGAATTCCCTGGAGGCAGTTGATCTCCATCTTGCGCTTGATGTCCTGGGCCACGTCGCGGCGCAGGTCCCCCTCCACCGTGACGTTCTGGTCGATGTAGGTGCGCAGCTTGTTGACCTCGGCGTCGGAGAGGTCCTTGACGCGCGTGGACTCGTCCACGCCGGTCGCGGCGCAGATCTGACTCGCGATCGTCGGACCGATGCCGAAGATGTAGGTCAAGGCGATCACCGTGCGCTTGTCACGCGGGATGTCGACTCCGGAAATACGGGCCATACTCGTCCTCTCTAGCCCTGGCGCTGCTTGTGGCGCGGGTTCTCACAGATCACGCGCACGTGACCCTCCCGCTTGATGACTTTGCACTTCTCGCACATCGGCTTGACGCTCGCGCGAACCTTCATGTCGTGTCTCTCTCGATTCGAACCGGAGCTATTTGTAGCGGTAGGTGATGCGGCCACGGGTCATGTCGTAGGGCGTGATCTCGACCTGCACCTTGTCCCCCGGCAGGATGCGAATGCGGTGCATGCGCATCTTGCCCGAGCTGTGCGCGAGCACGGTGTACCCGTTCTCCAGCTCCACGCGAAACATGGCGTTGGGCAGAGGTTCCACCACGGTCCCCTCGACGGTGAACGCATCTTCCTTGGGCTTACTCAGGTTCCTTCTCCTTGTTCCGTACCGCGGGACGTGCGGGGGCAACGCTCCCGCACGCGGGACCTCACGAACGCGTCGAGAGGTCGGCTTACTAGTCTACCGGAAAATCACGGAAACGCAAAAATGACGCTCGCCGGCGCCCGAACTCGCGTCGTCCGTCTCTCCGCCCGCTCTAACAGTCTACGGGGGACGCACGCAGTGATGTCGGCCCGCGGCGACGCTCACTCGACGCGAGCGCGGCACCACTCCCAGAGATTCACCTGATCGCCCAGCGGGTCGCGGGAGCGAGTCCAGGGAACGGCGTGCTCGTGGCGGCGACGGCGATCGTGCCACAGGTCGCCACTGCTGGCTCGCGCCACCGACGAGCTGGCCAGCCACAGGACCGTGTCGGCCCCCTGGTCGGGTGGGCGCAGCCACGGGCCCATCACCCGCGAGAAGCCCGGCAGGGCCTCGCGCATCCCCGGCGTGTCGACCCAGCCCGGGTGCATGGCGTGGGCCACCACCCGAGCGGGGTCGAACCGACGGGCCCACTCGCGGGTGAGCACCACTTGGGCGCGCTTGACCCGCGCGTACTGGGCGACGCCGTCGTACTCCCCCCGATCGTCCTCGAGGGCCTCCAGATCGAAACGCTGGGTGTAGAGCCCCCCCGAGGAGACCGTCACCACCCGTCCGGGGTCTCCGCGGGACAGGACCCCGTCGAGCTCGCGAGTGAGCAGGAAGGGACCGAGCAGCTGGGCGGCGACGGTCACCTCGACCCCCGCGCCGCTGAGCGTGCGGGTCGGCGTGATGGCGCCGGCGTTGTGCACCAGCACGTCGAGGCGCCCGACACGCGAGTTGACCCACGCGGCGGCCTCGCGCACCGACGCGAGCTCGGTCAGGTCCGCCAGGACGTAGTCCACGTCGGAGTTGGCGCTGGCCGCCACGATGCGCTCACGCGCGCGGCGGGCGCGATCCTCGTGGCGACCCACGAAACGCACGGCGAAGCCCAGGCGAGCCAGGCCGATCGCCACGGCGAGGCCGATCCCCGACGTCGCACCGGTGACCAGGGCCGTGGCGCCCGGTCGCGGCGTCAGCGGCTCCCAGTGGTCGAGCCGACGACGCACGTCGTAGCCGACTCGCGAGAAGCTGCCCACGACGCTCGCCTCGAGCGCCGCGTCGAGCAGCCGTGCCCGACGCGTCACGAGCCCAGGGACCGCGCCAGCCCCCGGCGAGCGCGCTCACCAACGCGGCGGAACGTCACCGCGAGCGGCCAGGCCAGGAGCCACAGCACCCCCTTGGGCGTCAGTCGCGCGTCGTAGGTGACGCGCGAGCCGCTGTCTCGCGGCGTGACGACGATCGTGTCGACCGAGCGAAAGAGCCGGTTCTCGGCGTGCAGCACCACCCGCCGTGGCGCGTCGATCTCGGTGATCACGTACTCCAGGGGCACGCGACGTCCGGCGAAGGACGCCACCAGCGCGAAGCGCGAACCTCTCCCCAGGGCCCCGTCGTCGACCCGACGCGACGCGACGACGCCCGGATCCCACTGCACGGCGTGGGAGAAGTCCGCGAGGTACGCGAAGGACGACTCGGCGCTACGGGGGGTGTCGACGGTGGTCTGAAAGCGAGCCATGGTCCTCCTCGGGCTGTTTCCTATTTTAGCGCTAAAATAGCCAGGGCCGCCGCGGCCACTGTCCACCCCTCCGGAGGTACCACCATGCGCATCGCGATCATCGGGACCGGAGTCGCCGGGCTGACCTGCGCCCACCGACTCGCTCCCCACCACGACGTGACGGTCTTCGAGGCCGAGGAGCGTCCGGGGGGGCACGCCCATACCGTGAGCGTGGACGTGGACGGGACCACCCACGCCGTCGACACCGGCTTCATCGTCTTCAACGAGCGCAACTACCCGATCTTCTCGCGACTCCTGGACGAGCTCGGCGTCGCGTCGCGGCCGAGCGACATGAGCTTCGCCGTCTCGGACGACCGGGTGGGGATCGAGTGGAGCGGGTCGTCGCCGGCCTCCATCTTCGCCCAGCCCCGTAACCTCGCGCGCCCGGCCTTCGTGCGCATGCTGAGCGACGTGGTGCGCTTCAACCGCGCGGCCCGGGCACTCCTCGAGGGCCCGGACGACGCGGACCTGACCCTCGAGGAGTTCCTCGCGCGTGGTCGTTGGTCGTCGGGGTTCCGCGACTGGTACCTCATCCCGATGGGTGCGGCCATCTGGTCCGCCGACCCCTCGGTGTTCACGGAGTTCCCGGCGCACGCGTTCGCCCGGTTCTTCCACAATCACGGGCTGCTGGGACTCGGGGGACGCCCCGAGTGGCGCACGATCGTCGGGGGCTCCCAGCGCTACGTGCGCGCCGTGCTGGACCCCCTCGGCGATCGCGTGCGCCTGGGCGTCGCCGTCGCGTCGGTGTCGCGTCACGCGGGGGGCGTACGACTCACCACCACTCAGGGCGAGACCGGGGACTTCGACCACGTCGTGCTGGCCACCCACTCCGACCAGGCTCTACGACTGCTGAGCGAGCCCACGAGGGCCGAGCGCGAGATCCTCTCGGCGATTCGCTACCGTGCCAACGTGGCCACATTGCACACTGACCCGTCCCTCCTGGCGCGCCGCGAGCGCGCGCGGGCCAGCTGGAACTGGCACCGCCGTCTCGGAACCGCGGAATCGGCGCCGACGCTGACCTACGACCTCAGCCGCCTGCAGGGGCTCGCCACCTCCACGCCGGTGTGCCTGACTCTGAACGCACCGGACGCGGTCGCTCCCGAGGCGGTGATCTGGTCGCGCACCTACTGGCACCCCGTCTTCGACGCGGCGGCAATGAGGGCCCAGCGACGTCACCACGAGATCAGCGGGCGCGATGGCCTCTCCTTCGCCGGCGCGTACTGGGGCTACGGCTTCCACGAGGACGGCGCGCGCAGCGCGATGGTGGTGTGCGACGCCCTCGACGCGAGTACGGTCTCCTCGAGCACGGCTGCGGCGAGCACGATGTCGGCGAACGAGGCGGTGGGCGCGATCGGGGCCCCGGCGTGAGGAGCGCGATCTACGAGGGCGTCGTCACCCACCGTCGCCACGCGACGCCCGCGACGGGCCACGTCGCCCACGCCTTCACCCGACGCGTCACGATGGCCTACCTCTTCCTGGACGAGGTCGACGAGCTCGTGGCGCGCCACCCCCTGTGGTCCGCGACGCGGTGGCGACCGGTGCTCTTTCGTCGCCGCGACTACCTCGGGGACCCGGCCACGCCGCTGGACGACGCGGTGCGCGACGTCGTCGCCGAGCGGCTCGGCGTACGCCCGCGCGGACCCGTAGCGATGCTCGGCCAGTTGCGCACCTGGGGCTGGCTGTTCAACCCGCTGACGCTCTACTACTGCTACGACGAGGACGTCACGCGCGTCGAGGCGGTCGTCCTGGAGGTGACGAGCACGCCCTGGCACGAGCGCCACGTCTACGTCGTCGACGGACGCGACCACCACGCCCGCTTCGCCAAGGCGATGCACGTGTCGCCCTTCCTCGGCATGGACCACGAGTACGAGATGCGCTGGACGGTCCCGGCGGCGGCGGTCGCCGTCCACCTCGTCAATCACCAGGGCGCGACCCGGCTCTTCGACGCCGGCCTGACCCTGACACGCCGCGAGCCGACGCGCGCCGAGATGGCCCGCCTCGTCTGGCGCCGACCACTGCGAACCTACGCGGTCTCGGCGGGGATCTACCGCGAGGCCCTGACGCTGTGGCGCCGCGGCGCCCCCTTCCACCCCCGTCGCGTCGTGGACGCGGCCCGCGCGCCCGTGTCGACCGTACCCATTCCGACGCCGCCCGCCTCGTGAGATCCGTCGCGCGGCGCGTCGCCCACCAGTTGCTGAGCCGGCTCCCGTCAGGAACGGTGCTGTTGGCCGAGGATGGCCACACGCGTCGCTTCGGCCTGACCCAACCGGTGGTACGGGTCGAGGTCCACGACCCGCAGTGCTTCGCCGCGGTCCTGCGACGGGGCTCGGTGGGACTCGCCGAGTCCTACGCCGACGGGTGGTGGGACTGCGACGACCTGACCGCGCTGATCCAGATCCTGGTGCGGGCGACGGCCCCCTGGCGACAGCGCCTCGACCGCGGCGCCCGCACCCTCGCCCCCGTACGGGCCCCCTGGCGACACCTGGACCGGCGCGATCTCGCGCGCGACCGCGCCAACGTGCGCGCGCACTACGACCTCTCCAACGAGTTCTTCGCGCTCATGCTGGACGAGACCATGATGTACTCCTGTGCGGTCTTCGAGGACCCCTCGCAGTCGCTGGCCGCGGCGTCCACGGCCAAGATGGACCGGCTCTGCCGCAAGATCGAGCTCGGAGCCGACGATCACCTGCTCGAGATCGGCACCGGGTGGGGTGGCTTCGCGGTGCACGCGGCGACGCGCTACGGCGCGCGGGTCACGACCACCACCATCTCCGACGCCCAGTACGAGTACGCCCGACGCCGCGTGCACGACGCGGGCCTCGAGGACCGTGTGCGAGTCCTACACCACGACTACCGCGAGCTGGAGGGCGTGTTCGACAAGCTGGTGTCGATCGAGATGATCGAGGCCATCGGCTGGCGCCAGCAGGACACCTTCTTCTCGACCTGCGCGCGACTCCTGCGCCCCGATGGCGTGATGGCCCTGCAGGCCATCGTCATCGACGATCGCAGCTACGAGCGCGCCGCGACCCACCAGGACTTCATCAAGGCCCTGATCTTCCCCGGGGGCTTCCTGCCCTCGATCGAGTCGATGATCCGATCGGCCACCGCGTCGAGCGACCTGCGTGTCGTCGACCTGGAGGACATCGGCCGCCACTACGCCGAGACCCTGGCGCGCTGGCGCGCCAACCTCGCCGCTCACGCCGACGCCGTGATCGCCCTCGGTCTTGGTGAACGGTTTCGCCGGCTCTGGCACCTGTACCTCTGCTACTGCGAGGGGGCCTTCCTCGAGCGCCACGTCAGCGACGTCCAGCTGGTCCTCACACGGGGCGAGTGGCGCGCGCCGCTGCGCGCCGGCGCGCGGACCTAGGCGCCGCTCGCCGGCTCGCGCGCCAGGCGCTCCACGGCCGCGAGGGCGTCGGCCGCGGAGGCACCACTCCAGGCGTCCGCACCGAGACGTCGCGCGGCCTCGAGGTCGTCTACCGCGCGACCGCCGACGAGCACTCTGGCCCCGGTCCCGGCCTCGTGGAGGAGTTCCACCACCTCGCGCAGGGCCGCGTCGTGGCCCGTGCTCGTGGCGCCGACCAGGACGGCAACCAGGCGGTCCGCCGTGTGCGCCGTCTCGACGAAGGACGCGGCGGGCGTGTCGACGCCCAGGTCGAGCACCTCGAAGCCCCGCCCGCGCAGCAGGTCCGCCAGGATCGCGCCGGGCAGGGCGTGGCGCTCGCCGGCGACCGCGCCCAGCACCACCGTGCCGCGGTGGCGCCCGCGCCGAGCGAAGCGCGGGCCGAGGCGCCCCACCAATCGCGCCGCGATCACGCTGGCGCGATGCTCGTCCGCGATCGAGAGCTCGCCGCGCGCCCAGCGGTCCCCGATCTGGCGCAGGGCCGGCACCACGATCTCGGTGTGCACCGCCGCGGGATCGCGACCCGAGGCCATCGCGTCCTCGACCACGCGCCACGCGCCCCCCTCATCCCCCGCCACCAGCCGGTCGGCCAGCCGCGACGGCCGCGGCACCGCCGGGCGGGCGCGGCCACCCGGCGCGCGAGCGCGCAAGGCCTCGAGATCGTCCAGCGCCACCGACCACGTCGCTCCGTGACGCTGCGCGGGCAGGCGACCCGTGCGCACGTAGTGGTAGACGGTCATGTAGTGCACGCCGAGACGCTCGGCGGCGTCGTGCAGGCTCACGCGCTCGGGGCGGGACACGCCCATAATTTAGTGATAAAGAGCCGGTGACGACGAACCCGTTGCGGCCCGCGCGGGGCCGCAGGGCCAAATTGTGACTGGAGTCCCTAGGTCCGCGCGCCGCGGCGCCGCCATGCTGGACGGATGGATGTACCGGGGGAGCCAGTGACCCGCGCGACGCTGGCGCGTGCGACCTGTCTAGCGCTGCTGCGCGAGGCCGCCTACGCGCGCGTGGTGATCTCGGTGCGCTGCCTGCCCGCGGCGCTGCCGGCGCGCATCGACGTGGTCGGCGACCACCGGCTGGTGCTGGCGAGCACCGAGGACGCGGTGCTGGCCGCCGCGCGCCGCGGGGACGTGCTCTCGGTGCAGATCGACGGACTCGAGGACGACGGTGCCACGTGGTCGGTGATGGCCTCGGGCATCGCTGCCGTGGCCGAGTCCGACGAGTCGCTCTCCGCGTCGCTGCGCGCGGCCGTAGCCGGCGGCGCGGCCCTCATCGCCCTGCCGCTGTCGGTGGTCGTCGGCGAGCGCGTGGGCTAGCCCGTCGGCACCCCCGCCGGGGTGTGGAAAACTACGGGCGTGACGTATCACCGCATCACCGAGCCGGCCCGACTGCACGCCCTGATCGACGCCATGCTGCTGATCGAGACCCCGGCCCACCTGAACGACCTGCTGCGCGCGATCGTGGAGGCCGCCAGCGAGCTGGTGGGCGCGCGCTACGGCGCCCTGGGCGTCGTCGCCAGTGACGGCCAGACCCTGTCACGGTTCGTCACCTACGGCGTGGACGACGCCACGCGATCGGCCATCGGCCACGCGCCCCACGGCCACGGCGTGCTCGGCGAGACGATCCGCACCGCCACCTCGGTGCGGGTGGACGACCTCACCCACCATGAGGGCTCCTCCGGCTTCCCGCCCCACCACCCCGTCATGGAGCGATTCCTTGGCGTGCCAATCACCACCGGCGACGGCCGCGTCTACGGCAACCTCTACTTGACCGACCGGCGCGACGGCCAGCCCTTCGACGACGACGACGAGGCCCTGGTCGAGGCCTTCGGCCGCGCGGCCGGACTGGTCATCGACCAGGCCCGCGTGCGGCGCAACCTGCGCGAGCTGACGCTAAGCGAGGAACGCGAACGCCTGGCCCGCGACCTACACGACACCGTCATCCAACGGCTCTTCGGCGTCGGGCTCTCCCTGCAGTTGGCCGTCTCGCGCGACCTCGACGACGACACCCGCACGCGCGTGGAGGCCGCGCTCCACGAGCTGGACGCGACGATCCACGAGATCCGCACGACGATCTTCGAGATCGACCAGGACGACTTCGACGGCGCCAGCCTGGAGGAGCGTCTGACCACCCTGTCGGGGGAGGTCGCGGCTCGCCTGGGCATCAAGGTGGAGCTGGAGATCGCTCCCGGCCTGGATCACCAGGTGGGCAAGCACGTGGGCAACCACGTCGTCCAGGCGCTGCGCGAGATGCTCTCCAACGTGGCGCGACACGCCGCGGCAAACGAGGCGCGAGTGCGCGTCAGCGTCGACGAGGATCGGGTGACGCTCAGCGTGCGCGACGATGGCGTGGGCTTCGCCGGCCCTCCGGGGGTCGGGCGGGGGCTGCGCAACCTCACTTCGCGCGCCCGCGAGCTCGGCGGCGAGTGCGTGATCGACTCCGCCCCGGGGCGTGGCACACTGGTGACGTGGACCGCGTACCGGTTGGACTGACGTGATTCGTATCCTCCTGGTCGACGATCACGAGATCGTGCGTCGCGGGCTGCGCGACCTGCTGGAGATGAACGAGGACCTGCGGGTGGTGGCCGAGGCGGGCTCGCTGGCCGAGGCCGAGGCCGTCGACGTCCGTGCGCTCGACGTCGCGGTGCTCGACGTACGCCTGCCCGACGGCAGCGGAGTCGACCTGTGCCGCACGTTGCGCGAGCGCCACCCGGGCCTGGCGTGCCTGATGCTGACCTCCTTCGCCGACAACGAGGCCATGAACGCCGCAGTGCTGGCCGGCGCGCGGGGCTACGTGCTGAAGAACGTGCACGGCGAGGAGCTGGTGGACGCCATCCGCCGGGTCGCCGAGGGCGACACCCTGCTCACGTCCGAGCAGATCGAGCGAGCCCGCGAACGCCTGCGCCGTCAGATCAGCGAGGACGTGCGCCTGGAGAGCCTGAGCGGCCAGGAGCGACGGATCCTGGAGCTGTTGAGCGAGGGCCTCTCCAACCGCGAGATCGCCAGCGTGATGTTCCTCGCCGAGAAGACGGTGAAGAACTACGTCTCGAACCTGCTGGCCAAGCTCGGCTTCCAGCGGCGCACCGAGGCCGCACTCTTCGCGCAGCGCCAGGCGGCCCGCCATCACCTCGAGTAGTGGTCGCGCCGACTAGAGCCGCGTGAAGACCTCGGGCCCCTCGTCGGTCACCGCGATCGTGTGCTCGAAGTGGGCCGAGAGCGATCCGTCGGCGGTCAGAACGCTCCACCCGTCCTCGAGTACGTAGGTGTCGTAGCCACCGACGTTGACCATCGGCTCCACCGCGAAGACCATGCCCGTCTTCAGCGTCGGGCCCGGCGTCCCCGGCCAGTAGTTCGGGACCTGGGGACTCTCGTGCATGGCCGTGCCGATCGCGTGGCCGACGTACTCACGCACCACCGAGTACCCGGCGGCCTCGGCCACGCGCTGCACCGCGCGGCCCACCTCGTGGAGACGCTCGCCGACCACCAGGTGGTCGATGCCCGCCCACAGCGATCGCTCGGTCACCTCAATCAGGCGGCGCGCCTCGTCGCTCACCTCACCCACTGGGGCGGTGTAGGCGGCGTCGCCGTGATAGCCCTCGACGATCGCCCCGCAGTCGACCGAGATGATGTCACCCTCCTCCAGCACGCGATCGCCCGGTATACCGTGCACGATCATGTCGTTGGGGCTGGTGCAGATCACCGCAGGGAAGCCGTGATAGTTCAGGAAGTTGGAACGCGCCCCGCGCCGCTCGAGCACCTGCGCCGCCACCTCGTTGAGCCGGGCGGTGGTCACCCCGGGACGGATCGCGGCCCGGGTGGCCTCGTGCATCTCGGCGACGACCCGCCCGGCCCGGCGCATCTTGTCGAGCTCCTCGCGCGACCGCCTCACTCGAGGCCCCGCTCGGCGAGCGCCGCCTCGAGTGAGGCGGTCACCTCGTCCGGGGTGCCCGAGCCGTCCACGCGCACCAGCAGTCCGCGGGTGGCGTAGTAGTCGAGCAGGGGCGCGGTGTCGCGCTCGTAGGCCGCCAGGCGCGCCGCGATAGCCTCGGGACGGTCATCGGCGCGCTGGACCACGCGCCCACCACAGGCGTGGCAGAGTTCGGCCAGCGCGTCGGGGTCGGTGGCGGTGTAGGTGGCCCCGCACCCCTCGCAGACGCGCCGCGAGGAGAGCCGCTCGCTCACCAGGGCGGTGGGGATGTCGAGATTGACGCAGAGCTTGACGCCGTCGTCGCCGAGCTGGGCGTCCAGCGAGCGCGCCTGATCCAGCGTGCGCGGATACCCGTCGAACAGCGCGCCGCGGGCCGCGTCGGGCGCCGCCAGGCGCTCGGCGACCAGCTGGTTCACGAGGTCGTCGGAGACCAGCGCACCGGCCTCGAGCACCGCCGCCACGTCGCGGCCGAGCGGCGTGCCCGCCTGGACCGCGGCGCGCAGGATGTCCCCCGTCGACACGTGGGGCACCCCGTGGCGCGCCGACAGCCGGTCGCACTGCGTGCCCTTGCCGGCCCCCTGCTTGCCCAGTACCACCAGGAAGAGTCGCGCCACGGCTACCTCTTCAGGAAGCCTTCGTAGTTGCGCATCATGAGCTGGCTGTCGATCTGGCGCATCGTCTCCAGGGCCACGCCGACCGCGATCAGCAGCGTCACGCCGTAGTAGGGGAAGCGGTTGATGTTCCACAGCGCCATCAGGATGCTCGGGATCACCGCGACCGACGCCAGGAAGAGCGCACCGACGGTGGTGATGCGACTCAGCATCTTGGCGAAGTAGCGCTCGGTGGGCAGACCCGGTCGGATGCCGGGCACGAAGCCACCCTGCTGGCGCAGCAGCTCGGCCTGCTGGTGGGGCTCGAAGGCGATGTAGACGTAGAAGAACGTGAAGGCCAGGATCAGAACGAAGTCCGAGAGGATGTAGAAGAAGCTGGTCGGATGCAGCGACGAGTTCACGAAGCTCTGGAAGCTCGCCCACGGCACCACGTTGGACAGCAGCACCGGGATGTAGAGCACCGACGAGGCGAAGATGATGGGGATCACGCCCGACTGGTTGACCTTGAGCGGGATGTAGGTCGAGTTGCCGCCCATCTCACGGCGCCCCACCACCCGACGCGCGAAGGTCACGGGAATGCGGCGCTGCCCGTTGTCCATGAACACGATCAGGACGAGCAGGGCGATCGACACCACCAGGATGATGACGAACTTGAAGACGCCGCCCTCGGCGTAGACCGCCTCACCGCCCGAGGGGATGCCGGCGACGACGTTGGCGAAGATCAGCAGGCTCATGCCCTGACCGACGCCGCGCTGGGTGATGAGCTCGGCCAGCCACATCACGAAGGCCGTCCCCGCGGTCATCACCAGCACCATGAACAGGCCGAGCCAGATCGTGAACTTGGGGATCAGGTCGATGTTGAAGCCCAGCAGCGCCTGATCGTGGCCGTGGAAGGCGTAGATGAGCCCGGTCGACTGCAGCAGCGCCAGGCCGATCGTCAGGTAGCGGGTCGTCTGGGTGATCTTCTTCTCGCCCACCGGACCCTGATCGCGCCACTCGGTCAACTTGGGGATCACCGTGGTCAGCAGCTGGATGACGATCGAGCTCGTGATGTAGGGCATCACGCCCAGTCCGAAGACGGCCAGGCGCGTCAGCGCGCCGCCCGAGAACAGGTTGAGGAAGCCCAGCACGCCGCTGGCCCCCGCCTTGGACTGGAGCAGCTGCACCTGGGACCAGCTGACCCCGGGGATCGGCAGGTTGGCGCCCAGCTGATACAGGCCGATGATCGCCACGGTGAACAGGACCTTGTTGCGAAGGTCCGGGACCCGGAAGATGTTGGCGAGTCGCGTCAGCACGGGGCTACCGGTTCTGGTGCTGGTTGCCCGCCGCCGGCGGGCGCACGGCGAAGGGCTTGTCGAGCACGTGCGCGGAGCCGCCCGCCGCCTCGATCGCGGCGAGCGCCGAGGCCGAGAACGCGTGGGCCTGGACGTGCAACGCGACGTCCAGCGAGCCGCGACCGAGGACCTTGACCAGGTCGCGGCGTCGCGCCAGGCCCCGCTCGACCAGCACCTCGTGGGTGACGTCGGTGACCCCGAGCGCCGCCAGGGCGTCGAGGTTCACGGGGGTGTACGCGACGCGGAACGGGTTCGTGAACCCCTTCAGCTTCGGGATGCGCTGCATGAGTGGCAACTGCCCGCCCTCGAAGCCCGCCGGGATCTGGCGGCGGGCCTTCTGGCCCTTGGTGCCGCGCCCGGCGGTCTTGCCGCCCTTACCAGCGATACCGCGGCCCACGACCTTCTTGCGATGAGTGGCGCCGCGTGGCGCCTTCAGCTCGTGCAACTTCATTCAGCCACCTCCTCGACGGTGATCAGGTGCGGCACCCGGGCGATCATGCCCCGTATCTCCGGGCGATCGGCCAGCACGTTGGACTGGCCGATCCCGCGCAGCCCCAGCGCGCGCAGGGTCCCGCGGTGCTTGGGCTTGGTGCCGATCGACGATCGAACCTGAGTGACCTTCACGCGGTTCATGACACCCCTTCCGTCTTGAAGAGATCGCCCTCGCGCTGGCGCTCGCGGTAGGCCCGCAGCGTCCCCGAGGGGATCACGTGATCGATGGCGTGCCCGCGCGAGGAGGCGATCTCCTCGGGACGGCGCAGCTGCTTCAGGCCCTCGATGGTGGCGTGGGCGACGTTGATGCCGTTGGACGAGCCCAGCGACTTGGCGATGATGTCCTTCACCCCGGCCATCTCCAGGATCGCCCGCGCGGCCCCACCGGCGATGACCCCGGTGCCCGGAGCCGCGGGCTTCATGAGCACCCGGCCGGCGCCCGAGGACCCGATCACCGGGTAGACGATCGTCGACCCCGCCAGCGGCACGTCGAAGAGGTTCTTACGCGCCTCCTCGATCCCCTTCTGGACCGCCAGACCGGCCTCTTTGGCCTTGCCGTAGCCCAGGCCGACGCGACCCTTGCCGTCCCCGATGACCATCAGCGCCGTGAAGGAGAAGCGTCGCCCGCCCTTCACCACCTTGGACACGCGGTTGACCTTGATCGTGCGCTCCTCGTACTGTTCGAGATCGCTCATTAGAACTCCAGTCCTCCGGCGCGCAGCTCGTCGGCGAAGGCGGCGACGCGGCCGTGGTAGTCGTAGCCGCCGCGGTCGAAGACCACGGTGGTGATGCCGGCGGCGCGAGCCCGCTCGCTGAGCAGGGCCGCGACGGCCTTGGCCCCGGCGATGTTGCCGCCGGAGACCGCGCGCAGCGCCGGCTCCACCGACGAGGCGGCCGCCAGGGTGCGCCCGGCGTCGTCGTCGATGATCTGCGCGGAGATGTGCTTGTGGGAACGGCTGAGCGCGACGCGGGGTCGCCCCGCGGTACCCGCCAGGCGGCGCCGGATGCGCGCGTGACGCCGTTGACGCAGTTCACGAGTGGTGCGGGCCATTTACTTCGCTGCCTTTCCTGCCTTGCGCGCCACCCGCTCACCGAGGTAGCGCACCCCCTTGCCCTTGTAGGGCTCGGGCTTGCGGAGCTTGCGGATGGACGCGGCCACCTGGCCGACGACCTCCTTGTCGGGGCCCTTGACCACGACGCGCGTGGGGGTGGGCACGTCGAAGGTCACGCCCTCGGGGGCGCGGAACTGCACCGGGTGCGAGAACCCCAGCGCCAGGTCGAGCACCGCGGGCGCGGAGGTCGCGGCGCGGTAGCCCACGCCGATGATCTCCAGCTCCTTGGTCCAGCCGCTGGTCACGCCGGTGACCATGTTGGCGACCAGGGTCCGCGTCAGGCCGTGCAGCGCGCGGTGGCGCGTCTCGTCGCTCGCGCGCTCGACGCTCAGCACGTCGCCCTCCTGGGAGAGCGTGATGCCCTCGGGCAGCGGGCGGCTCAGGGTGGCCTGGGGCCCCGTGACCGTGACCACGCTGTCGGACACGCTCACCGTGACGGCCGCGGGCACCGTGATCGGGTTTCGACCGATACGCGACATCAGCGCACTTCCTTTCTCGTCGCAGCGTTACCAGACATAGCAGAGCACCTCGCCGCCCAGACGGGCCTTGCGGGCCTCGCGGTCGGTCATCAGCCCCCGGCTGGTCGACACGACGGCGACGCCCACGCCGCCCAGCACCTTGGGCATCTGGTCGGACTTCTTGTAGATGCGCAGACCGGGCTTGGACACGCGCTTGATCCCGATGATCGACTTGCGTCGGTCCTCGGCGTACTTGAGGTCGATCTTCAGCGTGGCGCCCGGCTTGTCGGCGTTCGCCGTCACGCGAAAGCCCGCGATGAAGCCCTCGCGCTCGAGCAGGCGGGCCAGGTTCTCCTTGAGCTTCGAGCTGGGCATCGAGACGTTGTCGAACGCGGCGGCGTTGGCGTTGCGGATGCGCGTCAGCATGTCGGCGATGGGGTCGGTCATGGTCATCGCGGCTCTCCTACCAACTCGCCTTGGTCACGCCCGGCACCTCGCCCGCGTGCACCATCTCGCGCAGGCAGATGCGGCACAGGCCGAACTTGCGGTACACCGAGCGGGGTCGCCCGCAGCGCTCGCAGCGCGTGTACGCGCGCGTCGAGAACTTGGGGGTCCGCTGCTGCTTGATCCGAAGGGCTTTCTTCGCCATAACTATCGATTCTCCTGCTTGAAGGGGAAGCCGTACGCGCGAAGGAACGCGCGGCCCTGCTCGTCGTTGGTCGCCGTGGTCACGATCGTGATGTCGAACCCTCGCGGCGCGTCGATCTTGTCGTAGTCGATCTCGGGGAAGATCAACTGATCGTTGACGCCGAAGGTGTAGTTGCCGTGACCGTCGAAGGACTTGGGCGACAGACCCCGGAAGTCGCGGATGCGCGGGATGGCCAGGCTGATCAGGCGGTCGAGGAACTCCCACGCGCGGGTGCCGCGCAGCGTCACCTTGACGCCGATGGGCTGGCCCTCGCGCAGCTTGAAGCTCGCGATCGACTGCGTGGCCCGCGTCACCACGGGCTTCTGGCCGGTGATCATCTCCAGGTCACGCTGGGCCCCCTCGAGCAGCGAGGCCTGCTGAGTGGCGCGGCCCACGCCCGAGTTCAGGACGATCTTCTCCAGGCGCGGCACCTGCATGATGTTCTCGAGGCCCAGCTCGACGCGCAACGCCTCGCGAATCTCCTCGTCGTAGCGAACCTTCAGACGCGGTCGCACGCTCACAACGCCTCCCCACACTTGCGGCACACGCGCACCTTGGTGCCGTCCACCAGTCGGTAGCCCACCTTGGCCGGGCCCTTGTGGCCCGCGCACCAGAGGCTGACGTTCGAGACGTGCATCGGCATCACCTTGTCGATGATTCCCGCCTGCATGTTGGCGCCCGCCAGCTTGGTGTGACGCTTGGCGATGTTGAGGCCGTCGAGCACCACCATGTCGCGCTGGGGTAGCGCCTCCTCAACCCGCGAGCGCTCGCCGCGGAACTTGCCGGCGATCACCAGCACCTCGTCACCCTTACGGATCCTCATCACAGCACCTCCGGCGCCAGCGAAATAATGCGCATGAACTTCTTGTCGCGCAGCTCGCGGCCCACGGGACCGAAGATGCGCGTCCCGCGCGGCTGGAGCTGGTCGTTGATCAGCACGGCGGCGTTCTCGTCGAACTTGATGTACGACCCGTCCGGGCGCCGCTTCTCCTTGGCCGTGCGCACGACCACGCAGCGAACCACGTCGCCCTTCTTCACCGCGGCACCGGGAATCGCGTCCTTGACGGTGGCGATGAAGACGTCACCGATCGAGGCGTAGCGACGGCGCGATCCGCCCAGCACGCGGATGCAGAGCACTTCCTTGGCGCCGCTGTTGTCGGCCACCTTGAGTCGGGACTCCTGCTGGATCATCGCGCCCGCTCCACGATCTCGGTCAGACGCCAGCGCTTCAGCTTCGACAGCGGACGCGTCTCGACGACGCGGACGCGGTCGCCCACGCGCGCCTCGTTGTCCGCGTCGTGCACGTAGAGCTTCTTGGTGCGCTGGACGGTCTTGCCGTAGCGCGGGTGGCTCACCCGCTCGTTGACGGCCACGACCAGGGTCGAGGCCATCTTGTCCGACACCACGACTCCCTCACGCACCTTGCGCGGGTTCTCGCGGGCCGTCTCGTTGCTGGCATCACTCATGACTCACCTTCTTGCGCGGCCTCGGCGGCCGCAATCTCTCGCTCGCGCAGGAACGTGGCCAGACGAGCGATGTCGCGGCGCACCTCCCCGAGTCGGGCCGAGTTGTCCAGCTGGCCGGTGGCCAACTGGAAACGCAGGTTGAACAACTCGCGGCGGCTCTCGCTCAGGTGCTCCACGAGCTCCTGGTCGCCGAGCAGGCGCATCTCCGCCACACGCTCTCGGGTCCTGGCCATCAGATCGTCACCTCCGGTGTCCCGTGCGTCCCGGGACGCACCACGAACTTCGCCTTGATCGGAAGCTTCTGGATGGCGCGCTCCATCGCGGCACGCGCCAGCGCCTCATCGACGCCGCCCAACTCGAACATCACGCGGCCGGGCTTGACCACGGCCACCCAGAACTCCGGGTTGCCCTTGCCCGAGCCCATGCGGGTCTCCGCCGGCTTCTGCGTCACCGGCTTGTCGGGGAACACGCGGATCCAGACCTTGCCACCTCGACGGACGTGGCGAGTCATCGCGATACGGGCCGCCTCGATCTGACGTGCCGTGATCCAGCCGCGCTCCATGGCCTGGATGCCGAAGTCGCCGAAGGCGAGCTCCGTGCCGCCCTTGGCCATGCCGGGCATGCGGCCACGCTGCTGCTTGCGGTGGCGTACCTTGCGGGGCATCAACATGACTACTCCACGTCCTTTCGAAAGTGCGGCGTGTCGGTGTGATCGCTCGCCGTGCGACGCTCGATCTCCTCCTCGACGCTCAACTGGCGCTCCACCTCGTCGGCCACGTTGAGCAGGTCGGCGGCCAGAACCTCGGTCGCCGCCATCTCGGCTTGCGCGGCCACGGCCACCTCGAACTCGGTCTCGGCCAGCACCGCCGTCACCACCGCCTCGGTGGAAGCGGGAGCCACCACGGGAGCCTCGACGGGCGTCTCGACGCGGCGGCGACCGCCACCCGCGCGCACGACACCCTTGGCCGGACCGCCGGGCGTGGCGGGCACCGCGTCGCCCGCGGCCATCGCCGCCTCGCGCACGATCTTCTCCGCGTTGTTCAGCTGGTAGGGCAGGATGTCGCCCTTGTAGATCCACACCTTCACGCCGATGCGCCCGGTCGACGTGCGAGCCTCACGGAAGCCGTAGTCGATGTCCGCGCGCAGCGTGTGCAGGGGCACGCGACCCTCGCGGTACGACTCGCGCCGCGACATCTCCGCGCCGCCGAGTCGGCCCGACGCCTGGATGCGCACACCCAGCGCCCCGGCCTTCTGCACCGTCTGGATCCCCCGCTTCATCGCCCGACGAAACGCCACGCGACGCAGCAGCTGGTCACAGATGCCCTGAGCGATCAGGGCGGCGTCCAACTCGGGCTGCTTGATCTCCTGGATGTTGAGCGAGATCCGGTTCTTCTGGCCCGTGATGCGCTCGAGTTCCTTCTTCAGGCGCTCGGCCTCCGCCCCGCGGCGACCGATGACGATGCCCGGACGGGCCGTGTGGATGTCGACGCGCACGCGGTCCGAACTGCGCTCGATCTCAATACGGCTCACTGCGGCACTCTCCAGCTGGCGCGTCAGGTAGTCGCGGATCTTCCAATCCTCGATCACCAGCTCCTTGTAACCGCGCTCGCGGAACCACCGCGACTTCCAGTCCGTCGTGATGCCGAGGCGGAATCCGTAGGGATTAACCTTCTGACCCATTACTTGTCCGTCTCCTCGGTGGTTTGCGTGGATGGCGTGTCGTCCCCCGTCGTGGGCTCGCCGAGCTCCGCCTCCGCGGTGACCTCGGTGGCGAACTCCTCGACCTCGACGGGCTGCGCCGGAACGAAGGTGCCGTCGACGCCGACGCCATCGATCGCCTCGACCCCTTCGTCGACTTCGGTCTCCCCGAGCTCCTCGGCCTGAGTCGCCGCCTGCGCGGCGCGCGCGGTGCGCTGGTTCAGACTGGCCTGCTGGTCGGCCCGGCGCCGCGACGACGACACCCGGCGCGCGCGTGAGGCACTCGCCTGGGCGCTGCGCGCGGCGCGCACGACCTCGAGGCGCTCGTCGTCGAGTCGCGACACGACCACGGTGATGTGACAGGAGCGCTTGCGGATCTTGCCGGCGCGCCCGCGCGCGCGCGGTGAGAAGCGCTTGAGCGTCACGCCCTCGTCGGCGTAGGCCGCCGACACGTACAGCTCGTCGGCCGAGAGCCCGTCGTTGTTCACGGCGTTGGCCACCGCCGACGCCAGCACCTTGCCAATGACCCCTGCAGCCTCGCGAGTGGTCAGCGCCAGGATCTCGCGCGCGCTGTTCACGTCCTCGCCGCGAATGAGGTCCAGCACGACGCGCGCCTTGCTCGCCGACATGTGGTAGCCGCGCAGTACCGCCCGGGTGCCGGGCCGCTCGTTGGTCTTGGGACCGGTCATCAGCGCCTACCCACCTTCTCCTGGCCCGCGTGGAACTTGAAGGTCCGCGTCGGGGCGAACTCGCCGAGCTTGTGGCCCACCATCGACTCGTTCACGAACACCGGCACGTGACGGCGCCCGTCGTGCACCGCGAAGGTGTGGCCCACCATGTCGGGAATGACCGTCGAGCGGCGACTCCAGGTCTTGATGACCCGCTTCTCGTTGGCCGCGTTCAGGGCGTCCACCTTCTTCAACAGGTGGGCGTCGATGAACGGGCCCTTCTTCAGACTGCGTGACATGGTCTACCTACCTCCGTGAGCCGCGTCCGCGGCGGCGTCGAATGATGAGGGCGTCGGACGTCTTGGGCAGACGCGTGCGCCCCTCGGGCTGGCCCCACGGCGAGACCGGGTGGCGTCCACCGGAGGTCTTGCCCTCGCCCCCGCCCAGCGGGTGGTCCACCGGGTTCATCGCCACACCACGCGTCTGGGGACGCACGCCGGCCCAGCGGCTGCGCCCAGCTTTGCCGACCTTGATCAGCTCGTGCTCGGAGTTGCCGACGGTTCCGAGCGTCGCCCGGCAGTCGATCGGCACGCGGCGCATCTCGGTCGAGGGCAGGCGCAGCGTCGCGAATCCGCCGTCCTTGGCCACCAGCTGCACGCTCATGCCGGCGCTACGCGCCATCTTGCCGCCCCCGCCGGGACGCAACTCGACGTTGTGCACCGTCGAACCCGTCGGGATGAAGCGCATCGGCAGCGCGTTGCCCGTGCGGATGTCGGCCTTGGGACCCGACTCGACCGTGTCGCCGACCCGCAATCCCTGGGGCGCCAGGATGTAGCGCTTCTCGCCGTCGCGGTAGTGCAGCAGCGCGATGCGACAGGTCCGGTTGGGGTCGTACTCGATCGCGGCGACGCGTGCCGGCACGCCATCCTTCGTCCGGCGAAAGTCCACCACGCGGTACTGCTGCTTGTGGCCGCCACCGCGGTGGCGCGACGTCTTGCGCCCGTAGTTGTTGCGGCCGCCGGTGCCGCTCTTGGGCTCGAGCAGCGACTTCTCCGGCGTGCTCTTGGTGATCTCGGCGAAGTCCGACACCGTCTGGAAGCGGCGACCGGGACTCGTGGGTTTGCGGTGACGAAGGGCCATGACCGTCCTCAGCTCTCGAACAGATTGATCGAGTCACCCTGACGCAGGGTGACGATGGCGCGCTTGGTGCCGGGCCGCGAGCCCACGACGCCGGTACGGGCGTTGCGCGTCGACTTGCCCTTGCGGTTCAGCGTGTTGACGTTGACCACCTTCACGTTGAAGGCCTGCTCGACGGCGTTGCGCACGTCGACCTTGGTCGCGCGGGGGTCGACCACGAAGACGTAGGTGCCCGCGTCCATCAGGGCGTAGGTCTTCTCCGACACCACGGGACGGATCAGGATGCTCATCGCGTCGCGCATTACTCGTCCTCCTTGGCCACGGGCAGCGTGGCGTCGCTGAACAGCACCCACTCCGCGTCGAGCACGTCATAGGCGTTGAGCTCGCCGGCGTCGATCGTGCGCACCCCGACCAGGTTGGCGAACGAGCGCACGGCCACCTGGTCGTCGCGCGACAGCACCACCAGGACCTTGCCCTCCAGTCCCAGTGCCCCCAGGGCGGCCAGCGCGGACTTGGTCCGCGGGGTCTCCCAGGCGGCGAAGGAGTCCACCAGCGCCACGCGGCCCAGGGCCGCGCGGTCCGACAGCGCCGAGCGCAGGGCCAGGCGAATCATCTTCTTGGGCGTGCGCTGGTCGTAGTGGCGCGGCTTGGGCCCGAGCGCGATGCCGCCGCCGGGGTACTGCGGGGCCCGGATCGTGCCCTGGCGGGCGCCGCCCGTCCCCTTCTGGCGAAAGGGCTTCTTGCCGCCACCGCGCACCTCGGCGCGCGTCTTGGTCGACTGGGTGCCAGCACGACGTGCGGCCAGCTGGGCCGTGACGACCTGGTGCATCACGGCGACGTGCGGCTCGATCCCGAAGATCGACGGCGCCAGGGTCACCTCGCCCAGGACCGAGCCGTCCAGGGCACGGCGCTCGACGGTGCGCGTCGCGGGCGCGGGCCGGTCCTTCTTCACCGGACCGCGCAGCGTGTAGACCTCGCTCATCGGGCACCTCCCGCCTTCATCGGGTTCTTGACCGACGTGCGCAGCACCACCACACCGCCGCGCGGGCCGGGAACCGCTCCCTTGACCAGGACCAGGTTGCGCGGCGCGTCCACGCTCACCACCTGGAGATTCGTGGTCGTGACCTGCCCGCCGCCGTAGCGACCAGCCATCCGCGTCCCCTTGAACACCCGACCGGGCGTGGCGCAGGCCCCAATGGAGCCCGGCGCGCGGTGGTGCTTGTGGTTGCCGTGCGCGGCCCCCTGGCCCGAGAAGTTGTGACGCTTCATGCCACCGGTGAAGCCCTTGCCCTTGGCGATCGCGGTCGCGTCGATGCGCTCACCCGCCTCGAAGCTGTCGGCCAGGATCTCCTGACCGACCACGTAGCCGGCCACGTCGTCGAGGCGCAGCTCCACCAGCTTGACGCCCGGGGCCACGCCAGCCTTCTCGTAGTGGCCACTCTCCGGCTTGGTGAGCGTCGAGGCCCGGCGCGTGCCCCAGGTCACCTGCACGGCGCTGTAGCCCTCCTTCTCGGGGGTCTTCACCTGCACGACGCGCACGGGGCTGACGCGCACCACCGTGACGGGGATGGCCCGGTTCTGGTCGTCCCAGACCTGGGTCATGCCCACCTTCTCACCGACGATCGCTTTGGTCGCCACGTCTGCCTCTCTCTATACGTTCCGTGCGTCGGAGTCCGACACACAGACGCTCCGTCGGGCCGTAAGACCCGAACGGAGCGCTCGACTGGTTCGGCCCAGCGTCCCTCACCTGAGGCAACTGGGCACGTCACTTGTGCGTCACGACCGAAGTCGCGACCCCACCGCGAACGGCAGGGCTACTAACCGTACACCACCGGGGTGGTCCCGCGCAAAGGCGGGCTACCCCTGGCGGATCTTGATCTCGATGTCCACGCCCGCCGGGAGGTCGAGTCGCTGGAGCGAGTCGACCGTCTTGGAGGTGTGGTCCACGATGTCGAGCAGCCGCTTGTGCACCCGCATCTCGAAGTGCTCGCGACTGTCCTTGTGCTTGTGGGGACCGCGCACCACCGTGTAGCGGTGCTTCTCGGTCGGCAGCGGCACGGGTCCCTGGACCCGTGCGTTGGTCCGCTCCACCGTCTGGACGATCTTGGCCGTGGACTGATCCAGGATCCCGTGATCGAAGGCCTTCAGGCGGATGCGGATCATCTGGCGATTGTCAGCCACGGTCCCTACTTCAGGATCTTGGTGACGCGGCCGGAGCCCACGGTGCGCCCGCCCTCGCGAATCGAGAAGGTGAGGCCCTCCTCCATCGCGATCGGCTTGCCCAGGGTCACGGTCATCTCGGTGTTGTCACCGGGCATCACCATCTCAGTGCCCGCCGGCAGCTCGATCGTACCGGTCACGTCGGTGGTGCGGAAGTAGAACTGGGGACGGTAGTTCGCGAAGAACGGCTTGTGACGGCCCCCCTCCTCCTTGGTGAGCACGTAGACCGCCGCCTCGAAGTTGGTGTGGGGCGTGATCGAGCCGGGCTTGCACAGCACCTGGCCGCGCTCCACGTCCTCCTTCTTGGTCCCGCGCAGCAGGGCGCCGAGGTTGTCCCCGGCGCGCCCCTCGTCCAGGAGCTTGCGGAACATCTCGATGCCCGTGACCACGGTCTTGGTGGTGGGACGAAGGCCCACGATCTCCACCTCGTCGCCGACCTTGATGACGCCCTGCTCGACCTTGCCGGTGACCACGGTGCCGCGGCCGGTGATCGACATCACGTCCTCGATGGACATCAGGAACGGCTTGTCCGTGGGCCGCTCGGGCTCGGGGATGTAGCTGTCGACGGCGTCCATCAGCTCCATGATCTTGTCGCCCCAGGCGGCGTCGCCCTCCAGGGCCTTCAACGCCGAGACGCGCACGATCGGGGTGTCGTCACCGGGGAAGCCGTAGCTGTTCAGCAGGTCGCGAACCTCCATCTCGACCAACTCGAGCAGCTCCTCGTCGTCGACCATGTCCGCCTTGTTGAGGGCGACCACGATGTAGGGCACACCCACCTGGCGCGCCAGCAGCACGTGCTCGCGGGTCTGGGGCATGGGACCATCGGTGGCCGAGACGACCAGGATCGCGCCGTCCACCTGGGCGGCGCCGGTGATCATGTTCTTCACGTAGTCGGCGTGGCCCGGCATGTCCACGTGGGCGTAGTGGCGGTTCGCGGTCTCGTACTCCACGTGGGCGATCGAGATGGTGATGCCGCGCTGGCGCTCCTCGGGGGCCTTGTCGATCTGGTCGAAGGGCGTGAAGGAGGTGCCGGGCACGCGCTCGGACAGGACCTTGGTGATGGCCGCGGTCAGGGTGGTCTTGCCGTGGTCGATGTGACCCATCGTGCCGATGTTCACGTGCGGCTTGGTGCGCTCGAACTTTTGCTTTGCCATTGTCGGGGACTAACTTTCTCTCTCGTGACGGCTCCTCGCGGAGCCGTCGTGTTGGTTTCGGCCCTCCCCGACGACGGTTTGGACCTTGGTGGTGCTGGTTGCCCAGCCCCTACGCGCCGGTGGCCTTCGCGACGATCTCCTTGGCGATCGCGTCGGGAACCTCCGCGTAGGAATGGAACTGCATGGTGTACGTCGCGCGCCCTTGAGTGCGAGAACGCAGGTCAGTAGCGTAGCCGAACATGTCGGCCAGTGGCACCAGAGCCCGAATTGCCTGGCTGTTGCCCCTCTGCTCCATCCCCTCGACCCGCCCGCGGCGGCTCGACAGGTCACCGATGACGTCACCCATGTAGTCGTCCGGGGTGACCACCTCGACCGCCATGATGGGCTCGAGCAGCACCGGGTTGGCCAGACGAGCGGCCTTCTTCACCGCGATCGACCCGGCGATCTTGAACGCCATCTCCGAGGAGTCCACGTCGTGGTAGCTCCCGAACGTCAGGCGCACGCGTACGTCGACGGTCGGGTAGCCCGCCAGGACACCGGCGGTGAGGGCCTCGGTGATGCCCTGGTTGACCGGCTGGATGTACTCCTTGGGGATGACGCCACCGGTGATCTCGTCGACGAACTCGTACCCGCCGCCGGGGCCGGTCGGCTCCAGGGTGATCACCACGTGGCCGTACTGGCCCTTGCCGCCGGTCTGGCGGACGTACTTCTCCTCGACCTTCTCCACCTTCTTGCGCACCGTCTCGCGGTACGCCACCTGGGGCTTGCCCACGTTGGCGTCCACGGAGAACTCGCGCAGCATCCGGTCCACCAGCACCTCGAGGTGCAGCTCGCCCATCCCCGAGATCACGGTCTGGCCCGTCTCCTCGTCGGTGCGCACGCGGAAGGTCGGGTCCTCCTCGGACAGCGCGTAGAGCGCCTTGCCCAGCTTCTCCTGGTCGGCCTTGGTCTTGGGCTCGACGGCCACGTGGATCACCGGCTCGGGGAAGGTCAGCGTCTCGAGCTGGATGGGATTGTCCACCGCGCTCAGCGTGTCGCCGGTGGTGACCTGCTTCAGGCCCACCGCGGCGACGATGTCGCCGGTGCGGATCGTGTCGAGGTCCTCCCGGTTGTTGGCGTGCATCAGGAGCAGGCGGCCGAGGCGCTCCTTCTTCATCCCCTTGGTCGTGTTGACCACGGTGTCACCCTTCTCCAGGGTTCCCGAGTAGACGCGCAGGTACGTCAGCTTGCCGACGTACGGGTCGGTCATGATCTTGAAGGCCAGCGCCGAGAACGGCTCGTCGTCGGAGGGCTTGCGCTCGAGGACCTCGTCCTTGCCCGGCTTGGTGCCCTGGGTGGGGGGCAGGTCGACCGGGGAGGGCAGGAAGTCCACCACCGCGTCGAGCATCGGCTGGACGCCCTTGTTCTTGAAGGCGGTGCCGTTGAGGATCGGCACGCAGTGGTTCTCCAGGGTCCCCACGCGCAGCGCGCGGCGCAGGTCGTCGCGGGTCACGGTCTCGTCACCCAGCACCTTCTCCATCAGCTCGTCGTCGAAGGTGGTGAGCACGTTGATCAGCGCGGTGTGGTAGAGGTCGGCCTGCTCGCGGTAGGCCTCGGGGATCGCCACCTCGTCGTAGTTCTCGCCCTTGTCGTCGTCGTGCCACACGAGCGCCGTCATCGAGGTCAGGTCGATGACGCCCTGGTAGCCCGACTCGGCCCCGATGGGCAGCTGCACCACCGCCGGCACGCAGTCCAGGCGGTCGCGAATCATGTCCACGCAGCGAAAGAAGTCCGCCCCGATCCGGTCCATCTTGTTGACGAAGCAGAGGCGCGGCACGTGGTACTTGTTGGCCTGACGCCAGACCGTCTCGGTCTGGGGCTCGACCCCGGCGACGGCGTCGAACACCGCGACCGCGCCGTCGAGCACGCGTAGCGAGCGCTCGACCTCGACCGTGAAGTCCACGTGGCCGGGGGTGTCGATGATGTTGATCCGGTGGCCCTTCCAGTAGCAGGTGGTCGCCGCGGAGGTGATGGTGATCCCGCGCTCCTGCTCCTGGACCATCCAGTCCATGGTGGCCGCGCCCTCGTGGACCTCGCCGATCTTGTAGTTCTTTCCCGTGTAGTACAGGATCCGCTCGGTGGTCGTGGTCTTGCCGGCGTCGATGTGCGCCATGATCCCGATGTTGCGGACCTTGTCCAGGGGGTACTCGCGTGCTGTCATGTCGTGTCGTACGGTGCTTTCTCTGCTTACCAGCGGTAGTGCGCGAAGGCCTTGTTGGATTCGGCCATCTTGGCCATGTCGTCGCGGCGCTTCACCGAGGCGCCCACGCCGTTGCTGGCGTCGATGATCTCGTTGGCCAGTCGCTCGGCCATGGTCTTCTCGCGGCGCTTCTGGGCGAAGTCGGTCAGCCAGCGGATCGCCAGCGTGGTCGAGCGCCGCGGACGGACCTCGACGGGGACCTGGTAGGTGGTTCCCCCGACGCGGCGGCTTCGCACCTCGAGCTCGGGGCGCACGTTCTCCAGGGCGCGCTTCAGCGCGGCCACGGGGTCCGCCCCGGTCTTCTGCTCCACCTGCTCGAGGGCGCCGTAGACAATCCGCTCGGCGATCGTGCGCTTGCCGCGCTCGAGGATCTTGTTCGTGACCTGGGTCACCAGCACCGACTTGTAGATCGGGTCCGGCACCAGTTCACGGCGTTCGGCGGGTCCCTTGCGCGGCATCAGCTCTCCTTCTTGGCGCCGTAGCGACTACGGGCCTGCTTGCGGTCGCGCACGCCCGAGGTGTCCAGGGCGCCGCGAATGATCTTGTAGCGCACGCCCGGCAGGTCCTTGACGCGCCCGCCACGCACCAGGACGATCGAGTGCTCCTGGAGGTTGTGGCCCACGCCAGGGATGTACGCGGTGACCTCGACGCCCGAGGTCAGGCGCACGCGCGCCACCTTGCGCAGCGCCGAGTTCGGCTTCTTGGGCGTGACCGTGTGCACGCGGGTGCACACGCCGCGACGCTGCGGGGCCCCCTTCAGAGCCGGCGTCTTGGTCTTGGCGATCTTCTCCTGTCGGCCCTTTCGGACCAACTGGGCAATGGTGGGCACGCGAAACCTCTTCTCGGTGAACTTCGTTAGGCGCCGCGACTTCCGACGCACGGACTATCTATTCTAGGGCACGTCGGCCCGCCACGGCAAGCCCGCCACGGCGAGCCGGCGCGGCCCCGGATCGCTACAGTGCCTGGTCGCCCAGGTCGTCCTCGGGGTGCGCGACCTCGTCCTCGGGCAGGGCCGACTCGTCGTAGCTGGCGCCGATGTTCTGGAACGCCGTCAAGTCGGCGCTGAAGGAGTCGTCGCTGCTCAGCTCGCCGAGCAGGCTCGCCAGGTCCAGGTCCTCGTCGGACACCTGAGCCCAGTCCGGCAGCAGCTCCGCGTCGGGCATCTCGAGGCGCAGCGCGCTCTCGTCGTAGTAGCTGAGCCCCGAACCCGCCGGGATCAACTTGCCGATGATGATGTTCTCCTTCAGACCCACGAGGTGATCACGCTTGCCCTCGATCGCGGCCTCGGTCAGCACCCGGGTGGTCTCCTGGAAGGACGCCGCCGACAGCCACGAGTCGGTGGCCAGCGACGCCTTGGTGATCCCCATGAGCTGGGCCCGCCCGTCGGCCGCCTCGCGACCCCCGGCCTCGATCTCGTCGTTGGTGTCGTTGAACACCTTGACGTCGACCATCGCCCCGGGCAGCCAGGGCGAGTCACCGGCGTCGACCACCTGCACGCGCCGGGTCATCTGGCGCACGATCAGCTCGATGTGCTTGTCGTGGATCGACACGCCCTGGTCGCGGTAGACGTTCTGGACCTCCTCGACCAGGTACTGCTGGGTCTCGCGCGTCCCGCGGAACTTCATCATGAGCTTGGGGTCCAGTGGACCGTCGTGCAGCGGCGTCCCGACCTCGACCTCCTGGCCGTCCTCGACCAGCAGGTGGCGGGCGATGGAGATCGACTCCTCCTGCAGTTCGCCGTCGTTGCCGACGATCTGGACCTTGCGCTCGCGTCCCACCAGCTCCACGCGCACGACTCCCGCGTGCTCGGCGACCTTGGCCGCGCCCTTGGGGGTGCGGGCCTCGAACAGCTCCACCACGCGCGGCAGGCCGTGAGTGATGTCGCTCTCGGTCACCCCACCGGAGTGGAAGGTCCGCATCGTCAGCTGCGTGCCGGGCTCCCCGATGGACTGGGCGGCGATGACGCCCACGGCCTCACCGAGCTCCACCAGTTGGTGGGTCGCCAGCGAGAGGCCGTAGCAGTTGGCGCAGACCCCCTGGACGGCGTCGCAGGTCAGCGTGGTGCGCACGCGCACGCGCGTCACCGCCGGGTCGTCGCGCAGAGCGATCACGTCGTCCATGAGCAGCATGGCGCCGCTCTCCAGGGTCGTGCCGTCACTGAAGGTCACGGCCTCGGCCAGCACGCGTCCCCAGAGCTTGGTCTCCAGGTGGGCGCGCTGGGCGTGCGTGTCGGGCGCCACGTGCTCGATCCACATGCCGCGCGTCGTGGCGCAGTCGTACTCCTTCACGATCAGTTCCTGGGCCACGTCGACCAGGCGCCGGGTCAGGTACCCCGAGTCCGCGGTGCGCAGCGCCGTGTCGCCCAGACCCTTGCGAGTGCCGTGGGTGGAGATGAAGTACTCCAGCACCGAGAGGCCCTCGCGGAACGACGACTTGATCGGGCGCGGGATCATCTCACCGCGCGGGTTGGACACGAGGCCCTTCATCGCGGCGATCTGGCGGATCTGCTGGCTGTTGCCTCGCGCGCCCGAGTCCACCATCATGCGGATCGGGTTGTCGGCGATGGCGTTCATCGCCCGGTCGGTCGCGTCACCGACCTCCTTGTTGGCGTTGGTCCAGATCTCGATCTCCTGCTGGCGCCGCTCGTCGTCCACGATGACGCCCCGGCGATAGTTGGTCTCGACCCGAGCCGCCTGCTCCTCGTACTTGTTGAGGATCGCCGCCTTCTCCGACGTCGTCACGACGTCGTCGATGGAGATGGTCAGGCCGGACTGCGTGGCGAAGCGGAAGCCCAGCGCCTTGATCGCGTCCAGCGACTCGGCGACCTCCTGGCGCGTGTAGCCACCCGAGATCTCCTCGACGATGGTCCCGATCGGCTTGGCGTTCTTACCGATCAGCTCGTTCACGTAGCGAAATCCCCGCGGCAGCGCCTCGTTGAACAGCACGCGTCCGGGCGTGGTGACCAGGCGTCGACCGACGCCGGTCGCCTCGATCCCGGCCGCCGCGAGGCGGTCGTCGAGTGTCGAGCCGGCCAGGGGGCGCAACTCGATCGGAGTGCGCACGCCGAGCGACCCGTCGCCCAGCGCCGCCTCGATCTCGAAGACGTGACGCATCGCGCGCGGCTGCGGAGCCGACTCCCCGGCGGCCACGGCCTCGGCGGGCAAGGTCAGGTAGTACGCCCCGAAGACCATGTCCTGGGACGGCTCGGTGATGGGTCGGCCGGTCGCCGGCGTGAAGATGTTGTTGGTCGAGAGCATCAGGATCCGCGCCTCGGCCTGAGCCTCGGCCGACAGCGGCACGTGCACGGCCATCTGGTCGCCGTCGAAGTCGGCGTTGAAGGCCCGGCACACCAGCGGGTGGATCTGGATCGCCTTGCCGTCCACCAGGATCGGCTCGAAGGCCTGGATTCCCAGGCGGTGCAGCGTCGGGGCGCGGTTGAGCAGGACCGGGTGCTCGCGGATGACCTCCTCGAGCACGTCCCAGACCGCCGCCTTGCGGCGCTCGACCATGCGCTTGGCGCTCTTGATGTTCTGGGCCATCTGCGTCTCGATCAGCCGCTTCATGACGAAGGGCTTGAAGAGCTCCAGCGCCATCATCTTGGGCAGCCCGCACTGGTGCAGCTTGAGCTGGGGGCCCACCACGATCACCGAACGACCGGAGTAGTCCACGCGCTTGCCGAGCAGGTTCTGGCGGAAGCGCCCCTGCTTGCCCTTGAGCATGTCCGACAGACTCTTGAGCGGTCGGCCGCTCTGACCCGCCACGGGGCGACCCCGACGGCCGTTGTCGAACAGCGCGTCTACGGCCTCCTGGAGCATCCGCTTCTCGTTGTTCACGATGATGTCGGGCGCCCCGAGGTCGAGGAGCCGCTTCAAACGGTTGTTGCGGTTGATCACGCGCCGGTACAGGTCGTTGAGGTCGCTAGTGGCGAAGCGCCCGCCGTCCAGCTGCACCATCGGACGCAGGTCCGGGGGGATCACCGGCACGGCCTCGAGGATCATCGCACGCGGATCGTTGAGGCGTCGCCCCTGGTCGTCGCGGCGATTGAAAGACTGCACGATGGCCAGGCGCTTCAGGAACTTGGCGTGACGCTGCGCGCTGAGCGGCTTGCGGCCGTCCTTCGCGTCGATCATCTCGCGCATCATGCGCTCTTCCTCGTCCAGGTCCATGCGGTCGATCAGGCCGATGATCGCGTCGGCGCCCATGCCGCCCTCGAAGTACTCGCCGTAGCGGAACTCCATCTCGCGGTACAGCACCTCGTCCTCGATGATCTGGCGCGAGTGCAGCCCCTCGAAGGTGTCGAAGGCGCGCTGGGCCAGGTCCCGCTCCTCGGCGAAGCGCTGGCGCACGCCCTCGAGCTCCTTCTCGGTACCGCGCTGCAGCGCGCGCAGATCCGCCTCGCGCCCGCCCTCGGACTCGAGCTTCTCGGCGCGAGCCTCCAGGTCCTTCAACTTATTGTCCAGCGCCTTGGCCTCGCGTTCGGCGATCTCCACCAGCTCCTCGGACAGGCCCTGACGCAGGTCGGCCAGCTCCTCGTGACGTCGCTCCTCGTCCACGTGGGTCACCATGTGGGCGGCGAAGTAGATGACCTTCTCGAGCTGCTTGGCCTTCAGCTCCTCCTTGGGCGCCGTGCCCATGAGCAGGTAGGCCAACCACGACCGCGTACCGCGTAGGTACCAGATGTGCACCACCGGTGCCGACAGGGCGATGTGGCCCATGCGCTCACGGCGCACCTTGTCACTGGTGACCTCGACGCCGCAGCGCTCGCAGACGATGCCCTTGAAACGCACCCGCTTGTACTTGCCACACGCGCACTCCCAGGCCTTCTGCGGTCCGAAGATCTTCTCGCAGAAGAGCCCGTCCTTCTCCGGGCGCAGCGTGCGGTAGTTGATGGTCTCGGGCTTCTTCACCTCGCCCGAGGACCAGCTGCGGATGTTCTGCGCGGTGGCGAGGCCGATGCTGATCTCGTTGAACTGGTTGACGTCCAGGGGGCTCATGACAACTTCCTTTCGGCGGCGCGACGGGCGTCCTCCTCGTCACTGCCGCGCTCGGGCCGACTGATGTCGATGCCCAGTTCGCGCGTGACCGAGAAGAAGTCCTCGTCGGTGTCGGCCAGGTCTACGTGGGCGCCGACCTTGTCGCGCACCACGACGTTGAGACACAGCGACTGCATCTCCTTGATCAGCACCTTGAACGACTCCGGGATTCCCGGCTCGGGCAGGTTCTGGCCCTTGACGATCGCCTCGTAGGCGCGTTCACGGCCCTTCATATCGTCCGACTTCACGGTCAACAGCTCCTGGAGCGCGTAGGCGGCGCCGTAGGCCTCGAGGGCCCACACCTCCATCTCGCCGAAGCGCTGGCCACCGAACTGGGCCTTGCCGCCGAGCGGCTGGGCGGTGATCATCGAGTACGGGCCCGTCGAGCGGGCGTGGATCTTGTCGTCGACCATGTGGGCCAGCTTCAAGATGTACGCGTAGCCCACCGAGATCGGGTTGTCGTAGGGCTCACCGGTGCGACCGTTGTACAGCGTGACCTTCCCGTCGTTGTCGCCGGCCAGCAGGCGCTGCCCGTTGGCGCCGTCGACGTTCAAGGTGGCGAAGGTGTGCTGGATCGTCGGCTTGTCCTTGGCCCGCTCCGTCTCGTCCCAGTGCGCGCCGTCGAAGGACGGCGTCGCCACGTACACCGCGGGCTCCGTGCGCGGACGCGTCTTGCGGTAGGGGCGGTGGGCGGGGTCACTCTGGTCGTCGTGGCCCGAGGTACCCACGGTGGGGTTCACCTCGACGCCGGCCCAGCCGTGGCGCGCGGCGTAGCCCAGGTGGCTCTCGAGCACCTGGCCCACGTTCATGCGACTCGGCACGCCGAGCGGACTCAGGATGATGTCCACCGGTGTCCCGTCGGCCAGGAACGGCATGTCCTCCTCGAGCAGGATCTTCGAGATGACGCCCTTGTTGCCGTGACGGCCGGCGAGCTTGTCACCCTCGCTGATCTTGCGGCGCTGGGCCACGTAGACCTTGACCAGCTGGTTCACGCCGGGCTGCATCTCGTGGTCCTCGTCACGGCTGTACACCTTGACGTCAATGACCTTGCCGGACTCACCGTGGGGCACCTTGAGCGACGTGTCGCGCACCTCGCGCGCCTTCTCACCGAAGATCGCGCGCAGCAGCCGCTCCTCGGGCGACTGCTCGGTCTCGCCCTTGGGCGTGACCTTGCCGACCAGGATGTCGCCGGGCTCGACCTCGGCGCCGATGCGCACGATGCCGCGGTCGTCGAGGTCCGCCAGGATGTCGTCGGGGAGGTTCGGGATGTCGCGCGTGATCTCCTCGGCGCCCAGCTTGGTGTCGCGGGCGTCGATCTCGTACTCCTTGACGTGAATCGACGTCAGGACATCGTCACGCACGAGCCGCTCGTTGAGGATGATCGCGTCCTCGTAGTTGAAGCCCTCCCACGGCATGTAGGCCACCAGGAGGTTCTTGCCCAGGGCCAGCTCGCCGTGTGAGGTGCTCGTGCCGTCGGCCAGGAGGTCGCCGCGCTGCAGGGTCTCGCCCCCCACCACGAGCGGCTTCTGGTTGATCGAGGTGTCCTGGTTCGAGCGGCGGAACTTGTTCAGGTTGTACTGCTTGCGACCCAGGGGCGCGCCGTAGCGGTCCGTGACGTTCTTGTCGTACTCGACCACGATCCGGTCGCCCGAGACCGAGCGCACCACGCCCGTGCCCTCGGCGATGAGCACGTCGCCCGAGTCCAGCGCGGCTCGCGCCTCCATGCCGGTGCCCACGAACGGGGCCTCGGGCATGATCAGCGGCACGGCCTGCTTCTGCATGTTGGCGCCCATGAGCGCCCGCTGGGCGTCGTCGTGCTCGACGAAGGGGATCAGGGACGTCGCCACCGAGATGACCTGCTTGGTGGACACGTCCATCAGCTCCACCTCCTCGGGCCGCACGAAGTCGATCTCCGAGGTCGTAGACGAGGAGCGGTTGGACGCGCCCACGCGCAGCCCCGTCCCGATCGGGCCGCGACGCACCAGGACGCGGTCGGCCTTGATCAGGCCGTTCTCGTCGAGCTCGGTGTTGGCCTGGGCGATGACGTAGCGCTCCTCCTCGTCGGCAGTGAAGTAGGTGACCTCGCCGGTGACCCGGCCGTCCTTCACGACGCGGTAGGGCGTCTCGATGAAGCCGTACTCGTTGATGCGCGCGTAGTTGGCCAGGTAGCCGATCAGGCCCACGTTGGGGCCCTCGGGCGTCTCGATGGGACACATGCGCCCGTAGTGCGAGGAGTGCACGTCGCGCACCTCGAGCCCGGCTCGCTCGCGCGACAGGCCCCCCGGCCCGAGCGCGGACAGGCGCCGCTTGTGGGTCAGGCCCGACAGCGGGTTGTTCTGGTCCATGAACTGGCTGAGCTGGGAGGTCGCGAAGAACTCCTTGATCGCCGACATGACGGGACGGATGTTGATCAGCGTCTGGGGCGCGATGGCCTCGACGTCCTGGGTGTTCATGCGCTCGCGCACCACTCGCTCCATACGCGACAGACCCGTGCGCAGAGCGTTCTGGATCAACTCGCCCACGCTGCGGATCCGCCGGTTGGCGAAGTGGTCCTGGTCGTCGATGTGGTAGGTCGTCTCCTTGGCGGTGCGGTCGTGCGCCAGGTTGAGCAGGTAGGTGGCGGCGGCGAGGACCTCGGCTTTGGACAGCACGTGCAGGTCCGACGTGGGACGCTCCAGCAGATCGCCGAACAACTCGACGTTCTTGCGCACCTCCTCGCCCAGCTTGCGATCCAGCTTGTAGCGCCCGACGCGGCTCAGGTCGTAGCGCTTCTCGGAGAAGAACGCCCCCTCGAAGTACTGGCGCGCGGCCTCCACGGTCTGCACCTCGCCGGGACGCGCCCGGCGGTAGATCTCGAGCCAGGCGGTCTCCTGGCTGGCGCGCGCCAGGCTCGCCGGCGTGTCCTCCAGGCTGTAGCGCTCCATGTGGCGCGTGATCTCCTGTCGCGCCTTCTTCCAGTCCGCGTGGAACTGGTCCTCGAGGAAGTCGAAGTGGGCCACGAAGCGCTCGAAGAACGCCTCGTCCATCGACGGGTCCAGGGCGCGCAGCAGCGTGAAGATCGAGACGCGACGCTTGCGCGCGATACGCGCGCCGGCGTTGGCGGGCTTGTTCTTGCGCTCCTCGAGGTCGACCTGGAGCCACTCGCCGCGACTGGGATGGATGGTGCCCTCGAAGGCCACCTTCTCGTCCTTGCCCGGCTGGAAGAGGACCCCCGGCGAGCGAACGAGCTGGCTGACGACCACGCGCTCGGTCCCGTTGATGATGAAGGTCCCTTGCTCGGTCATGATGGGGAAGTCCCCCATGAAGACCGTCTGCTCCTTGATCTCACCGGTGTCGGAGTTGAGGAATCGGGCGCGTACGAACACCGGCTGGGAGTAGGTGGTCGCGCGCTGGCGGCACTCCTCCACCGTGAACTTGGGCGGGCTCTTGAGGTCGGGGTCGTCGGGGTCGAACTCCAACTCGAGCGACAGCCGGCCCGTGAAGTCGCTGATCGGCGAGATCGCCTCGAAGGCGTCGCGCAGACCCTGCTTCATGAACTGATCGAAGCTGTCGCGCTGGATCTCGAGGAGGTTCGGCAGGGGGTACGCTTCACCCAGAGCCGAAAAGTTAAAGCGTTCGGGACTAACGGACCGAGGCGTCAACGGTCAATCCTCCGTGTAGGTGGGTGGGTGAGACGAACGAAACCCGTGTCTGGGCGGCGACGGCGACGAGGGACGACGAAGTGAGGGGCAGGAGCACGGTCTTTCAACTCTAGTCGCTGCGCGCGAGAATGCGCAAGCGACGCATCCCCCAGGAGGCGCGGCCGCCGAAGCGGTTGCCTCACCCTAGGCAGAAATCTCCCCGGGGTCAAGTACCTGGTGCCCGCCCCGCGCCGAGCGCGGGGCGGGCCGTGGCACTACTTGAGCTCGACGGTCGCCCCGGCCGCCTCGAGGGATGCCTTGGCCTTGTCGGCGTCCGCCTTGGACACCTTCTCGAGCACGGGCTTGGGGGCGCCATCCACCAGGTCCTTGGCTTCCTTCAGACCCAGGTTGGTCAGCGTACGAACCTCCTTGATCACCTGGATCTTCTTCTCGCCGCCGCTGACGAGGATGACGTCGTAGTCACTCTTCTCCTCGACCTCGGTCTCCGCGGCTCCGCCGGCGCCGGCGGGTGCCGCGACGGCCACCGGGGCCGCGGCGGTCACGCCGAACTTCTCCTCGAACTCCTTCAGGAGCTCGCTCAGCTCGATCACGGACAGTTCGGCGATTCCGTTCAGAATCTGTTCTTTGGTCAGGCTTGCGGCCATGGTCATTCCTCTCTCTTCGTGGGGTACTGCACTAGTCGGCCGGTTGCTCGTCGGCGACGTCGGGCGCCGCGGCACCCTCGGTCGTCGCGACGGGTGGCGTCACCTCGTCGGTGACGTCGTCGCTCGCCGCGGGTGCGGCGTCCTCGACCCCGGCCGGAGTCTCGGCGGCCGGCGGCTCCGTCGGCGCCGCGACGGGTGCGCCGCCGCGGGCGTCGATCAGGGCCGACAGGCCGTAGGCGAGGTTCTGGGGCACGGCCTTCATGAGCCCGGCCAGCGTGCGCAGCGGCGCGGCCAGCGCGCCGGCGAACTGCGCCAGCAGCACCTCGTGGCTCGGCAGGTCGGCCAGCGCGCTCAGGTCGGCCACCGACAGCGGCCGGCCGTCCAGCACGCCACCCTTGACCACCAGCCTGGGCGCCTCGCGCGCGAAGTCGCGCAGGGCCTTGGCCACCGCCGACACGTCCCCCTCCACGAACGCGATGGCCGTGGGGCCCTCCAGGTACGCACCCATCGCCTCGGCGCCGGTCCCGGCGATGGCGCGACGCACCAGCGTGTTCTTCAGGACCTTGTAGTCGGCGCCCAGGGTGCGCAGTGTGCGGCGCAGGCGCGAGATCTCCGCCACCGTGAGGCCGCGGTACTCGGTCACGACCGCAGTGGTGCTCGTGGTGACCCGCGCCCGGACGTCGTCGACCGTCGCAATCTTGTCGGGACGTACCTTCACTGTGACTCCTTCACCGGATGCCGCCCGGTACGGGCCGGGACACCCAGCGAACGGGCCGACTCGTCGGACCCGAACCCCTCGTCAGGCGGGCCCCTCGGCCCTTACGTGGTTACCCACACCGGATGTCTTCGGCGATTCTTCGAACTGTGGCACGACGCATCGTGCGAGCGTTTCATCGTAGCGACCCCGCGGGGGTCGCGTCAAACGCCGGCGGGCGCCAGCGTCTCGTCTCGGTCGCGAGCCCGCGCCGGATCCACCTTCACCCCGGGTCCCATCGTCGACGAGAGGGTGACGCTCAGCACGTAGCGACCCTTGGTGCTGGAGGGCTTGACCCGCACGATCTCGTCGAGCACCGCGTGCACGTTGCGCACCAGGTCCTCACGCGAGAAGCTCACCTTGCCCACGCGCAGTTGCACGTTGCCCACCTTGTCGGTGCGGTACTCGACGCGCCCGCCCTTGAACTCGGTCACGGCCTTGGCGACGTCCATCGTCACCGTCCCGGTCTTGGGGTTGGGCATCAGACCACGAGGCCCCAGCACGCGCCCGAGCCCCCCAACCTTGCCCATCAGGTCGGGCGTCGCGATGGCCACGTCGAAGTCGAGGAACCCACCGGCCACGCGCGCCACCAGATCGTCCGCGCCGACCACGTCGGCGCCCGCGTCACGGGCCGCCTGCGCGGCCTCTCCCGCGGCGAAGACCGCCACCCGGTTGGTCTTACCCGTTCCCGCGGGCAGCGTCAGCGTCCCGCGCACGATCTGCTCGGCGCGCCGCGGGTCCACCCCGAGGCGCACCGCCAACTCGACCGTCTCGTCGAACTTGGCGCTCGCCAGCTCCTTCACGCGGTCCACGGCCTCGATGAGGCCCAGCAACTCCTCGCGATTCACCTGGCCCAGGGCCCGGCGGTAGTTCTTTCCGTGCTTCACAGTCTCTTCTCCTAGCCCGCTACCGCGATGCCCATCGAGCGAGCCGTGCCCGCCACCTGCAGCTTCGCGCTCTCCAGATCCTCGGTGTTCAGATCCTTGATCTTGGTCTTGGCGATCTCCTCGACCTGCTCCATCGTCACCGTGGCGACGGTCTCACGCCCCGCGAGGTGCGCCCCCTTGGCGACCCCCGCCGCCTGGCGCAGCAGCACCGGCGTCGGTGGCGTCTTCAGCACGAAGGTGAAGGTCCGGTCCTCGTAGATCGAGATCTCGACGGGGATCACCGTGCCCTTCATCGACTCGGTCGCCGCGTTGTACTGCTTGCAGAACTCCATCGTCTGGATTCCGTGCGGCCCCAGCGCGGTGCCCACCGGCGGGGCGGGCGTCGCCGCGCCCGCGTCAAGTTGAATCTTGACGACTGCCGTGATCTTCTTGGCCATGGCCTCTCCTTCTACCCGTTCCTAGAGCTTCGTGACCTGCGCGAAGTCCAACTCCACGGGGGTCTCTCGCCCAAAAATGTCGACCAGCACCTTCACCTTGAGCTGGTCCTCGTTGATCTCCGCCACGTGGCCCGAGAAGGTCGCGAAGGGACCCGTCTTGATCTGCACGGTGTCGTTGACCTCGAACTCGTGGGTGGGGCCGCGCCGCTTGGCCGCCGGCAACTCCACGCCCTCGACGTGGGGACGGATGATGTTGTCGACCTCGCGGCGCGTCAGCGCCGTGGGACGGGTCTTCTCGGCTCCCACGAAGCCCGTCACGCCGGGGGTCGAGCCGATGACGTAGAAGATCTCGGGGTCGGGTTCGCAGCGGATCAGGAGGTAGCTGGGGAACATCCGCTTGGAGACCGTGACCTTTTTGCCGCCCTTGAACTCGGTGACGTCCTCCTCGGGCAGGTAGATCTCGTAGATGGCGTCGCCCAGCTCGCGGCTCTTGATGATGTTGTTGAGCGCCCCAATCACCTTCTGCTCGTGGCCCGCGAAGGTGTGCACGATGTACCACCGCCCGGGACGGTCGTAGGCGCTGTCGACGACCGGCTCGGCGACGTCCTCGTCCGCCGGGTCCAGGTCCTCCAGGTCCTCCAGGTCCTGCGGGCCGCCGTCGTCGGCACCGGCCAGGATCGTCACGTCGAGGATCTCCTCGTCGTGCCCGCTGGAACTGTCGCCCACGCTCGTGTCTGTGTCGCTCACCGGATTCGCCTTCTCACTTCTGGAACAGGAACGTGACGAACTTCGAGAAGCCGTAGCCCAATCCGAAGATGAGCAACGTCATGAAGATCAGCACGACCAGAACGATGGTGGTGTAGTTGATGACCTCGGGGCGCGTGGGCCACGCCACCTGGCGCATCTCCTCACGAACCTCACGGAAGAACTGGCGGATCTTGGTGCGTTGGGAGCCACGGCGGCGCGCCAGGTCCTGCGTCGACGTGCGACGGCCCGCGGCACCCTCGGTGCCCACCTGACCCTGTCGCTGCATCATGCGCTTCTGTTCGCGGTTCATGTCACGTCTCTCGTTTATCGCTGCCGTACTACGTTCGAAGCCTGCTCCGAGCAGGGCAGGAGGGACTCGAACCCCCAACCCCCGGTTTTGGAGACCGGTGCTCTACCAATTGAGCCACTGCCCTCTGCGACCTCACCCGCCGCGGGGCCGTAGGGAACGTCCATCCTACCACCCGGGGCGCGAACCCTCTAGCGCGTCTCCTTGTGCAACGTGTGCGCCCGGTCGAAGCGGCAGTACTTGGACATCTCGATCCGCTCGCGGTCGTTGACCTTGCTCTTGGTCGTGATGTAGTTGCGGCGCTTGCACTTCTCGCAGGCGAGGGTCACCTGCACCCGCTTCTCGTTCTTGGCCATCTGATCTCCTTCTGTCCTACGGGCCGAGGCCCTGCCTGGTAGCGGCGGCGGGAGTCGAACCCGCGACACCACGATTATGAGCCGTGTGCTCTAACCACCTGAGCTACGCCGCCTGGCGAGCCCTCTGTCGGGATTGAACCGACGACCCCTTCCTTACCATGGAAGTGCTCTACCACTGAGCTAAGAGGGCGAGGCGTCAAAAACGACGCGACGCGGAAGTTTAGTCGAGCGGCCCCCCGCTTTCCAACCGCCCGGCACTACCCTAGACGGTCATGAGGACGCGCCTGGTTGAGCTCGGGGACGCGTCGGCCCTCATGGAGATCTACAACCCCGAGGTGATCGAGACCTCGGTGAGCTTCGACCTGGTACCGCGGACCCTGGCCGAGCAGGAGTCGTGGATCCGCGACCACCGCACCACCTACCCCTGTCTGGTCGCGGTCAACGACGACGACGACGTGGGGTCGCGCGGGGCGCGCGCCGAGCTGATCCTGGGCTTCGCCCTGGTCTCACCCTTCCGCAGCCGCCCCGCCTACGCCACCACGGTCGAGAACTCGGTCTACGTCCACCGCGCGGCGCGGGGTCGCGGCGTCGGCGAACGCCTCCTGCGCGAGCTGATCGCCACCGCTCGCGAGTCGGGCTTCCACTCGCTCATCGCGCGCATCGTCGCCGACAACGAGGGGTCGATCCACCTCCACGAGAAGTGCGGATACACCCTCGTGGGAACGGAGATCGAGGTCGGTCGCAAGCACGGCCGGTGGCTCGACGTCGTGGAGTTCCAGTACGTCGTACCCGACCGGCGCCACGACGCGGTGACGCGGTGAGTCAACTACCGTTGATGTAGTACGTCGAACCCGAATCGAGGCCGTCATGACTGCCATCTCCCCTGACGCGATCCGCGCGGGAGAGGACCTGCCCGCCGCGTCACTCGCCCTGCTCACGCTGCTGGGCGACGCCACCCGGCGTCGGATCTTCCTGCACCTGCTGGACGCCGAGGCGTGCAACTGCGAGCTCGCGGCGACCCTGGGCCTCCCCCAAAACCTGGTGTCGCACCACCTGCGCCGGCTGCGCCAGGCGGGCCTGCTCGACGAGCACCGCGAGCCCGGCGACGGGCGCTGGGTGCACGTCACCATCGACCACGACGCGCTCCGCGAGGCGTGGACGGGCCTCGACGCCGCGCTGAACCCCACGCGTCGGGTGGGGCTCGCTCCCGCGTGCCATCCGCGGGGGGCCACCATGCCGGCGCCGTCGGCGTAGCCGATCCGCGGCTCGACCTTCGGGACCATTGACCCTGGCGCCACGTACGGCTGTACATCAATACTCATTGATGTATGAAGTCACGCCGGGCGTCCCGGCCGAGTCGAGGAGCAGTATGGACATCGTCGAAGTAGTCGTGACGGACGAGGAGAGCGTCGCCGCACCACCGAGCGCGGGACCCGGGCAGCGCCCGCGAGGCCTGCGAGGCTTCCACCCCGGCTGGTTCGGCGCCGTCATGGGCACCGCGGTCATCGGGATCATCGCCATCACCAACCCCGGATCCGACCCGGCCTTCGCCACCAGCGCTCGCGTCGTGGCCCAGACCATGACCATCGCGGCACTGGCCCTGGGCGCCCTGCTGCTGGTGACCTACCTGGCCCGCTTCGTGCGCTACCCGCGCGAGAGCGCCGAGGACCTGGCCGACCCCACGACGGGCGCGCTCTACGGGACCCTCCCCGGCGGCATCCTGGTCATCGCGGCCGCGCTGGCGGCCGTGGGGCCCACCTGGTGGCCCTCCTCCACAGTGCAGACCCTGGTCGCGGTGCTCGACTGGATCGGCATCCCGCTGGCCTTCGCCATCAGCGTGCTGTTCGCCTACGAGCTGTTCGTACGGGCCGAAATGGTGCCCGAGTCGGTCAACGGAGGGTGGTTCATCCCGCCAGTGGTGAACATCGTGGTGCCACTGGTGATCGCACCGCTGATCCCCTACGCCTCGCCGACCGCCGCGAACTCCCTGCTCGTGGTCGGTTACAGCTTCTTCGGGATGGGCGTCCTGCTCTACCTGGTGATCCTCACCATGCTCTTTCACCGCCTGGCGCTGCACGCGCTGCCCCACGCGGCGCTCGCCCCGTCGCTGTGGATCGGCCTCGGCCCGATCGGCGTGGGATCCCTGGCGCTGCTGAAGTTGGCCGCCGTCGGCGCCGCGCTCGAGGGGCCGGCCGGGCCGAGCGTGGCGCTCGGCTCGAAGATCGCCGCCACGATCCTGTGGGGCTTCGGCGCGTGGTGGTTCACCATCGCCGTCGTGCTCCTGCTGCGTTACCTGCGCGTGGGATCTCTGCCCTACGGCATCGGCTGGTGGGGCTTCACCTTCCCCCTGGGGGCCTACACGGTCGCCACGGTAGCCGTCGCGCAGGCCTGGAGCCTGCGCTGGCTGTCGTGGACCGGAGCGGGACTGCTCGTCCTGCTGGCACTGTTCTGGCTGACCGTCGTGGCGCGCACGATCCGCGCGCTCAGTGTCGGTGAGCTCTAGGAACGAACCCCTCACCGCGAGCCCACCCGCACGCCACTCGGTCGATCGCGCGGCAGCGCAGCACTCACCGCCGTCCACCACTCACCGCCGTCCATCACACAACCAAGGAGAGTCACCATGTCCGATTCCACCGTCTCCATCGAGTCCCTCGTCGCCGGCATGCGTGCCGGCATGGGCGAGGTGCCGAGCGCCATCGAGAAGGCCGTCAGCGCCGATCCCGCCATGGTCCGCGAACAGGTCCGCTCGAGCGGCTGGGCGATGCCGCCCGACGGAGCCCTCGACGCCCCGACGCGAACCCTGATCTACCTGGCCGTGGCGCTGGCGACTTCGAACCACGCCTGCACCCGCGCCATGGTGGACAAGGCCCGGGCCCAGAACATCGGCTCCGACGCGCTGCTCGAGGCCTTCCACATCGCACGCTTCGCAACCGCCACCCAGACCCTCGGCAACGCCGAGCCGGTCTTCGACCTCGTCAACGAGCGACAGGCCGTCGGCGCCTGATCAGGCGTTGCTCGGCTGGCCCGAGACGTCGCTGGACTGGTCCGACACATCGCTCGCCAGGACGGTCGCCGCCTCGGGCCAAGACCACTGCGTCCAGCGGCCCATCGGGGCCACCAGGACACCGCCGAGCACGGCGATGGCCACGGCGATCAACAAGGGATTGCTGTGGATCAGGCCATCGAGCAGCACCCGTCCGCCGGGCAGCCCGATGAACGGACCCGTGATCGAGAACGCCAGTAACCAGAAGTGCTCGCGCCCCTGGTAGCTCGCCGCGAGCAGCACCAGGCCCCACGCGAGGTACCAGGGCTGCACCACCGGCCCCAGCACCACCATCAGCAGCAACGCGACGGCCAGGGAACGGACCCACCCGCGCCGCTCGGCGTGCCACAGAAGCCACAGGGCGAAGGCGCCGGCCACGGCGAAGCCCAGGAACCGGGTGACCGCGAGCACCGTCGCGGTATTGAGCGACGCGGCGCCCGCCGCGTGGGCCAGGTCCGAGATGCCGAGCCCGAGGGCCGTCGCCGGCGCCGCCCACGACCGCACCGTGCCGTTGGAGAGGAGGTTGGCGACCCAGCCGAAGCCGAAGCCCGCCAGCCAGGTGAACACGCCCAGCGTGGCCCCGGCCACCGCGCTCGCGACCAGGATCGGCTTGAGTCGCTGGCGTATCGACGCCGCCGGCCCGAGCCACGTCCAGGCCACGAAGGCCAGGCCGTAGGCGGCGGGAGCCTTGAGCGCGGTCGCGCACGCGCAGAAGAACAGACCCCAGACGGGGCGGTGGCGCACGGCCAGCGCGATGCCAATGACCAGGAAGCCCGCCATGATCGCGTCGTTGTGCGCCCCGCCGATCAGCGTGAGCAGCACCAGGGGGTTGAGCACGCTCAGCACGAACGCCTCGCCCGGATCGCGCCCGAGCCCCCGCGCCAGGCGCGACACGCCCCAGCCCACCATGGCCACGCCAGCCACCTCGAGCAGGCGCAGAATCGCCACCGTCGCCAACTGGTTGTGCCCGGTGAGCCGCGCGATCCAGCCGTCGAGGAAGAGGAAGAAGGGGCCGTAGGGGGCCGGGGCGTTGCCCCAGAGCGGATCGACGCCGCGCAGGTAGGGACTCGAGCCCAGCGAGAAGGGACCCAGGATGTACGGGTTCAGGTGATGGCTCGTCATCTCACCCTGGGCCGCGTAGCTGAAGACGTCGCGCGAGAAGAGCGGTGGCGCGACGATCATTGGCAGGCTCCAGAGAACCAGCATCCACCACAGCGAGCGCAGCGGCGCGTCGCGGTGCAGCTTCATGACCTCGGCCAGGCGCAGCCACACCCGCATGAGCAGCACCAGTCCGCCGTACACCAGGACGATGGACAGGAGGAGCTTGGTCTCGCTCGGCGCGCCCACCGGGTTCGACGAGGGCTCGCCGAAGAACCAGGTGCCGGTCGCGTTGAACTTGAAGGGCGAGTTGGTGAACGAGCCGCCCCCGAGGATCATGCACAGGGCCGCGAAGCCGAGCAGCGCCGGCTGCCAGAGGAAGGACCAGCTCTCGAAGGGTCCCGGCGTGAAGCGCCCCAGAGGCGTGTAGCGCCGCTCGAGCAGCGACACGCCCGCCTCCAGCCGCGACACCGCGCGCAGGTAGGCGTGGTGTACGCCCCGCCCCCACGACATCGGTCGCGCCACGACGCTCCTCTCATCCGGCCACTGCCACCGTAGCCCGGAGCGGTCCGGGCGGGCAGGGTCAACCCCGCCGCGGCGAGATTGACCCGGTGGGCCGGGAGGGATTTGAACCCCCGTAGGCAAAGCCGTCTGGTTTACAGCCAGATCCCATTGGCCGCTCGGGCACCGACCCGCCGGACAGCCTACCGGGTACGACCACCCACCACCAGCCGACCCCCCGGACGACCGACACGAGGCGAGGGCGGGTGGGGTCAGCAACGTGAGAGGACGACGCCACGCGGCAGCGGCGCCTACGATCGAGGGATGCCCAGTTTCGACGTTGTCTCCGACGTGGACCTCCAGGAGGTCCGCAACGCGGTCGACCAGACCAACCGCGAGGCGGGAACCCGCTTCGACTTCAAGAACACCGGCGCCCAGGTGGAGTTCGGCGAGAAGGAACTCACGCTCAGCGCCTCGACCGAAGACCGGCTACGGGCGCTCTACCAACTCCTCGAGGAGAAGTTGGTCAAGCGCTCGGTGTCGCTCAAGACCCTCGACCCCGGACGCGTGGAGCAGGCCAGTCAGGGTTCGGCGCGCCAGCGCGTCGCGCTGCGCGCGGGCATCACCCAGGACGTGGGCAAGCAGATCAACAAGGTGGTGAAGGATCTCGGCGTGAAGAACCTGAGCTCGTCGATCCAGGGTGATCAGGTTCGCGTCACCGGCAAGCAGCGCGACGATCTACAGCGGGCCATCGCGGCACTGAAGGAGGCCGACCTGGTCGTGCCCCTGCAGTTCACCAACTTCCGCGACTAGCGCATCGCCTCTTCGACGCGCAGCTCCTCGTCGATCTCCTCGAGCGTGTGGTCGTGGAAGATCCGATTGAACACGATGATCTTGAGGATCCAGAAGACGCCGAAGCTCAGCACGTTGGTGAACGAGACCAGGGCGGTGTTGGTCAGGTGCGACCAGTGGTGGTCCTTCACCAGGTCCTTGGCGAACGCCGCACCGATCATGGAGAAGGCGATGCCGAGGAAGGACATCGTCCAGAAGGGGACGACCTCCTTCGTGAAGTGGCTGCGGCCGTGACGGCCCCAGGCCCACGACCGGTTCAGGTAGTACGAGGGGACCGCGGCGATCACGTTGCCGATCAGCGTGGCCCAGATCACGCCCTTGACGAAGTGTGAGCCGTAGAGGATCCAGATCGCGGAGAACGACACCCCCGTCGAGATCACCGACACCATCGAGTAGCGGATCAACTTGCGACCCTGGTGCGAGTGGGCCCACGCCATCACGTCATGAACGTCGGGGATCTCTTTCACCACAGGCGAGTCTACCCCCCCGTCATCGGCGGCGGTGGCCGGCTGGCAGACTGTCACCGTGACCACCCCCCTGGACAATCTCGTACAGCTGCTGGACCTCGAGACGATCGAGGTCAACACCTACCGCGGACAGCACCCCGAGGAGGAGCGCCAGCGCACCTTCGGGGGCCAGGTCGCCGCCCAGGCGCTCATGGCGGCGGGACGCACCGTCGAACGCGGTCGCGTCCACTCGCTGCACTCCTACTTCCTGCGACCGGGTGACCCCACGACCCCCATCCTCTACGAGGTCGACCGCATCCGCGACGGGCGCAGTTTCACCACGCGGCGAGTCGTCGCGATCCAGCACGGCCGGGCGATCTACAACATGCAGGCGAGCTTCCACACCGACGAGGTCAGCCTCGAGCACCAGTTCCCCATGCCCGAGGTGCCCGATCCCGAGACGATCGCGCCGCTCCTCGAACGCGTGCGCAGCGAGTGGGGCGACGTCGACGAGTGGTTCAAGCGCTCCCACCCCATCGACCAGCGCTTCATCGGAGAGCTGCCGTGGAGCCCGCAACGCAACCGCGAACCCCGCCAGCGGCTGTGGATCCGCGCGGACGGGAGCCTGGCCGACGACCCGCTCCTGCACGCCTGTGTGGTGACCTACGCCAGCGACATGAGTCTCTTCGACGCGATCCTGGCGCCGCACACCGTGCGCTGGGACGACGGGACGTTCATGGGGGCGAGCCTGGACCACTGCATGTGGTTCCACCGCGACCTACGCGCCGACGAGTGGCTCCTCTACGACACCGACTCGCCCATCGCCCACGGCGGACGGGGCCTGGCTCGCGGCTTCTTGTTCAACCGGGACGGCGAGCTCTGCGTCTCGATGGTCCAGGAGGGCCTGGTGCGCGTCCTCGACCCGACCCACCCCCACGGGGCTGACTCGTGACGCCCGACCGACCCCTGGCGCCCGTCCTGGTCGGCGCCTACGAGGACGCCACCGCGGTGTTCCTGCACGCGGCGCGCGCCGTACACGAGGACCGCCTCGACCGGCACGCGCCGGGCGAGTGGTCGGCGCGCCAGATCATTCACCACGTCGCGGACGCCGAGGCCCAGTCCTACGTGCGCCTGCGCCGCCTGGTCGCCGAACCGGCCGGTGCGACCATCGAGGCCTTCGACGAGGCCGCCTGGGCCGACAGCGCGGCGCTGGGCTACCGCGACGAGCCCGTCGCGTCGGCGCTCGCCCTCATCGCGGCCGTACGCGCGCGATCCGCGGCCGTACTGCGCCGCCTGAGCGATGACGACCTCGCCCGCTACGGCGAGCACTCCGAGAGCGGCCGCTACACACTCGCGCGGTGGCTCGAGGTCTACACGAGCCACCCGCGCGAGCACGCCCAGCAGTTGGAGGCCGCGGCGTCGAGGGACTGATCAGCCCCGCTGGTCCATCGCCACGTAGTCGCGCGCGTCCACACCGACGTAGAGCTGGCGGGGACGGGCGATCTTCATGTCCTGATCGAGCAGCTCGTTGTAGTGCGCGAGCCACCCCGACGTGCGCGGGATGGCGAAGAGCACCGTGAACATCTCGGGCGGGAAGCCCATCGCCTGGTAGATCAGGCCCGAGTAGAAGTCGACGTTCGGGTAGAGGCGCCGCGACACGAAGTAGTCGTCCTTCAGGGCGATCTCCTCGAGCTTGAGCGCGATGTCGAGCAGCGGGTTCTTTCCGGTGACCGAGAAGACCGAGTCGGCGGTCTGCTTGATGATCTTGGCGCGCGGGTCGTAGTTCTTGTAGACGCGGTGTCCGAAACCCTCGAGCAGGGCCTCACCGCGCTTCACCGTCTCGATGTACGCCGGCACGTCGTCGATGTGACCGATCTTTCGCAGCATCTTCAGCACCGCCTCGTTGGCGCCGCCGTGGCGCGGCCCGTAGAGGGCGGCGGCGGCGGCGGCGGTGGCCACGTAGGGGTCGCCGTGCGAGGACGCCACGACGCGCATGGCCGTCGTGCCGCAGTTCTGCTCGTGGTCGGCGTGCAGGATGAACAGCACCTCGAGCGCGCGAGTCAGGATCGGATCGGGCTCGTAGTGGGGCTCGGCCACCTTCCACATCATCGACAGGAAGTTCTGCGTGTAACTCAACTGGTTGTCCGGGTAGACGAAGGGCATCCCCACCGAGAAGCGGTGGGCCGCCGCGGCCAGCGTCGGCATCTTGGCGATGAGCCGCACGATCTGACGGTGCAGGTTGTCGGCGTCGCTGATGTTCTTGGAGTCCTTGTAGTACGTCGACAGGGCCGCGATCGCCGACACCAGCATTCCCATCGGGTGGGCGTCGTAGTTGAAGCCCTCCAGGAAGCGCTTGCGCACGTTCTCGTGGATGAAGGTGTGATAGGTCACCTCGCGCTCCCACTGGGCCGCCTGCTCCGCGGTGGGCAATTCGCCGTGCAGCAGCAGGTAGGCCACCTCCAGGTAGGTCGCCTTCTCGGCCAGCTGCTCGATCGGGTAGCCCCGGTAGCGCAACACGCCGGCCTCGCCGTCGAGGTAGGTGATGGACGACTCCGCGGCGGCCGTGGACATGAATCCGGGGTCGTAGAACCAGATGCCCGGTACGACCTTGGAGAACTCCTTGGCAGCGATACCGCCGTGCTCAATAGGAATTTCCTTCGTCTCACCGGTGCGGTTATCGGTAACGGTAATGGACTGCGTCACGATTCCTCGCTTCATTGTGGGGGTTAAGGCCATCGTAGACCAATCGTCAGCGAGCCCCACCGCCGGGCCCGCCAACGGCGTCACCCCGCTGGGGCCGCCGCCGGCGCGACCACGACCGCGTAGGTTCGCGTAGCCGTGCCGCCCCCGTCGGCGCCGCTGACCCGCACGGTCAGCGTCGCGTGCTCCCCGGCGTGCACGCGCAGGGGTGTCGGCACCCAGGCGTACGAGCCGAGGGGTCCCAGAGTCAGCCGAGTGGCCTCCCTCTGCGCCGGCGCCGCACCGGCGGCCAGGGAGACCGACAGGACGCAGGGCTGGACGACGTACGCCTCGTTGCGCGCCACGACCCCGAGGCGTAGGTCGCCCGTCGACGGCAGCAGGAGCCGGCCGACCGTCGAGGGCAGCGGCGCCGGGACGACCTGCAGTGCGGCCACGCTCACCGCGCGGCGCAGCACGAGGGTGGGCGACGACGCCAGCGCGGCCAGGGTCGCTGAGAGGCTCAGCCGGGCGCTCGCCGTGTCGAGGGCGTCGAGCGTCACGGTTCCCGGCTCGTGAATCAGCGACCATCGGGCCACGTTCCACTGGCTCGCCGCCGCGCGCAGCGACCCCTGCGCCGCGCTGGCGGAGCCGGTCGTCGACGGGGGCCACGGGAGGGTTAGGGCGTGCGCCACGGCGGCGAACAGCGTGGTGTAGCCGTCCACGAGCGACTCGGTCACCTGAGCGATCGTGCGGTTCACGTGATGGGCGAGGATCGGACGACGAAGCAACTGCGCCTCGGTCGACCACTGGGGCAACTGGTTGGCGAGTTGGGTGAGCCGGCCGGCGAACACCGGGCGACTGAGCGAGCCCCCGTGGGTCACCAGGTACACGAAGCGGGCGTCCACCTGGTTCTCCTGACTGACCAGGCCGTTCGCCAGCTGGGCGAAGCTCCGGTTCTCGCTTCGCCGCGGGCCGACGGCCTGGTGGGCGGCCCGGCTGACGTCCTCGGCGAAGCCGAGAACGAGCACCGTCAGAACCACGGCCACGACGAGCAGGACGGAGTAGCGGCGCCGTCGGGCGCGAGAGCGGGCCACGACCAGAGAACTTACTCGGGGGCGCTCCCCGCCTCCCGCGCGGCGCCGTCGGAGTCCTCGCCCAGCTCGCCGGCGTCGTCCATCTCCTCAAGGTCCAAGATGTCCGAGACGGCACTCTCCGACGCGTCCGACAGCGCCCCCACCGTGATCCCCCACTTCTGCTCGTTCAGGGAGTCGGTCCCCTCGTGGAGCTCGCTCAACTCGGGCAGCGACTTAGTCCCCGGCTTCGCGCGCAGGCGTCGCAGCCCCCGGGCCGCGGGGAGCAGGCGCGACTCGACGGACCGCACCGCCCGGTTGTACTGGGCGACGCTGTCGTCCAGCGACCGCCCGAGTTTCGCGATCGGCTCGGCCACCAGGCGAATCCGATCCACGAGCGACTCGGCGAGGGACAGGATCTCCTCCGCGTTGCGCGCCGCCTCGTGCTGGCTGACGACCATGACCACCGACCACAGCAGCGAGAGGAGGTTGGTGGGCCCCGTGATGAGCACGCGCCCCTTGGCCGCACCGTCGTAGAGCGAGGGATCCGCCTCCAGAGCCGCGGCGATGGCGACGTCGCTGGGCACGAAGCAGACGACGAACTCCGGCGCGGGCTGGATGGCGTTCCAGTAGGCCTTGTCCGCGAGAGTCTTCACGTGGCTGCGCAGGGCTCGCGCGTGCTCGGCGTAGAGACCCCGGCGCTCGTCGGGGTCCTCGCTGGCCAGCGCCGCCTCGAAGTGGTCGAACGGGAACTTCGCGTCCACCGCGATACTGGAGCCGCGGGGCAGGCGCACCACGCAGTCGGGTCGCAGTTGTCGGCCCTGGTCGCCGGTGCCGGTCACCTGAAGGTCGTAGTCGATGCCGCGGCGTAGACCCGACGCCTCGAGGACGTTGGCCAACTGCACCTCGCCCCAGTGCCCCCGATGGTCGGAGCGGCCGAGGAGCTGGTTCAACCGGCGCGTCTCCTCCTGCGTGCGCTGCTGGGCGGCCAGCAGCTCGCTGGCGCGGTGGTGCACGTCGCTCAGCGCGCTGCGGTGCTCGAGGTCGAAGGTCGAGAGGCTCGTCTTGTACTGCTCCAGCAGCGACTCGAGGGGCTTCAGCGTGAGGTCCAGTTTGGCGTCGCGCTCGCGCACGACGCGCTCCTGGGTCTGGGAGAACTGCTCGACGGTCTGGGCCAGCACGCGGTTCGACACGTTCTCGAACGTCGACTCCAGGCTGGCGACGGCGGCCTCGTGCGCGCGGCGTTCGGCGTCGATCGTCTCGCGCGCCTGATCCAGCTGGGTGCGACACACCGCCAGGTCGGTCGCCGCCTGCGCCGCGCTCGCGCGCACCGTCGCGGTGGCCCGCGACGCGATCAGCCACGACACCAGCGCACCGACCACCAGAGCGACCACGCCCACGATCACCGTCACCATGTCGTGCATCCCACTGTGCTCTCCGTCCCTCTCCCCGGCCCCCACCCTACGTAGTGCCCGTCACGTCGCACTAACCTTCGCCCATGGTGCGACGCTGGAACCTCGCGGGGCGGCTGCCGTCGGCGCCCGCTCACGACGCCCACTCACCCATCCTGCCCGAGCTGCGCCCCCTCACGATCCGAGCGTGCGCCCTGGTCGGCGAGGCCGTCGTGGAGGCCACGCACGCCCTGCTGGCCGGCGACCGCGAACTCGCCAAGCACGTCGTCGACAACGACGTCGTGATCGACGAGCTCATCAACGACATCGTGGCGCGCGCCGAACGCCAGCTGCTCGAACACGAGTCGCTCAGCCCGTCCGCGCGCGCCGAACTGCTCACCCTGCTGCGCATCCTGCCCGAGGTCGAGCGCAACGGCGACCTCGCCGAGCACATCGCCCGGCGCGGTGCGCGCGGTCTGGGCGTCGAGATGTCGCCGCGCAGCCGCGGCCTGATCGAGCGCATGGGAGAGGTCGCGTCGACCATCTGGCGCGAGGCGACCGATGTCATCATCGACGGCAAGCACGAGGCCACCGGCTTCATGGAGGACATCGACGACGAGCTCGACGATCTGCACGTCTCGCTGACCGCGGAACTCACCTCGGGGTCGATGTCCCTGCCCGTAGCCGTGGAGGTGGCGCTGGTCGGGCGCTTCTACGAGCGTTTCGGCGACCACTGCGTCAATCTGGCCCGGCGCCAGATCGGTCGCGACGGGGCGGACTGAGCCCGTCCCGTCTAGCGCATCGCCAGCCACGCCTCCGCGATCTGCACCGCGTTCAGCGCGGCGCCCTTGCGCAGGTTGTCCCCGCTGAGGAAGAGTGACAGGCCGTTGGGCACCGTGTGGGCCCGGCGCACGCGGCCCACGTAGGTGGGATCGAGACCGGTCACCAGTCGCGGGGTGGGCAGATCGTGGACCACGACGCCGGGGGCGTCGCCCAGTAGCGCCAGCGCCTCCTCGGGGTCGAGCGGCCGCTCGAAGCCCGCGGTGATCGACAGGGAGTGGCCGGTGAAGACGGGGACCCGCACGCACGTGGCGTCGACCACCAGGTCATCGATCTCGAGGATCTTGCGGCTCTCGTCGCGCAGCTTGCGCTCCTCGCCGGTCTCGCCCGACTCGTCGTCGAGCAGCGAGCCCGCCAGGGGCACCACGTTGTGGGCGATGGTGACCGGGAACTTGACGCCCTCGCCCCAGGGCAGCGCCGACCCGTCGAAGGCGAGGGCGCGCACGTCGCGCTCGCCCGATGACTCGAGCTGCTCGGCGAGCTCGTTGACGCCGTCGCGACCCGCTCCGCTGACCGCCTGGTAGGTCGACACCACCAGCGTGCGCAGGCCGGCGGCCACGTGCAGGGGCTTCAGCACGGGCATCGCGGCCATGGTCGTGCAGTTGGGGTTGGCCACGATCCCCTTCGGGATCGATCGCAGGGCGTGCGCATTGACCTCGGGCACGACGAGGGGGACGTCGGGGTCCATGCGCCACGCCGACGAGTTGTCGATCACCACGGCACCCGCGGCCGCGAGGCGTGGCGCCAGCTCGCGTGACGACGTGGCCCCCGACGAGGCCAGCGCCACGTCGATCCCCGAGAAGTCGGCGGTCGCGGCGTCCTCGACCACCACCGGGCGCCCGTCCCAGTCCAGGGTCGTGCCGGCCGAGCGCGACGAGGCGAAGAACCGGATGTCGTCCACGGGGAAGTGCCGTTCGGCCAGGATGGCCCGCATCACCGTGCCGACCTGACCCGAAGCCCCGACGATTGCGACGCGCATGGGGACAGTCTACGAGGACGCGGCGTCGAGGCCGAAGGCGGAGTGCAGAAGACGCACCGACTCGGCGACGCGGCTCGCCCGCACCACGCACGAGATGCGGATCGAGCTGGTCGAGATCATCTCGATGTTGATGCCGTTCCCGGAGAGGGTCTCGAACATCAGCGCCGTGACCCCGGGGCTCGACTTCATCCCCGCCCCCACGATCGAGACGCGACCGATGCCGTCATCCGAGGTGACCTGCGCGGCCCCGATCTCCGCCTGCACCTCGCGACAGGTGTCGTGGGCGGCGTCGAGATCCGTGGCCGCCACGGTGAACGAGATGTCGGTGAGCCCGTTGGCGCCCGTGTTCTGGACGATCATGTCCACGTTGATCCCACGATCGGCCAGCGCCCGAAAGAGGCGAGCCGCCACCCCCGGACGGTCCGGCACGCCCCCCACCGTGATCTTCGCCTCCGACGTGTCGTCGGTGATCGCCGTCACGACCGCTTCCTCCATAGTGGGGTCCTCCTCCACGATCCAGGTTCCGGGTTCCCAGGTGAAACTCGAGCGTACGTGCAGCGGCACGTGGTGGCGACGCGCGAGTTCGACCGAACGCAGCATCAACACGCGCCCACCGGTCGCCGCGATCTCCATCATCTCGTCGAAGGAGACCCGCGGCAGGCGACGGGCCCGGCTCACCACGCGGGGGTCCGCCGAGAAGACGCCCGTCACGTCGGTGTAGATCTCGCACACGTCGGCCGACAGGGCCGCGGCCAACGCCACCGCGGTGACGTCCGACCCGCCCCGTCCCAGAGTGGTGATGTCACGATCCGTCGACACACCCTGGAAGCCCGCCACCACGGGCACCAGCCCCTCCGCCAGTGCCTCGTCGATGCGCGTCGGACGGATCTCGAGGATCTTGGCTCGCGTGTGATCGGTGTCGGTGATGATGCCCGCCTGGGAGCCGGTGAAGGACGCCGACTCCACCCCGCGCGCAGCCAGGGCCATACAGACCAGGGCCATGGAGATGCGCTCACCCGAGGTGAGCAGCATGTCCAGCTCCCGAGGCGGTCGCGTGGGGGACACGTCGTCGGCCAGACGGATGAGGTCGTCGGTGAACTTGCCCATCGCCGACACGACGACCACGACCTGGTCGCCGGCCTCGCGGGTGCGCGCCACGTGATCGGCCACCGCGCGAATGCGCTCCGCGTCTCCCACCGACGTGCCACCGTACTTCTGAACCACCAGGGACATGGTCCAAAACTACCGGACGACCACGGCCCCCTCATCCACGCCCACTAGTCTCGCACCCATGGCAACTGCGAAACGCGAACGTCAAAAGGCGGCCCGACGCCACAAGCTGCAGGCCGCCCAGCGCGCGGCCAAGCGCCGGCGCACCATCCAGCGCTCCGTGATCGTCGTCGCGGTGGCCGCGGTCATCATCCTGTCCGCCGCCTACCTGTTCGGCTCGTCGAGCAGTTCGAAGACGACGGCGCCGCTGACGACGACCACGACGCTGGCCAGCACGGGGACGACCGTGCCGGCGTCGGCCACGGGCGGGATCACCCAGGCGCAGGCCAACGCGCTCGCGGTGCGAGCCGGCTGCCCGGCCTCGACGTCCACGCGAGTCAACACGCTGCACTGGTCGAGCCCGCCGCCGATGACCATCAACACGGCCAAGACCTACGACGCCCACGTGGTGACCACCGCGGGCACCTTCGTGATCCGCCTGGACGCGGCCACCGCCCCGATCACGGTGAACAACTTCGTGTTCCTCGCACGCCACCGCTTCTACAACTGCGTGATCTTCCACCGCGTCATCCCCGGCTTCGTCGTCCAGGGGGGCGACCCCACCGGCACCGGCACCGGCGGGCCGGGCTACACCATCGCCGACGAGTACCCCAAGGCGGGCCACCCCACCTACCCGCTCTACTCGGTGGCCATGGCCAACACCGGCGCCCCGCACACGGGCGGCAGCCAGTTCTTCATCGTCACCGGGGCGCAGGGCGAGGCCCTGCCGCCGCAGTACTCCCTCTTCGGCCAGGTCGTCAGCGGCCAGCACGTCGTCCAGATCATCAATGACGCCGGCAGCGCGAGCGGCGTCCCCCCGACCGTGACGCACCGTATGCTGTCGGTCACCATCACCGAGTCCTAGGAGTGCCGTGAGCGACATCCCCAATCCCGACGGCTCCAGCGAGCGGCGTCAGCACTTCGACGGCCCGCCGCCGACCATCATCGACCCCGAGCGCTCCTACACGGCCACCATGGTGACCTCCAAGGGCACGATGGAGCTCTTCCTCGACGCGCTGGCCGCGCCAACGACGGTGAACAACTTCGTGTTCCTGGCGCGCTGGCACTACTTCGACGACGTGGTCTTCCACCGGATCATCCCCGGCTTCGTCCTCCAGGGGGGTGACCCCACCGGCACCGGCACCGGCGGGCCGGGCTACCGCTTCGCCGATGAGCTGCCCAAGCCCGGACGCTACGAACTCGGTTCCCTGGCCATGGCCAACGCGGGCCCCAACACCAACGGCTCGCAGTTCTTCGTGATCTCCGGGCCCGATGGCGTGCGCTTGCCTCCCCTCTACGCGCTCTTCGGCAAGGTCGTCAAGGGCCTCGACGTCGTCAGTGCCATCAACGACCTGGGCTCGCCGTCCGGCGCGCCGCGCGAGCGCGTCGTCATCGAGTCGGTCACGATCACCGAGAGCTGATCGCCCCGGCGACGACGTCGACGACGTCACGGCCCCGCGTCACCGTCACGTCGTCGGCGCACAGCACCCGCCACTGGTCGTCGACCGCCACGAGCACGCCGCGGGGGCCCAGCACCACGAAGGTGAGTTCGGCGGCGAGGAGCGTCCGGGTGCGCGCGAGCTGTGCCGCGCTAGCCGGCGCCCCGACGACGAGTCCGGACCGGTAGCCCAGGCCCGGTGCGGGCGCGCCACCGCGCGGGTCGATCATGAGCGAGCCCAGCACCGTGGCGGTCTCGCCCACCGCCACCAGCCGCGTGGCGCGCGCGAGGGCCGCCCCCACCGCAGTGTCGCGCCAGACGGAGCGCGCGTGCAGGGCCGACCCGTCCACCGCCACCACCGCGTCGGCCTCGTCCACCCGACGGGCCAGCGTCGCCTGCGCCGCGTGCGCGCGGTCGTCGACGGCGAGCTCCTCGACGATCGCCCCGGTCGGGGCCAGTGCGCGGGCTACGTCCTGCGCCGCGCGCGCGGAACCAGTGAAGGCCGCCGGGGTGGTCACCACGACCACCCGCGCGCCCTCGAGGTCACCCAGTGCCGACGCGACGCGGCCGTCCTCGACGACGTCGGCGAGGGCGCCCAGCGAACCCGCGAGAACCGTGACGACCATCGCCCCACTATGACACCACCCCCGCGGCGCCGCGCCCGGTACAGTTCGGGCATGCACTTCGAGAAGGTGGGGATCCTGGGCTCGGGCATCATGGGCAGCGGCATCGCCGAGGTCGTCGCGGGGGGTGGCGCGCGCGTCGTCGTACGCAGCCGCACGTCCGCGGCGGCCGACGCCCTCCTGGCGGTGCTCGAGCGCTCCCTCTCGCGCCAGGTCACCAAGGGGACGCGCACGCGCGAGGAGGTCGATGCGGTACTCGAGCGGGTCACCGTCACCTCGAGACTGACCGACCTGGCCGACTGCGACCTGGTCATCGAGTCGGTCCTGGAAGACCTCGTCGTGAAGAAGTCCCTCTTCAACGAGCTGGACCGCGTGGTGCGCCACGACGCCATCCTCGCCACCAACACCTCGACGCTCTCCGTCATCGACCTGGCGATGGAGACCTCGCGACCCGAGCGCGTGTGCGGCATCCACTTCTTCAACCCCGCGCCGGTCATGTCCCTGGTGGAGGTGGTACGACCGCTGAGCGCGAGCGACGAGACCATCGCGGCGGTCACCGAGTTCGTGCGCGACTGCGCGAAGGAGCCGGTCGAGGTGAAGGACCAGGCCGGCTTCGTCGTCAACGCCCTGCTCTTCCCCTACCTCAACAACGCCGTGCGACTCCTGGAGACCGGCGTCGCGTCGCTCGAGGGCATCGACGCCGCCATGCGCGGTGGCTGTGGCTTTCCCATGGGCCCCTTCGCCCTGCTCGATCTGATCGGCCTGGACACCTCGGTGGCGATCCTGGACGCCCTCTACGCCGAGTTCGCCGACCCCCACTACGCGGCGGTGCCCCGACTGCGCCGCATGGTGAGCGCGGGTCTGCTCGGGCGCAAGGCAGGCCGGGGCTTCTACGACTACCGCCGAGCGGAGACGTGATGGCCCGCAGCGCGCCGTGGGTGATGCGCACCTACTCGGGGCACTCCACCGCAGTAGCGTCCAACGCGCTCTACCGCGCCAACCTCGCCAAGGGCCAGACCGGCCTGTCCATCGCCTTCGACCTGCCCACCCAGACGGGCTACGACCCCGACGACCCGCGGGCGGCGGGCGAGGTGGGTCGAGTCGGCGTGCCGGTCGCGCACCTCGGCCACCTGCGCCAGCTCTTCGAGGGCCTGCCCCTGGAGGAGATGAACACCTCGATGACGATCAACGCCCCGGCCGCGTGGCTCTGGGGCCTCTACCTGGCCCTGGCCGAGGAACGCGGCGTCGACCCCGCGGTCCTGCAGGGGACCACCCAGAACGACATCGTCAAGGAGTACCTCAGTCGCGGCACCTACATCTTCCCGCCGGCGCCGTCGCGACGGCTCATCGTCGACATGATCGTCTACGGGCTCGACCACGTCCCGCGCTGGAACCCCATCAACGTCTGCAGCTACCACCTCCAGGAAGCCGGCGCCACTCCCGCCCAGGAGATCGCCTACGCCCTGGCCACGGCGATCGACGTCCTCGACGCCGTGCGCGACTCGGGCCAGGTCGATCCCGCGCGCATGCCCCAGGTGGTGGGGCGGCTCTCGTTCTTCGTCAACGCCGGGGTGCGCTTCGTCGAGGAGGCCGCGAAGATGCGCACCTTCACCGCCCTGTGGGACGAGATCTGCCGCACTCGCTACGGCGTCCAGGACCCGGCGCTACGCCGATTCCGCTACGGCGTGCAGGTGAACTCTCTCGGCCTCACCGAGCAACAGCCCGAGAACAACGTGGTGCGCATCGTGCTCGAGATGCTCGGCGTGACCCTCTCGGCTGACGCCCGTGCACGCGCCCTGCAGCTACCCGCGTGGAACGAGGCCCTCGGACTGCCGCGCCCCTGGGACCAGCAGTGGAGCCTGCGCGCCCAGCAGATCCTCGCCTTCGAGAGCGACCTGCTCGAGTACCCCGACCTCTTCGCGGGCTCCACGGTCATGGACGCCAAGGTCCACGAGCTCGCCGAGGCCGCGCGCGCCGAGCTCGACGACGTGCTGGAGCGTGGCGGAGCGTTCGCCGCAGTCGACGAGCTCAAACGACGCCTGGTGGCGAGCCAGGCCGCGCGCGTCGCGCGCATCGAATCGGGCGAGCAGGTCGTGGTCGGCGTCAACCGCTTCACCGAGACCGAGCCCTCGCCACTGACCGGCGGTGTGGACGCGGTGATGAGCGTCGACCCGGCGCTCGAGGCCGAGCTGGCCGCCGACGTGCGCGCGTGGCGCACCGCGCGCGACGCCGACGCGGTCGAGGCCGCTCGCGCCGAACTGGCGCGGGTGGCGCGCGACCCGCGGCCCGGGGACAACATCATGGCGGCGACGATCGCCCTCGCCCGCGCGGGTGGCACCACCGGCGAGTGGGCCGACACGCTGCGTGAGGTCTTCGGAGAGTTCCGCGCGTCCACGGGCGTCGGATCGGGTCCGGTCGGGCGTGGTGGCGACTTCGCCGAGCTGGTCGAGCGTGCGCGTGCGCTGAGCGCGCGTCGCGGTGCGCCGCCCAAGCTCCTGGTCGCCAAGCCGGGCCTGGACGGCCACTCGAACGGCGCCGAGCAGATCGCCGTCGCCGCCCGCGACGCCGGCTTCGAAGTCGTCTACCAGGGAATACGCCTGACGCCGGAGGAGATCGTGGCAGCCGCGGTCGCCGAGGACGTGGACGTCGTCGGACTGTCCATCCTCTCGGGTTCGCACCGCGCACTAGTGCCGCGGATCCTCGACGGGCTGCGCGCCGCCGGGTTGGAGATCCCCGTCGTGGTGGGCGGGATCGTCCCCGAGCAGGACGCACGTACCCTGCTCGACGCCGGGGTCCGCGCGATCTACACGCCCAAGGACTACTCGCTGCGCGCCATCATGGCCGACCTGCTCGACATCGTCGAGGAGACTACGGACGCAGCGGGCGGCGCAGCGTGAAGCGGCCCGCGTTGAACCACCGGCCCGAGAAGCGCCACGAGGACGCGGGGTCGGCGGCGGGCGCCGCGTCCGGACGGCGCACCAGCTCGTAGGCGGCCACCACCACGGCCACCTCCTCGGGCCGCGGCCCGGGCCGCGGCGCCAGCGCGCCGGTCACAGCGGCACGTTCCCGTGCTTGCGCTTGGGCAGGTCCTCGCGCTTGGACCGCAGGAGATCCAGCGCCCTCGAGAGTGCCCGTCGCGTGTCCGCCGGGTCGATCACGTCGTCGACGAAGCCGCGCTCGGCCGCGATGTAGGGCGTCGCGTAGCGCTCCTCGTAGTCCGCGATGAGCGACTCGCGCAGCGCCGCCGGGTCCGCCGCCCCCAGCAGCTCTCGCCGGTGGACGATCTCCACCGCGCCCGACGCCCCCATCACGGCGAGCTCGGCGGTCGGCCAGGCGTAGACGAGGTCGGCGCCGATGGACTTGGAGTTCATCACGACGTAGGCCCCGCCGTAGGCCTTGCGCGTGATGACCGAGATCCTCGGCACCGTCGCCTCGCAGAAGGCGTAGAGGAGCTTGGCCCCGTGGCGGATGATCCCCCCGTACTCCTGCTCCACGCCCGGCATGAAGCCCGGCACGTCGACGAAGGTGATGATCGGCACGTTGAAGGCGTCGCACGTGCGCACGAAGCGCGCCGCCTTCTCGCTCGAGGCGATGTCCAGCACCCCCGCGAGGGTGGCCGGCTGGTTGGCCACGATCCCTACGGCGTGCCCGTCGACGCGCGCGAAGCCGCAGGTGACCTGCTGGGCGTAGGTGGCGTGCACCTCCATGTAGTCGCCGCCGTCGACCACCGACGTGATCACGCGCTTCATGTCGTAGGGCTGGTTGGAGGAAGGGGGCAGGAGGTCGCGCAACTCCTCGCACGACCGCGCCGGATCGTCACCGGTCAGGATGCGCGGCGGCTCCTCGGTGTTGTTCGACGGCAGGAACGAGAGGAGGTAGCGGACCTCGTCGAGCGCGCTCTTCTCGTCGGGCATGACGAAGTTGGCCACCCCGGAGCGCGTCGCGTGGGTCAGTGCTCCACCGAGCTCCTCGAGCGTCACGTCCTCGCCGGTCACCATCTTCACGACGTCGGGGCCCGTGATGAACATGTGGCTGGTGTCCTTGACCATGACGATGAAGTCGGTCAGGGCGGGCGAGTACACCGCGCCCCCGGCGCACGGGCCCAGGATCACCGAGATCTGGGGCACCACCCCCGACGCCAGGGCGTTGCGGTAGAAGATGCCCCCGTAGGCGTTGAGCCCGGCCACCCCCTCCTGGATGCGGGCCCCCGCACCGTCGTTGAGCCCGATGATCGGCAGGCCCATCGTGAGCGCGAGGTCCATGATCTTGTGGATCTTGCCCCCGTGGGTCTCGCCCAAGGCCCCCCCGAAGACCGTGAAGTCCTGAGAGTAGACGCACACGCGCCGACCGTCGATCGTGCCGAAGCCCGTGATCACGCCGTCGGTCGGGGGGCGCGTGTCCTCCAGCCCCATGCCCGAGGCCACGTGGCGGCTGAGCATGTCGAGCTCCTGGAAGGAGCCCTCGTCGAGCAAGTACTCAATCCGGTCGCGAGCGGTCAGCTTGCCCCGCGAGCGGTGCCGGGCGATGGCTTCCTCACCGCCCGCGACGAGCGCCTCCGCCTTGCGAGCCTGCAGCTCGGCCAACCGTTGCGCCATCGTGTGCTCCATGCCAGAAGGCTACCCAAGCCCGGCGGCACCGCGCCGCGGGCCGGCCGTCAGCGCGACTCCTGCACCAGCTCGATCAGGGTCCCGAAGGAGCTCGACGGGTGGACGAAGGCCACCGTCGTGCCCCGCGAGCCCGGACGCGGGACCTCGTCGATCAGACGTCCGCCCGCGGCGCGCACCGCCTCGAGGGCCGCCGCGCAGTCGGCGACGCGGTAGCCCACGTGGTGTAGGCCCTCGCCGCGGCGCTCGAGGAACCTCGCCACCGGTGACTGGTCGTGCAGGGGCGTCAGGAGCTGCACGTAGGAGTCGGCCACGCGCACCAGCGCCTCGGCCACGCCGTCGCTCGCCACCTCCTCGCGGTGGACCACGGCCGCGTCGAAGACCTCGGCGTACCAGGCGACGGCCGCGTCGAGGTCACGCACGGCAATCGCCACGTGGTCGATCTCGGTCAGGTGCTCCATCAGCCCTCCCGGTCGTGGCGTCGAAAGATGGTCAGACGGCGCTCGCCCACCCGCGCGCGCGTCACGGGATCACTCACGCCCAGCCCCTCGCGCTCGGCGGCGCAGAGAATCCCGATCTTGCCCTCGTGGCGGTTGTGGTGCACCTCGTACGCGGCCTCACCGGTGCGCTCCAGGGGGAACACCGCCGAGAGCGGGGGCACGACCTTGGCGTCGATCAGGGTCTGATTGGCGTCCCACGCCTCGCGGTAGTTCGAGAAGTGCGACCCCTTGATCGTCTTGAGCTTCATCCACAGGTGCCGATTGTCGTACTCGATCATGTACCCACTGGTCGCCGCGCACGTGACGATCGTCCCGGCTCGCTTGGCGACGAACACACTGGCCCCCATGGTGGCACGACCCGGATGCTCGAACACGATGTCGGGATCGTCACCGACCAGCGCACGGATGTCCTTGCCCAGCCGGCGCCACTCGGACTCGTCCTGGGTGTGCTCGTCGCGCCAGAAGCGATAGTCCTTCTCCTGGCGATCGATCACGTGCTCGCAGCCCAGCTCGTGCAGCGTCTCCACCTTGGCGGCGCTCGAGACAACCCCGATGGGGATGGCACCCGAGTTGAGCACGTGCTGCACCGCGAAGGACCCGATCCCGCCCGAGGCCCCCCAGATCAGCACCCGGTCCCCCTGGGTGACCGGGGCGCCGTTGCGCGACACCAGCATCCGGTAGGCGGTGGAGTTGCACAACGCGTTCACCGCCGCCTCCTCCCACGTGAGGTGAGCCGCCTTGGGCATCAGTTGGTTCGCCTTCACCAGCGCGATGTCGGCCAGGCCCCCGAAGTTCGTCTCGAAGCCCCAGATGCGCTGGTTGCTCGCGCGCATGGAGTCATCGTGGCTGCTGGGGTCCTGGTCGTCGACGTGGTTGCAGTGGACCGTGACCTCGTCGCCCACTTTCCAGCCTCGCACCGCCGAGCCGGCGCGCACCACGACGCCCGCGGCGTCCGAGCCGATCACCTGATAGTCGAGCGCGTGGCGAGCCCCCCAGTAGGACTCGCGCCCCAGACGATCCAGGAAGGAGAAGGTGGACACCGGCTCGAAGATGCTGGTCCAGACCGTGTTGAAGTTGATCGACGACGCCATCACCACCACCAGCACCTCGTCGGGCGCCATCTCCGGCAGTGGAACCTCCTGGAGGTGCAGGCTGCGTCGAGGGTCCTTGTCGCGCGAGGCCATCCCCTCGAAGATGGTCTGCTCGTCGCGTCGTACCACTACCGCGCGCGTGGTCGCGGGCAGCGGCGTCGCCGCCAACACCTCACCCGACGCGCCGGCACGTACCGCCTCGAGAATCTCACTCATCTCGAGAGGATACTGTGCCGACCGCCCGTGGCGCCGGGGACTGACCCCGGGACGTACGGACGGAACGGTCTATCGTGACCAGTAGTCACGCAACGTGTCAACGTGTAGGAGGACAGACCATGTCGCGCAGTGTCATCGTCGCCGGAGCGCGCACCCCGATCGGCAAGCTCGCGGGAGCGCTCGCCCCGCTGAGCGCCCAGGACCTGGGGGGCGCCGCCATCCGCGCCATCCTCGAGCGCACCGGTATCGATCCAGCCAGCGTCAACGCCGTCCTGATGGGCCAGGTCATCCAGGCGGGTCAGGGCCAGATCACGGCGCGCCAGGCCGCAGTGAAGGCCGGCGTCCCGATGACCGTGCACGCGACGACCATCAACAAGGTCTGTCTCTCGGGTCTGCAGACGCTGTACCTGGCCGACCTGATGATCCGCGCGGGCGAGGCGGACATCATCGTGGCCGGGGGCATGGAATCCATGACCAACGCGCCCTACCTCCTACCGGGAGCCCGCGCCGGCTACCGACTGGGCGACCAGAGCGTGATCGACTCGATGATGTTCGACGGTCTGACCTGCGCCTTCGACCTGTGCGCGATGGGCCTGTCCACTGAGCGCTACAACGCCGGGCGCATCACCCGCCAGCGCCAGGACGAGTTCTCCGCGCGCTCGCACCAGCTGGCGGCCGCGGCGATCGCGCAGGGACGCTTCGCACAGGAGATCGTCCCCGTCGCGGTCCCCCAGCGCAAGGGCGACCCGCGCGTGGTGGACACGGACGAAGGGGTGCGCGAGGACACCACGGCGACGTCCCTGGCGGGCCTGCGCCCGGCGTTCCAGGGTGACGGCACGATCACCGCCGGAAGCTCCTCGCAGATCTCCGACGGCGGCGCGGCCCTACTGGTCATGTCCGCGGAGCGCGCCGCCGACCTCGGCCTGGTCCCCCTGGGCGAGCTCGTCAGCTACGGCCAGGTGGCCGGACCCGACACATCCCTACTGCTCCAGCCGGCGCACGCCATCGCCCAGGCGACCGCCAAGGCCGACCTCGACCCTCGCCGCCTGGACCTCTACGAGATCAACGAGGCCTTCGCCGCCGTCGCCCTGGCGTCGGCGGACGACCTGGGCATCGACGAGAGCCTGCTCAACGTGAACGGGGGGGCGGTCGCGCTGGGTCACCCGATCGGCATGTCGGGCACCCGCCTCGCCCTCACGGCCCTCACCGAGTTGCGGCGCCGCGGCGGGGGGACGGCCGCCGTCGCACTGTGCGGCGGTGGCGGTCAGGGCGACGCCGCCATCCTGCGAACCCTCTAGACACGGGCCACTCACCGCGACTGGTCGGGCAGGTAGCTCGCCACCAGGGGGTAGGGGCCCTGGCCCACGACTCGATCGTCGGGCACCTCCAGCACGTAGGCGCCGCCCAGAGGGAAGTGGCCCTCGCGCAAGGACGTGGGGATCCGCGTCGTCAGGCTCAAGACGCACTCGAGCACGGTCGGGTTGTGCGCCACCACGAGCAGCGACGAAGACCCGGGGTCCAGCGCTGCGAGTTGCGCCAACAGGTCGTCGGCGTCCACGGCCCGACGCCCGTTGTAGATGGCCGCACTGAAGGTGACGCTCGACACGAAGGACGTCCCCGCGAAGGCCCGCTCGAAGGTCTCCGTGGTGCGCCGCGCCGCGCTGACCAACGCCACCGTCGGTCCGAAGCGGCCCAGCGCCTCGGGGTCGCGCGCCCACTCGCGCAGCCGGCGGCACTGCTCGCGTCCCCGACCGCTCAGCGGCCTCTCGAGGTCGTCGCCCCCCGCCGTCGCCGGCGTCGCCTTGGCGTGGCGCACGATGGTCAGGTACCGCACGCCTCCAGTCTGGCGCACCGTGGGAGTTGCAGCGGTGGTTTAACGTTCAAGGATGCACGCGACGCTGACGTACTTCCAGGCCGTGGTGATGGGGCTCCTCCAGGGCGTGTCCGAGCTGTTCCCGGTCTCCAGCCTGGGCCACAGCGTTCTCATCCCCGCGCTGCTGGGCTGGCACAACCTGGTGAGCAGCCAGTCGGCCACCCAGTCGTTCTTCCTCGTCTTCGTCGTCGGCCTGCACGTGGGCACCGCCGTCGGCCTGATCGTCTTCTACCGGCGAACGTGGGGTGACCTCCTCGGCGCTCTGTGGCGCCAACTGAGCCTCGCGCGCCGCGAGGGCGTGGCCGCGCTGTGGCGGGTACGCGACCCGTCGACGGATCGTCACTACCGGTTGCTGTTCATGCTCGTCGTGGCCACCATCCCCGTCGGTCTCGCCGGTCTGGTGTTCGACAAGACCCTGCGGGTGCTGTTCGCCAAGCCACTGGCGGCGGCGATCTTCCTCACCCTCAATGGCCTAGTCCTGCTCTTCGCCGAGTACTGGCGCCGCTCCCTCGGACGTCACGCCCGCACCACGCCGTTGGCTCAGGTGACCTCACGGGGGGCGTTCGCAATCGGCTCCGCCCAGATCCTCGCCCTCTTCGCCGGCTTCTCGCGCAGCGGAACCGCCATGACGGCGGGCCTGCTCGAGGGGCTGGACCACGAGGACGCCGCGAACTTCTCCTTCCTGCTCGCCACGCCGGTGATCCTCCTTGCGGGACTCTACAAGCTGCCCGAACTCGCCGGACCCCTCGGTCACGGCGTGCGGTTGCAGACCCTGATCGGCGCGGTGTGCGCGCTCGTGACGGCCTACGCGTCGGTGAGGTTCCTGGTGCGCTGGTTCACCACGCGCACCCTGACACCCTTCGGGATCTACTCGATCGTGCTGGGGCTCATCTGCGTCGTGCGCTTCGCCTAGTCGGAGAGCACCCGGCGCCCGTCGATCGCCCGACCGAGCGTCAGGTCGTCGGCGAACTCCAAGTCCCCACCCACCGGCAACCCGCTGGCCGGTTGAGACACCACCAGGCCCGGCACCTGCAAGAGGCGACTGAGGTACATGGCGGTGGCCTCGCCCTCCACGTTGGAGTTGAAGCAGAGGATGACCTCCTTGACCGGCCCGCGCAGTCGCTGCAGCAGCTCCTGGATGCGCAGGCGGTCTGGCGTCACGCCCTCGAGCGGGTTCAACAGTCCGTGCAGTACGTGATACGTGCCGTGGAAGACTCCCGATCGCTCCACCGCGACGACGTCAGGGGCGCTCTCCACGACGCAGACCACCGTCTCGTCGCGTCGAGCGTCGGCGCAGATCGGGCACAGACCGCCCGTCTCGGCGATGTTGCAGCACCGCTCGCAGAACGAGAGGTGCGTGGTCATCGCCTCCAGCGACTCGGCGAGTCGAGTGACGTCCTGGGAGGGCTGGCGCATCAGCCAGAACGCAATGCGTTGTGCGGACTTGGGACCCACGCCGGGGAAGCGCCCGAGCTCGTCGATCACGGCCTGCAGCGCTGGGGGGTAGTTCATCAGAGCTCCTGGGCTCCTGGGAACACCTCAGCAATCAAGTGCTCCGCCACCGACTCGACCACGACGCCGGGATCGGCACCGTCCTCACCATCGCCCACGTCGTCGCCCACGTCCGCCTCGACCCGCGCCGGGGCTCGTCGTGGCGTCGAGTTGAGCGACGGCGCCGACGCCGGGGGCACGGCCGTGGGGTCGACGATGACCTCGACCACGAAGGAAGTCTTGAACTCGTGTTCCAGAGCGCTGCGCAGTCCCGGGAGGATCACGTCGGCGTGTTGGCGCAGCTCCTCGTTGGCGACGGCCAGGGTGAGCCGCTGGTCGTCGAGCGCGTGCACCCGCGCGCCGCGCAGCAGCAGCTGAGCCGACCGTGCCGTGCGCGGTACGACGCGCTCCTCGAAGCGCCGTCGGACGTCGTCCAGGTCAGCCGCGGCGGGTGGCGTGGACGTCACCGGCGCCGTTGCGGCGATCGCACTCGACGTCGCCTCCACCGTCGGTCGCGGTGTCGATGGAGCGCTCGCCGCCGCCGCCGGGCGAGACCCGATGGGTGCTCGCGGTGCCTGCGGTGCCACGGGAGGAACGGGAGCCGTGCGCTCTGCCCGCTCGAGGGCGCTCACCCGCTCCTCCAGCGCTTCCAGCGAGTTGTCCATGTCGGGGCGCGCGAGTCGCACCAACACCACTTCGAGAGTCACAAGACGCTCCACCGCACTCTTCATCTCACGCAGTGCCCGACCCAAGGACTCGAGGATACGAACAGTGCGCGCGAGTCCCAGTTGCTCGCCCCACGCGGCCAGTCGGGCCCGATCGGTGTCGACCGCGTCGGCGACCTCGGGGGCGACGAGGAGGAGAAACGCCTGACGGATCTCGGCCACGAACCCCTCGGTCAACTGCTCCGGGTCCCAGCCGTCGCGCACCATCGCGGCCACCGCGCCCAGGGCAGCAGACGCGTCGGACCGTGACAGGGCGTCGAAGAGTCCATCGAACGAGGGTCGAGCGTCGCCGAGGTCGCCGGTCGCCACCATCTGGTCGAGCGCGCTGAGTGCGTCGCGCGCCGAGCCCCGCCCGAGGCGCACCGCGGCGTCGAGCACGGCGTCATCCACCGGCAGTCCGGCGCGCTCGCGCACGTCACGCAAGAGATCCCCGAGCGTGTCCCCCGCGAGGAGGCGAAACTCCAGATGCTGGGTGCGCGAGCGGATCGTTGGCAGGACCTTGTGCGGATCGGTCGTCGCCAGGACGAACACGACGTGCGCCGGGGGCTCCTCCAGGGTCTTAAGCAGCGCCGCCGACGCGGCCCGCGACAGTTGGTGGACCTCGTCGACAATGTAGACCTTCCAGCGACCCGGGGTGCCGTGCCACGCCCCCGCCGTGATCTCGCGGATGTCGTCGACCCCGTTGTTCGACGCCGCGTCGAGCTCGATGACGTCGAGCGAGGCGCCGCGCGTGATCGCCCGACAACTGTCACACACGTCGCACGCGTCACCCTCCACCGGGTGCTCGCAGTTGAGCGCCTTGGCGAGGATCCGCGCCGCCGTGGTCTTGCCCGTGCCGCGAGGACCCGAGAAAAGGTACGCGTGAACCACGCGACCGCTCGACGTCGCCGAGCGCAAGGCCCGCACAACGTGATCCTGGCCCCGTAGCTCCGCGAAGCGGCCCGGTCGGAATCGCCGGTAGAGGGACGCCGCCTCATGCGAGGTGGCCACGGAACTCTCGTCACTCATGCACGCATGCTAACGGTGGGGTGACGCAGGCCGAGATCCAAAGCGATGGTCAGGCGATCCGTGGCACCCGGCGCAATCCGCTGAGAGCTGCTGGCTTCCACCCCTGACTCGGTTCACGAACGGCCGTCGCACGGGACCCGACCACCGCTTTCAACCTCGGCTCCTCAAGGCTACCGCGCCACACGGAGACCCCGTCCGACTCGGGTAGCCTTGCCCATTGATCCCACCGGGGATCATCTCGGAGGAGTGCGAGAGCGGCCGAATCGGCACGATTGGAAATCGTGTGTAGGGCAACCTACCGTGGGTTCAAATCCCACCTCCTCCGCCACGGGGTGTTTACGAAAGTGGACCCCATCTGCTTACGAAAGTCCGGGTCGGGCAGCCCGAAGTCGGCCGAGAGGGACGAAGCCTGTTCCCGAGCACCCCAACCGCGGTTGAAAAGACGTGCGCACCGCCCCCCGGGGCACCGGGTGCAGCGAAAGTAGCCCTCGGGACGTGGCTCGTCCCGAGGGCGACTAACTGGAGGAGACTGCTCGCCTACGCGGCGAGATCGTCCGGTGGGTCGTCGAAGCAGAACAGCTCCGCGAGGCAGATCTCACCGTTCTCGTCGAGTTCCTCGAACCCGTGGTCGGGCGGAAACTCTACACACAGGGGGTCAGTGGTCAGGCTCGTGCGCTTGGCCCACTTGCGCACCAGGCGGATGTTGGCCGCCACCACCTCGAACGTGAGCATCAGGCTCGTCTTGACGAGACCGACCACGCGGCAGAAACCACGCTTGATGTTCTGGGTACTCTGACTGCGCAGGTTCCCGAAGATCCCCTCGATGGCGCTGCGCCGAGCGAAAGAGTCGATCCATTTTTGCGATCCCCACTGGTCTCGCTGACGAAGCTTCGCCAGCACGGGTCCGGGGATGACGATCGTCGCCTGCCGGCAGCACTTGGGGGCGGTGGCGAGCGGTCCGGGATTCTCGACCACCGGTCGGTCCGCCGGGTAGTGCTCGGACAGTGGGCAGAGTTCGCACTTGAGCTTGCCCGCCTTACCCGGGCAGATCCATTGGGTCTGGAACGGGTCGGCCTTCGTGGGG
>JAJYNX010000044.1 GCA_021786095.1 Actinomycetes bacterium | reverse complement strand
TGGGCTCGCCCACCTACGGCGTGGTCGAGGTCGTGCACCTGGCCGGCGACCTCGGGGTCAGCGTGCTCCTGCCCGCGGGCGTGGCGCACGGCTTCTGCGTCACGAGCGAGCGGGCGGCCCTGTCGTACCTGCTCTCCTCACCGTTCAACGCCCCGTTCGAGTTGGAGATCAACCCGTTCGACCCCGCGATCGCGGTGCCCTGGCCCCTCGACGGCGAACCGATCGTGTCGGCGAAGGACGCCGCGGCCCCGTCGCTGGCCGAGCGCGCCGCGGCGTCCCAGCTCCCCCGGTGGTCCCCCGCGCGGGCGTGAGCCGAGGGACCGCGACAGTGGAATTGCTAGCGTGACGTTGTGAGCACGACCACCCTGCCGACGACGGGCGCCCGGGTGCGCCTCACCGCCGGCGCGGGTGTGCCGGTGGTGGAAACCGAAGGGCAGTTGCGTTCGATCCTGGCCAGTCTGTCGGGCGTGGACGCCGTGGGCGCCGAGGCGCGCGCCGCCCGTCTGGCGACGCGCTCGATCAAGCGCACGACCAAGCGCGCGGCCCTCGACCTGGCGATCTCGATGGTCGATCTCACCACTCTGGAGGGTGCGGACACCCCCGGGCGCGTCAGTTCGCTGTGCGCGAAGGCGTGGCGACCCGACGCCAGTGACCCCTCGACGCCGTCGGCCGCCGCCGTGTGCGTGTACCCGGACCTCGTCGCGCACGCGCGCGAGCGGCTCGCCGGCTCGTCCGTGAAGGTGGCCGCCGTGGCCACCGCGTTCCCGTCGGGCCGGGCCTCGCTGGCCGTGAAGCTCGCCGACGTGCGCGACGCGCTCGACGCCGGGGCCGACGAGATCGACATGGTGATCGATCGCGGCGCGTTCCTGTCGGGACGCCTGGGCCAGGTCTTCGACGAGGTGGTCGCGGTGAAGGCCCTCTGCGGCGACGCGCACCTCAAGGTGATCCTCGAGACCGGGGAGCTCGTGACCTACGACAACGTGCGCCGCGCGAGCTGGCTGGCCATGCTCGGGGGGGCGGACTTCATCAAGACCTCCACCGGCAAGGTCGGGGTCTCCGCGACGCCGACCGTGGCCTTGGTGATGCTGGAGGCCGCGCGCGACTTCGCCGAGAGCACGGGGCGTCTCGTGGGCGTGAAGGTGGCCGGTGGCATCCGTCGGGCCAAGGACGCCCTGCGCTACCTGGTGATCGTCAACGAGACCGCGGGCTCGGCGTGGCTGACCCCGGATCTCTTCCGCTTCGGCGCGTCGTCGCTGCTCAACGATCTGCTCCTCCAGCGTCTGGCGCAGCGTCGTGGCGTCTACGTGCGTCCCGACGAGTTCAGCGGGGACTGACGTGAGTTCGCGCCCCCTCGCCAACTCCGAGCTCGGGTGGCTGGCCTACGACCCGGCGCCGGAGTCGTCGTCTCTCGCTCGCCTGGCGCCGAGCTACGGCCTGTTCATCGACGGCGCCTTCACCGATCCCGGCGCGCACCAGCAGGTCCCCACGGTGAACCCCGCGACCGAGGCGACGCTCGCCACGGTGGCCCACGCCGCCGCCGCCGACGTGGACCGCGCGGTGCGCGCGGCGCGCCACGCCTACGACACCGTCTGGTCGGTCACGTCGGGGGCCGAGCGCGCCAAGTACCTCTACCGCATCGCGCGGCTGATCCAGGAGCGCGCCCGCGAGCTGGCGGTGGTCGAGACGCTCGACAACGGCAAGCCGATTCGCGAGTCGCGCGACGTGGACATCCCCCTGGCCGCCGCGCACTTCTTCTACTACGCCGGGTGGGCCGACAAGCTCGAGCACGCGGGCTTCGGGGCCGACCCTCGCCCGCTCGGCGTGGCCGGCCAGATCATCCCGTGGAACTTCCCGCTGCTGATGGCGGCGTGGAAGCTGGCGCCCGCGCTGGCCGCGGGCAACACCTGCGTGCTGAAGCCGGCCGAGACGACGCCACTGAGCGCGCTGATCCTGGCCGAGATCCTCCAGCAGGCCGAGTTGCCCCCGGGGGTCGTGAACATCGTGACCGGCGACGGCGCGACCGGCGCCGCGCTGGTCGAGCACCCCGGCGTCGACAAGATCGCCTTCACCGGCTCGACCGAGGTGGGTCGGGCGATCCAGGCGCGCGTCGCCGGTCGCGCCACGCACCTGACCCTCGAGCTCGGGGGGAAGGGCGCCAACATCGTCTTCGACGACGCCCCGATCGACGAGATGGTCGAGGGCATCATCGACGGGATCTTCTTCAACCAGGGGCACGTGTGCTGCGCCGGCTCGCGCCTGCTCGTCCAGGAGACGGTCGCCGACGAGGTGCTGCGCCGCCTGCAGCGTCGCGTCGAGCAGCTGCGCGTGGGCGACCCCCTGGACAAGAACACCGACGTCGGGGCGATCAACTCGCGCGCCCAGCTGGCGCGCATCGAGGAGCTGGTGGCCGCGGGGGAGCGCGAGGGCGCGACGCGCTACTCCAGCTCCTGCGCCCTGCCCGAGCACGGCTACTGGTTCGCGCCCACGGTCTTCACCGACGTGTCGCAGTCGCACCGCATCGCGCGCGAGGAGATCTTCGGACCGGTCCTGTCGGTGCTGACGTTTCGCACGCCCGAGGAGGCGGTGGCCAAGGCCAACAACACCACCTACGGGCTGGCGTGCGGGGTGTGGAGCGAGAAGGGCAGCCGGACCCTGTGGGTGGCCCAGCGTCTGCGCGCCGGGGTCATCTGGGCCAACACCTACAACCGCTTCGATCCGACGAGCCCCTTCGGTGGGGTGCGCGAGTCGGGGTTCGGCCGTGAGGGCGGGCGACCGGGACTGGCGGCGTACCTCGATGTCTGAGCGGCTCGACGTGCGCAAGACCTACAAGCTGCTGATCGACGGCGCCTTCCCGCGCTCGGAGTCCGGACGCACCTACGAGGTCCTCGACGCGCGCGGCGCCTTCGTGGCCAACGTCGCGCGCGCCTCGCGCAAGGACGTGCGCGACGCGGTGCGCGCCGCGCGCGCGGCCCAGCCGCGCTGGTGGTCCGCCAGTGCGTACAACCGGGGCCAGGTCCTCTACCGTTGGGCCGAGATGGCCGAATCGCGCGCCGGTGAGCTGGCCGCGCAGGTGGCGGCGGCGGAGGGCCTCGACGCGACCGACGCCCGGGCCAGCGTGGGCCGGGCGGTGGACCGCCTGGTGTGGTACGCCGGCTGGACCGACAAGGTCACCCAGGTGCTCGGTGGCGCCAACCCGGTGGCCGGACCCTTCTTCAACTTCTCCCTGCCCGTGCCCAGCGGCGTCGTGGCGGTCCTCGCGCCGCGCGACTCCTCGCTCGAGGGGTTCGTGGACGCCGTCGCCGCTCCGCTGTGCGTCGGCAACGCGGTGGTCGCCCTGGCGAGCGAGACGCGGCCGTTGCCGGCGGTGCTGCTGGGGGAGATGAGCGCCACCGCGGACCTGCCGGGTGGCGTGGTCAACGTCCTGACCGGATCGCTCGACGAGCTCGCGCCGGTGCTCGCCAGTCACGAGGACGTCGACGGCCTGGATCTCGAGGGGGCGCCCGACGCCGCCGGCGAACTGGCCGCCCTAGCCGCCGCGACGATCACGCGCGTGCTGTTCCCGCGGACGGGTGGTGACGCCTCCCTGCGTCGACTGCGCGCCTTCGTCGAGACCACGACCGTGTGGCACACGGTGGGCCAGTGAGCCCCGAGGCGGGCGCCTTCGCGCTGGCCGCGCGCGCGGCCGACGAGCTGCGTGCGCGCAGCGGCGTCGAGCGCTACGACGTGGCCGTGGTGCTGGGCTCGGGCTGGCGCGAGGGCGCCGTCGCCCTGGGTGTGCCGACCAGCATCGTGGCGACCGGCGAGCTCAGCGGCTTCGTGGCGCCCACCGTGGCCGGCCACGACGGTGCGATCCTCTCACTCGAGGTCGCCGGACGTCACGTCGCCCTGGTGGCGGGTCGCGTCCACCTCTACGAGGGACACGACGCCGCGCGCGTCGTGCACCCGGTGCGCACCGTGGTGGCGGCCGGGGCTCGGGTGGTCGTGCTCACCAACGCGGCCGGGGGGATCGACCCGGCCCTGACGCCGGGCTCGGTGGTCGTGGTGCGCGACCACCTGAACCTCACCGGGACCTCGCCCCTGGAGGGCGAGGCGCCGCCGGCGCCCTACGCCGCGCGCTTCGTGGACCTCACCGACCTGTACAGCGCCCGGCTGCGCGCGCTCGTGCGCGAGGTCGCGCCCACGCTGGCCGAGGGGGTCTACGCGGGTCTGCGCGGACCCCACTACGAGACGCCCGCCGAGATCGAGGCCCTGCGCCGGTCCGGCGCCGACCTGGTCGGGATGTCGACGGTGCTCGAGGCGATCGCCGCGCGTCACCTGGGGGCCGAGGTGCTGGCGCTCAGCCTGGTGTCGAATCCGGCGGCCGGGGTGGCGGCCGCCCCCCTCGACCACCGCGAGGTGCTGGCCACCGGTCAGCACGCGGCACGCTCCCTGGGCGAGCTGCTGGCGCGCCTGGTGCCTCGGCTGTGACCGGCGTGGTGCGCCCGGAGCTGGCCGAGCGGGTGGCGGCGTGGATCGCCGCCGACCCCGACCCCGAGGACCGCGCCACCCTCGCACGGCTGCTGGCCGACGGCGACGAGGCGGAGCTGGATCGCCGCTTCGCCCACCCGCTGGAGTTCGGCACCGCGGGCCTGCGCGGACCCGAGATGGCGGGTCCGGCGGGGATGAACCGGCTGAGCGTGCGCCGCGCGACCCAGGGCGTCGTGGCCTGGCTCGCCGCGACCGGCGCCGACGTCGAGCGCGGCGTGGTGGTGGGGCGCGACGCGCGCCACGGCTCCGAGCGCTTCAACGACGAGGTGGTGCGGGTTCTGCTCGGTGCCGGCGTGGCCGTCTGGGAGATGCCGCGGCCCCTGCCCACGCCCTTCGTGTCCTACTGCGTACGCGCGCTGGGCGCCGTGGCCGGCGTCATGATCACGGCGAGCCACAACCCGCCGGCCGACAACGGCTACAAGCTCTACGGTCCGGACGCGTCCCAGATCATCCCCCCCCACGACGCCGTGGTGCAGGACGCCGCGCGCCGGGCGGGGCCGGCGACGCTCGGCGAGCGCGGCGACCCGCGTCACCACGTGATCGAGGCCGCGCTGCTCGACGCCTACCGCGAGCACCTGGTGGCGCGCTTCGCCGTGGCCGGGGGCAGCGACCTCGGCGTCGCCTACACGCCGCTGCACGGCGTCGGGGGACAGCCCGCGACCGAGCTGCTGGCGGCGGCGGGCTTCTCGCGTGTCGCGGTCGTGGACGCGCAGTTCGCGCCCGACCCGGCGTTCCCGACGTTGGCCTTCCCCAATCCCGAGGAGCCGGGGGCGCTCGACCTGGCGATGGCCCGCGCCGACGAGGTGGGGGCGAGCCTGGTGATCGCCAACGACCCCGACGCCGACCGGCTGGGAGCGGCCGTGCGCGGTCCCGGGGGTTGGCGGGTGCTGCTCGGCGACGAGATCGGCTGGCTGCTCGGCTCCCAGCTGCTGGCGACGGCGACCGGTCCCGACGACGTGGTGGCGACCAGCATCGTGTCGTCGACGATGCTCGCGGCGATGGCCGCGCGCGCCGGGGTGCGCTGCGTGACCACGCTGACGGGCTTCAAGTGGATCGCCAAGGCCGCCGGATCCGGCGTGCTGCGCTTCGGCTACGAGGAGGCCCTCGGCTTCGCCGTGGACCCCCTGGTGGCCGACAAGGACGGCCTCTCGGCGGCGCTGGCGCTGTGTCGGCTCGCGCACGACCTCGCGCGCGAGGGGCGCACGCTGCTCGACCGTCTGGACGACCTGGAGCGCGACTACGGCGTGCACGCGATCGATCACCGCTCCTGGCGGATCGAGGGTGACGACGCGCCCGCGCGTCTGCGCGCGGCGTACGAGGGGTTGCGTGACGCACCGCCGACGCACCTTGGCGCGTCGCCGGTGGACGAGGTGGCGGATCTCGCCCGCGGCTGGCGGGGCCTGCCGCCCACGACGGGTCTGGTGCTGGTCGTCGCCGACGGCCGCGTCGTCGTGCGACCCTCGGGCACCGAGCCCAAGCTCAAGGTCTACGTCGAGGTGACCGCACCGCCGTCACCGGCGCTGGTGGCGCATCGCGCCGCGGCGCGCGCGCGGGCCGCGGCGATACTCGACGAGCTCAGCGATCGGCTCGCCCCGTCGCCGCCAGGGACGCGAAGCCCGGCTTGATCACCTGATTGATCAGGGCCAGGCGCTGGTCGAAGGGGTAGAAGGTGCTCTTGGCCGCGTTGAGCGTGAGCCACTCCATGTCGGCCAGGGTCCAGTCGAAGGCCTCGGCGCAAGCCGCGAACTCGTCGGACAGCGTGATGCCGCTCATCAGCCGGTTGTCGGTGTTGACGCACACGCGAAAGCGCAGCCGGCGCAGCAGCTCGATCGGGTGCTCGGCGATCGAGCGGGCGGCTCCGGTGTGCACGTTCGACGTCGGGCAGACCTCGAGGGGGATGCGCCGGTCGCGCACGTAGTTGGCCAGGCGGCCCAGGACCACGTCGTCGTCGCCGTGGTGGATGATGTCGTCGACGATGCGCACCCCGTGGCCGAGACGCTCGGCGTCGCAGAACTGGACGGCCTCCCAGATCGAGGGCAGGCCGAAGGCCTCGCCGGCGTGGATGGTGAGGTGGAAGTTCTCGCGCTGGATCAGGTGGAAGGCGCGCAGGTGGTGCGTCGGAGGGAAGCCGTCCTCGGGACCCGCGATGTCGAAGCCGCACACCCCCTCGTCGCGAAAGGCCACGGCCAGCGCGGCGATCTCCTCGGAGAGGTGGGCCTGGCGCATGGCCGACAGGATCGTGCGCACGATGATCGTGTGCCCCTCGTGCCGCGCGGCGGCGGTGCCGTGGGTGAAGCCCGCCAGCACCGCGGTGACGACCTCGGCGTGGGTGAGTCGCGCGCGCGTGTGCAGCTCGGGAGCGAAGCGGACCTCGGCGTAGACGACGCCGTCGCGCGCCAGGTCGAGCGCGCACTCACTGGCCACGCGCTCGAGCTGATCGCGGGTCTGCATCACCGCGGTGGTGTGGGCGAACCCCTCGAGGTAGCGCACCAGGTCGCCGCCGGGCTCGTCGGCGACGAACCACGCCGCCAACTCGGCGGGGTCGCTCGTGGGCAGTGAGGAGTAGCCGATCTCGCGAGCCAGCTCCACGACCGTCGCGGGCCGCAGGCCGCCGTCGAGGTGGTCGTGCAGGAGGACCTTGGGGGCGCGTTCGATGAGTTCGCGCGTCAGCGGGATGGTCATGGGATCAGGCTACCGAGTGGTCAGCTCGTCGGTCCCGGAGCGGGCGACGCGCTCGAGCAGGAGGGGACGCGGCTCGCCCGGCTCGTCGCTGAACGTGGCGGCGTCCGCGAGCGCATCGCGCCCGCGCGCGAGGTGGTCGTCGTCGTCGGCGCGCAGCTCGAAGAGCGGCTCGCCCGCCGACACGCGCTGACCCTCGCGCACCAGGCAGATGACGCCGGCGCCCGCGCTCACCGGGTCCTCCTTGCGTGTTCGCCCCGCACCCAGGCGCCAGGCAGCCACGCCGACGGCGCGAGCGTCCAGCGAGCGGACGTAGCCGTCGCGCGCGGCGAGAACCTGGTCGCGGCGTACGGCGACCGGCAGCGGGGCGTCGGGGTCGCCGCCCTGCGCGGCGACCATGCGCCGGAAGGTCGCGAGCGCGCGGCCGTCGTCCAGGTGCGCCGCCGGATCGGCGTCCAGCCCGACCAGGGCGAGCATCTCGCGGGCCAGGCTCAGCGTCACCTCGCGCACGTCGTCGGGTCCGCCGCCACCGAGCACGTCGAGCGACTCGCTCACCTCGAGCGCGTTGCCGACGCAGCGGCCCAGTGGGGCGTCCATGGCGGTGAGGTGGGCGACCGTGCGCACGCCGTGGTCCTCGCCGAGCTCGACCATGGTGCGCGCCAGGTCGCGCGCGCGCTCGCGCTCGCCCATGAATGCCCCGCGGCCGACCTTGACGTCGAGGACCAGCGCCGAGGTTCCCTCGGCGATCTTCTTGGACATGATCGACGACGCGATG
>JAJYNX010000056.1 GCA_021786095.1 Actinomycetes bacterium | reverse complement strand
GTAGCCCAGGACCCATTCGAAGTTGTCGAGCAGTGACCACTGAAAGTAGCCGCGCACGTCGACCCCCTCGCGGCGAGCCTCGTCGAGGCTGTGCAGCGCCGCCGCCAAGTAGCGCACGCGCTGCGCCTCGTCGGTGGTGCCGATCCCGTTCTCGGTCACCACGAGCGGACGCGACGTCCAACGCGCCGCGCGGCGCAGGGTGTGGCCCACCACCTCGGGCCAGAAGAGATAGCCCATGTCGGTCAGCTCGCCGTCGCCCCCCCAGATCAGACCGTCCGGACCAACGAGGTGCTTGGTGTAGCACTGAACGCCGAGGAAGTCATCGTCGTCGATCTCGCGCAAGTACCCGTCCTCCATCTCGCGACGGAAGTCCTCCAGAGCCGCCTCACCGCCCTCCACCGCCTCGTACTGCGCCATCGACAGGGTCAGGCCGATCGGGAAGCTTCCGGGTCCCGCGCGCAGCGCGCGGGTCATCGCGCGGTGACACTCGCGCAGCGTCTCGTTCACGGCGACGTAGCGGCTCCGATCACTCACCCCCGGGGGGAACATCGCCGCGAGGTAGCCCATCGCCGCCACGATGTTCGGCTCGTTGATCGTGCAGGCCACCGCGATCAGGTCGCCGAGCGCCGCGCCCACCACGCCGGCGTACTCGGCCATTCGCGCGACGATGGTGGGGCTCTCGAAGCCGCCCTCGTCGGCCACCCACCGCGGGAGGGTGAAGTGGTGCAGCGTGACCACCGGGGCCAAGCCCCGTGCGCGACAGCCCTCCAGGACGCGCCGGTAGTGCGCCAGCGCCCCCTGGTCGACCTCGCCCCTTGACGGCTCGATGCGCGACCACTCCAACGAGAAGCGGTAGGCGTTGAGCCCGAGCGACGCCACCAGGTCCAGATCCTCCTCGTAGCGCCGCCACGAGTCGCAGGCGTCGCCGCAGGGCTCCGCGACCGGAGACCCCGCCTGGTGTTCGAAGCGCCACCAGTCGGTGTTCGACGCGCCACCCTCGATCTGGTAGGCGGACGTCGCCGTCCCCCAGAGGAAGTCGCGCTCGAACGGGACGTCGCGGGGGGCCACCGCAACGCATCGTAGTGCTGGCGTGACGATCACCTCGCCTCACGACGGCCCTGGCGCGCGCGCTGCGCGCGCCAGGAGGTCGGCCAGGCTCTCCTCGTCACCCAGGTGTAAGGCCCGGGGCGGGTCGGCCGCGAGGACGTGGGCATCGCCGGACTCAATCGCGAAGGCCACGGCTGCGGCCGCCCACTCCGGCGAGGCCGCGCGCACCGGCTCGCCGCGACTCACGAAGTGGCCCGCACGCAGGTGGTCGTGGAACTCGGTGGCGGTGACCCCCGGGTAGACCAGCGACACCGCAATCTCCGCAGCCGCGAACTCCGCGCGTCACCCGCGACAGGGCGTTGAGTGCGGCCTTGGTGGCCGCAGTACCCCCCGAGCCGCGCGAAGGCGCGAAGCGAAGTCAACGAGCTCACGTTGACGACCGCTCCCGCCCCGCGCTCGCGCATGCCGGGCAGAACAGCCCGCATCGCCACGAGCGGCGCGACCACGTTCAGGTCGAAGACGGCGCGCAGGTCCCCGGGATCCAGTTGCTCGAGGGGGACGTGGAGTCCCTGCCCGGCGTCGTTGACCAGCACGTCGATCCGGCCGAGCACGTCACCCGCCCGCGCAAGCGCGGCGCGCAACTGGACGTCGTCGGTGACGTCCGTGACCAGGGGCACGGACCCTGGCAGCTGAGCCGCCCGGGCCGCCAGACGATCGCTCCGCCGCGCCAGCAGCGCGACGCGAGCGCCGCGCGACGCCAAGAGCCGCGCCGTCGCCTCCCCGATGCCCGACGACGCCCCCGTCACCGCGCAGGCCGAGTCCTCGATCCTCACGTCCCCTCCTCGATATGGCTCGCGGGGCTCGACTCACGACCGACCCAGCGTTCCTCCTACCCGCTGGACCACCGTCGTCCCAGGGCCAAAAGTCCCAATCCTGGACCGTTGACACCGTGGACGGCGAATTGTTATCGCATTCTTGATCTCCTTTGGTGAAATCTCAGCGTCAACGGCCATACTGGCACCGGTGCAGCGAACACCGCCTCACACGCGACACACCGGGAGGTTCCAATGAGCGACATGACCCCAGGACCTGCTCCCTTCGACGAGCCCGCCCTCGACGCCACAGCCCCCCCGACACCCGCCCCGTTCGCCGGCGGCCCCACCCCCCGGGGTCGCCGGCGCCTCATCACGAGCGTCGTCGCCGGGCTGGTCGTGGCCAGCGCCGCCGCGGGGGCGGCCGGCTTCGCCATCGGGCGAACCCAGCAGACACCGACCCGGCCCGCACAGGCCTTCGGAGGGGGAACGTTCACCTCCCCCTTCGGCGAGGGTGGCCCGAGCTTCTCGTTCCCCTTCGGGAACACCACACCCTCCACGTCGGCGGCGGTGCCCCGCGCGGTCACTCGGTCCGAAGCCGGACTCGTCGATATCAACACCACGCTGAACTACCAGCAGTCCGCGGCGGCGGGCACGGGAATCGTTCTCTCGTCGAAGGGGCTGATCCTCACCAACAACCACGTGATCGACGGCGCGACCACGATCCGGGTCACCGACCTGGGCAACCACCAGACCTACCCCGCCACCGTCGTCGGCTACGACGCGACGTCGGACGTGGCGGTACTGCGCCTACAGGGGGCGTCCGGCCTGACCACGGCGACCTTCGCGTCCTCGCCCACGACGGTCGGCCAGAGCGTCTACGCCGTGGGCAACGCGGACGGTCTGGGGGGCACGCCGACCGTGACGGCCGGGCGGATCACGTCACTCGACCAGTCGATCACCGCAGGCGACCCCTCCACCGGCTCCTCGGAGAGCCTGTCGGGACTGATCGAGACCGACGCCACACTCATCCCGGGTGACTCCGGTGGCGCCCTCACGACCGCCAAGGGCCGCGTCGTCGGCATGGACACCGCCGCGTCATCGACGGTCGCGCTCGGCTCGGCGGCCCAGGGCTACGCGATCCCCATCGCCACCGCGCTCACGATCGCCCACGAGATCATCAGCGGCCAGGCCTCAGGAACCGTGCACGTGGGGCCGACCGCTTTGCTCGGCGTCGAGATCAGCTCGAGCGCAGGGTCGGCCGCCGGCGTCGCTGTCGCCGGCGTCATCCCCTCGACCCCGGCCGCCAGCGCCGGGCTGGTCGCGGGCGCGACCATCACCCGCGTCGGCTCCACCTCGGTCACCACGCCCACCGAGCTGCTCCACGCCATCGACGCGGCGCGCCCCGGCCAGCAGATCGTCGTCACCTGGAACGACCCAAGCGGGGCCAGCCACACGGCGACGGTCACCCTCACGAGCGGACCACCCCAGTAGGACTGGACGCGGCGACCTCGCCCGTACGGCGCCGGACACGATTCATACCGGTGGGGGTATACTAGACACAACGAGACTGGTGGGCGGAACCCGCACCACCCCTACGAGGAGGCGCTATGGCCACCGTCAAACTGACCGTCGAGAACTTCGAGGACGTGGTCGCGTCCAACGACACCGTCCTGATCGACTTCTGGGCGGGGTGGTGCGCCCCCTGCATGATGTTCGGCCCGATCTACGAGGCGGCGTCGGAGAAGTACCCCGACATCGTCTTCGGCAAGGTCGACACCGAGGATCAGCAGGCGCTCGCGGCGTCGTTCAACATCATGTCGATCCCGACACTCATGGTCATCCGCGAGCAGGTGGTCCTCTACTCCCAGGCCGGGGCGCTCCCCGAGTCCGCGCTCACGAGTCTCATCGACCAGGTCAAGGCCATCGACATGGAGGCCGTGCACCGCGAGGTCGCCGAGCAGAAGGTCGCCGCCGAGCAGAGCTAGCGGCGCCTCGCGTCAGCGACGCTCGATGAGGTCCATGTAGTCGTCGCGCCACAAGTCGAAGTACTCCTCGGGCAGCAGCACGCAGTGCGTGGGCTCGAGGGCTTCGACGAAGGCCCGCTCGTGGCTGACGGCCACGATCGTGCCGCGCCACTGACGCATCACCGCGCCCAGGGCGTCCACGCTGGCCGGATCCAGGTTGTTGGTCGGCTCGTCCAAGAGCAGCAGGTTCGCGTTCGACGCCGCCAGCATGGCCAGAGCGAGTTTGGCCCGCTCTCCGCCGGACAGGGTGCCGGGGAGTTGGTGCGCCGCCGAACCCTTCAGTCCGAAGGCCCCGAGCAGCGCCCGGCGCTGCACCTCGGTGGGCACGGTGGCGTTGGCCAGGTTCTCCAGGACCGTCTTGGAGAAGTCGAGTTGCTCGTGCTCCTGGGCGAAGTAGCCGACCGTCACGTGAGCCCCGAAGGTGACCAGTCCGGCGGTGCTCGCCTGCGTGCCCGCGAGGCAGCGCAGCAACGACGACTTCCCGGCGCCGTTACGCCCCACGATGACGATCCGATCCTCGCGACGCGTGATGAAGTTCACGTCGCGCAGGACGTCGAGCGACCCGTAGCGAACCCCCAGGTGCTCGACCACTAGGGGGACGTCGCCGCTGCGCGGGGGTACGGGGAGCTTGAAGGTCACCGTGCGCTCGCGCGTACTGACCTGAACGCGACCGTCGCGCATCTTGTCCACGCGACGATCCAGAACCTTGGCGAGTCGCGCTCGCCGCTCGGTCTGGCCACGCATGGAGTCGGCGAGCGTCGCAAGCCGACTGATCTCCGCGTCCTGGTGCGCCGCCAACTTCTCCTCGCTCAGCCGTCGCGCCTCGTCCTGGGCCAGGAACGAGGTGTAGTTCCCCCGGTACTCACGCAGCTGGCCGTCGCGCAGCGAGAGAACGCGACTGATCGCACGATCCAGTAGCGGCAGGTCGTGACTGATGACCAGCACCGTGCCACGAAAGCGCTCGAGCTCGTCGAAGAGCCAGCGCTTCGCCGCGCGGTCCAGGTGATTGGTCGGCTCGTCCAGCACCATCGTGTCCGGTCCCTCGTAGAGGACGCGCATCAGGTCAACCCGACGGCGCTGGCCCCCCGACAGGGAGCCCAGGTCCTCGAGTAGCAGCGACTCGTCCAGTCCCAGGCCCGCCGCCAGGCGCGCAACCTCGGACTCCGCCTCGTAGCCGCCACGCTCGCCGAAAGTCGTCTCGAGCTCGGTGAAGCGTTCGATCGTCTCATCAGTCGGGTTCTCCGCCAGCGCGTGCCGGGCGTGCTGCATCTCGGCGTCGATCCGGTCGAGCCCGCGAGCGCTCAACACGTGAGAGAGCCCGATCGGCTCGACGCCGAGACCACCGGGTACCGGCTCTTGGGGAAGGTGTCCGAGGGTCCCCTGATGGGTGACGCTTCCCTCGAGGCGCAGGTGCGCGGGCGTCTCACCGAGCAGGACGGCCAGAAGAGTCGACTTGCCAGCCCCGTTACGGCCCACCAGGCCGACCTTCTCGCCGTCGCCGAGGGTGAATGAGACCGGCTCGAGCAGACGGCGTCCGCCGATCTCGATTCCCAGTTCCTTCGCGATTAACACCCACCTACCCTAATGGGACCCGTCCGTCATCCGAGGTGGTGCGCGGCCGCGACGAGATCGTCACGAAACGCGGGGTCGGCCACTGCCGCGAGAGCCAGGGCGCGCTCGCGCACCGTGCGTCCGCGCAGGTCGGCCGCGCCGTGCTCGGTCACGATGATCCCCGCCAACTGGCGCGGCGACGTCACCGATCCCTGGGGCGACATCGACGCCACGATCCGACTACGTCGCTCGCCCGACGCCATCGTCGCGGTCGACGGCAGACAGATCAGAGAGACGTGATCGGCGCACAAGCTCGTCCCCTCCACGAAGTCCTGGTGTCCACCCACCCCCGAGAACTGACGGGCGCCGATCGAATCCGCCCCGATCTGGCCGAGAAGGTCGACCTCGAGGGCGGAGTTGATGCTCACCATGCGGTGGTTCTGCGCGATGACCGACGGATCGTTGGTGTACTGCACCGGCGCCATGCGGATCAGGGGGTTCTCGTGGATGAAGTCGTAGAGATCCTGGGAGCCCGCGCTGAAGGTGATGACGGCGACCCCGCGATTGATGGCCTTGCGCTGGTTCGTGACCTTCCCGGCTCGCATCAGCTGGTAGAGGCCGTCGGTGAACATCTCGGAGTGCACCCCGTAGTCTCCGCCCGGGCCCGCGGCGAGCGCGTGGGCGACCAGGCTCGGCACCGCTCCAATTCCCGTTTGAAGCGTGGCGCCATCGGGGATGAAGGGTGCCGCGTGGCGCGCGATGGCCTCGTCGACGGGCGTCGGTGCCTCGTTGACGACGACCGTCGGGTGCTCGTCGGTGTAGACCACGACGTCGATGTCGTCCAGGCTCAGCGTGTTGGAGTGCCCCTCCAGGGCCAGCGTGCGTGGGTAGTGGGGCGAGCACTCGACGATCAGCAGGCGCGAGGGATCACGCCCGGCGCGCCGGCACTCCTCAAGGGTGGCGCCGTTGTACAGCGACACGCTGACCTCACCGTGGGCGTCGGGCATCGAGCCCGCGACGAGCATGACGCGGATTCCGAGGCGCTGCATCATCACCCCGTAGTGCCGGAAGAACGATGGCACGTACTGCACGTCGCCGCCCCGATCCCGGTATCGCCGATCGGCGCCACCCATGAACTGGCAGCGATAGTGGACCCCGGGCTGGGTGAACATCGAGAAGTCCCCGAGAGTGAGACCCCCGCACACCGTGAGGTCCTGCCAATCAGTACGTCGTGACAGCGCCCCCAGCAGCGCTCCGGGCGTGGCGGTGATCAGCCCGAAGCCCACCGAGTCACGAGAACCCACCATCGCCGCAGCCTCGTCGGCCGTCATCACGCGCGCAACCATCCGGACTGGTGTAGCACACCGTGTCGCCGGCGTCACGCACCTCGTCGTCGATCAGTCGGACTCCGCGGGGACCAGCGCCGCCGTCGCCACCGTATGACCCTCGTCGAGGTTCATCACCCGCACACCCGTGGCGTCGCGTCCCTGGGAGGACACCTCGCGCACCGGGGTACGAATCACCACTCCCCCGCTCGAGGCCAGCATCACCTCGTCGACCAGGCGCACCATGAAGGCCGCCACGACGAATCCCCGCGCCGCGGTGAGGCGAATGGCCCGCACACCCTGGCCGCCGCGACCCTGGCGGGTGAAGCGCTCGGTCTTGACTCGCTTGCCGAAACCGGTATCGGTCACGATGAACAGGTCAGCGTCGTCGCGTACCACGTCGAGTGAGATGGCGTGATCGTCGTCGCGCAGTTTGATCCCGCGTACGCCGGTCGAGTCACGTCCCATGGAGCGCACCTCGGACTCGTTGAAGCGGATGGACATCCCGCGATAGGTCACCATCATCAAATCGTCGTCGCCACTCGTCGCGACAACCCGAACGACCTCGTCGCCCTCGCGTAACTTGATCGCGATCCAGCCCTCGCGACGCGACTTGTCGTACTCGGAGAACGCGGTCTTCTTCACCGTGCCACTCGCCGTCGCGAAGACCAGGAACTGGTCGTCGGGGAAGTCGGCCGTCGCGACGATGGCCTGGATCGACTCCGTGGGCTGGAGGTTCAGCAGGTTGACCACTGCCGTTCCCTTCGCCGTCCGCTCCTTCATGGGGATCTCGTGACCGCGCAAGCGAAAGACCCGCCCAAGGTTGGAGAAGAGCAGCACGTAGGCGTGTGTGGTGGTATGGATGATCTGATCGACGAAGTCCTCGTCGCGCAGTTTGGCTCCCTGCACCCCCCGGCCGCCACGACCCTGCACGCGGAAGGCGTCCGCGGCGACGGACTTCACGTAGCCCGCCCGAGTCATCGTGATCACGATCTCCTCGTCGTTGATGAGGTCCTCCGCGCCCAGTTCGCCGGGGTCGTTGACGATGGCGGTGACCCGCGCCTCGGCGTACTTCGCCCTGACTGCGGCCAACTCATCGCTGATCACGCCGCGCAGCCTCTCGTCACTCGCCAGGATCGCCTCAAGCTCCGCGATCGTCTCACGCAGCCGGGCCGCCTCCTCCTCGAGCTCGCTGCGTCCTAGGCGGGTCAGGCGGCCCAGTGTCATGTCCAAGATGTGGTTGGCCTGCTCCTCGGAGAACGTGAACGGCTCCACCATCAGCGCCGCGCGTGCCGCCGCTCGGTCCTCAGACCCGCGAATCGTGGCGATCACTTGATCGAGCATGTCGATAGCCCGCAGCAACCCCTCGACGATGTGCGCCCGTGCCTGCGCCTTGCGCAGACGGAACTGGGAGCGTCGCGTCACGACCTCGACCTGATGAGCGATGTAGTGGGTCAGCGCGTCAGCCAGGGTCAGGGTTCGCGGAACGCCGTCCACCAGGGCGAGCATGTTCACCGCGAACGTGGTCTGCAGCGAGGTGTTCTTGTAGAGCTTGTTCAGCACGACGTTGGCGTTGGCGTCGCGCTTGAGACGAATCACCAGGCGCGGTCGGCGCCCCGCCGAGTCGTTCTGCATGCCCGCGATACCGTCGAGGTCACCGCTCTTGACGAGCTCGTCGATCTTCTGCTCGATCGACTCCACCGACACCTCGTAGGGGAACTCCGAGACGACGATCCTCACGCCGGTGCGGTGCTCCTCGATCTCGGCCACCGCGCGCATCTTGATCGAGCCACGTCCCGTCCGGTAGGCGTCGAGAATTCCTTGGCGTCCCAGGATCTGCGCACCGGTGGGAAAGTCCGGGCCCTTCACGAAGCGCAGGAGGTCATCGGAGGTCGCCTCGGGGTGAGCCAGCAGATGCTGCGTGGCGTCAATCACCTCGGCGAGGTTGTGCGGTGGGATCTTCGTGGCCATTCCCACCGCGATCCCCTGGGATCCATTGACGAGGAGGTTGGGAAAGCGGGCGGGCAGCACGGTGGGCTGCTGGGTCGTGTTGTCGTAGTTGGGCTCGAAGTCGACCGTCTCCTCGTCGATCGAGTCGAGAAGCTCCAGGGCGAGGGGGGCGAGGCGGCACTCCGTGTAGCGCATGGCCGCCGCCCCGTCGTCCGGCCCGGTTCCGCCAAAATTGCCGTGGCCGCTGATGAGGGGATGACGCATCGAGAAGTCCTGCACCATGCGCACCAGCGCGTCGTAGATGGCAGAGTCGCCGTGAGGGTGATAGGTGCCCATCACCTCGCCCACCACCTTGGCGCACTTCGTGTGGGGACGATCGGGACGCAGCCCCTGATCGAACATCGAGTACAGGATGCGGCGGTGCACCGGCTTGAGACCGTCGCGCGCGTCGGGCAGAGCCCGAGAGACGATCACCGACATGGAGTACTCGAGGAAGGAGCGCTCCATCTCGAGGTTGATTTCGATGGGCTCGATGTAGCCCATCACCTCCTCGTCGTCGGGTGGGGTGTCGTTGCCGGGGGGTCGGTTTCGTGCCATAGCTACTCCTCCTAGATGTCTAGGAAGCGAACATCCTTCGCGTTGGTCTGAATGAAGTGGCGGCGCTGCGGTACGTCGTCGCCCATCAGGATCGAGCAGACCTCATCGGCGAGCGCCGCCTGCTCGACGGTGATCTGCAGCAGTGCGCGCTTGGTCGGGTCCATCGTGGTCGCGCGCAACTCGTCGTAGTCCATCTCCCCGAGTCCCTTCAGGCGCTGGAACTCGTTCTTGTGCGAGGGGTTGTCGCGTAGGAACGTCGCCTTCTCAGCCTCGTCACGAAGGTAGACCTTCTCCTTGCCGACCAGCGTGGAGAACAACGGCGGCTGGGCGACGTACACGTGACCGTTGTTGACCAATTCAGTCATCTGGCGGAAGAAGAAGGTGAGGAGGAGGGTGCGGATGTGGCTACCGTCCACGTCGGCGTCGGCGAGGAGGATGATCTTGTGGTAGCGGATCTTCGTCACGTCGAAGTCGTCCTCCACCCCAGCCCCGACCGCCGCGATGAGGGCTTGGATCTCGGTGTTCTTCAGGATCCGATCCGACCGCGCCTTCTCGACGTTGAGGATCTTGCCGCGAATCGGCAGGATCGCCTGCACGCGCGGATTGCGCGCATCCTTCGCGGATCCACCCGCCGAGTTCCCCTCGACGATGAACAGCTCGCACTCGCGCGGCTCGCGCGACGAGCAGTCGACGAGCTTCCCGGGCAGGCCGGCGCCGTCCAGTGCCGACTTACGACGGGTGAGGTCACGAGCCTGGCGGGCGGCGAGACGAGCCCGTGCGGCCTGCACCGCCTTGGCGACGATTTGGCCGCCCTCGCGGGGATTCTCTTCGAGCCAGTCCGCCAGCTTCTCGTTGGTCGCGCGCTCCACCAGTGAGCGAATCGACACATTGCCCAGCTTTCCCTTCGTCTGGCCCTCGAACTGGGGATCGGTGAGGCGCACTGACACGATGGCGGTCAGGCCCTCACGGATGTCCTCGCCCGCCAAGTTCTCCTCCTTCTCCTTCAGGAGATTGCGCTTGCGCGCGTAGCGGTTCACCACGTTCGTGATGGCCTTGCGGAACCCCTCCTCGTGCATGCCACCCTCGATGGTGGCGATGCCGTTGGCGAAGGAGTGGATGCTCTCGTAGTAGCCGGTGTTCCACTGGAATGCGACCTCCACCTCCTGATTGTCCTCGGACTGGGAGTAGAAGCCGACCTTGCGGAAGAGCGACTCCTTGGCCGCATTGAGGTGGCGCACGTAGTCGACGATGCCACCGTTGTACTTGAACGTCTCCTTGGCGGATCGTCCCGGGCGCTCGTCGACGAAGCGGATCTCGAGGCCCCGGTTGAGGAACGCCATGATCTGGAGGCGCTCGGTGATCGTTTGGGCCCGGAACTCGATCTCGTCGAAGATCGTCGGGTCGGGTGAGAAGGTGACGGTGGTGCCGGTGCGGCCATGCGGCGCGGGCCCCGTGATGCGCAGTGACCCCTGGGGGACACCGCCGTTGGCGAAACGCAATTCGTGATGCTGGCCGTCGCGATCAATCTCAAGCACGAGCTCCTTGGAGAGGGCGTTGACCACCGAGACTCCCACCCCGTGCAGTCCGCCCGACACCTTGTACCCCTGGCCACCGAACTTCCCCCCCGCGTGCAGCACGGTGAGGACGATCTCCGCGGCGGACTTTCCTGGGTACTGCGGGTGCACCTCGACGGGGATTCCACGACCGTCGTCAGCGACACGACACGAGCCATCCGCGAGCAGGGTCACGTCGATCCGTGTGCAGTACCCCGCCATCGCCTCGTCGATCGCGTTGTCGACGACCTCCCAGACGAGGTGGTGCAGGCCGGCGGGACCGGTGGATCCGATGTACATCCCGGGACGCACCCGTACAGGCTCCAGTCCTTCGAGAACGGTGATGTCCGACGCCTCGTAAGACCCGGAACCCTTGGTCGTTTCGGCCACGAAGCAATCCTTTCGAGTGTAAAAATGTGGCGCTCTTCGCCTAGCCGAACGCGGTACTTCGACGCTCTCCATCCTACTCGACAGGGTGCCACATCAGCCCCGATGACAGGCCTCTAGTCGCCCGTCTCCACCACGCCAACCCGCACACGGACGGAGGTGGGAGCCTGCTCGCCGAGCACCGCCAACGCCGCCACGATGGCGGGGGTCTCTTGAATCACCCGCTGGGCAAAGGCCCCTGACGGCGCGCTCACCAGGAGAACGCGATCCTTGATGAATTCCGGTCGACAGCTCGTCGCAAGTACCGGGTCGACCACCGCGGGCCATAGTTCGCGAACGTGGTCGATTAGACGCACGTCGACGCGTCGCCACCGTTGTGCGAGCTGGTCCAACAGCCGATCGAGGGGCTCGGGGTGATCGCCGCGGCGCCGGCTCATGACGGGTTGGTCAGATCGACCACCACGGCGGGGTGCATCCCTGCCGGCAGCGGAGACGCGGTGGTCACCAGGGTCTGACCCCGGGGCAGGAGGTGGAGGAGCCGGTCAGCACGCAGTGGGTCGAGTTCGCTGAACACGTCGTCGAGCAGGAGGAGGGGGTCCAGTGATCGCTCGCGCTGAACCAGGTGGTGCCCCGCCAGACGCAGTGCGAGAGCCAGTGTGCGCTGCTCGCCCTGGGACGCCTGACGGCGAGCGTCACGCCCTCCCAAGGTCAGGGCGAGATCGTCGCGCTGTGGACCGAGGGTCGTGTACCCGCGACGCCAGTCCTCGCCGGTGGTGGAGCGCAGCGCCGTCGCGAGGTCCCCCGTCCATGATCGCTCGTAACGCAGGCCGGTGGCTTGTCCGTCGTGGGCCAACTCCTCGTAGAACGTCGCCACCAACGGCTCGAGGCTCGCCACGACCGCCTCGCGCCGAGCCACGAGACGTTCCCCCTCGCGAGCGACATCGGTTGTCCACACGTCGAGCTCGTCGCGCTGAGTCGCCGTCGGCGCAGCTCCCTGCAGAGATCGCAACAGGGCATTGCGCTGCGTGAGAACGCGCGCGAAGCGCTCGATCACGTCACCCGACGCGAGGTCGACGTCTGTGAGCAGTGTCGTGAGGTACGCACGACGGTGTTCGGCCCCGTGGCGCACGATGTCGATCCCCTCTGGCGTGAACACAGTCAGCGGCAGGACCTCAGCCACCGCCGCGCGTGACGCCGGGCGAAGGCCGTTGACGAGCATGCGTTTGGTGGTGGCGCGCGCTCCACGGGTCACGGTGAGGTCGATCGCAACCCGGCGCTCCCCTTGGGTCATCACGCCGTGGACCTCAGCCAGGTCGGACCCCGTGCGAATCAGGTCACTGGCCGAGGGGGTGCGAAAGGATCCTCCCGTCGCGAGCACGCAGACTGCTTCGAGGACGGTTGTCTTTCCACTCCCGTTGGGTGAGAGAAGAACCGTCACCGCTCGCGGGTCCGGGGTGAAGACAAGTTCGTCGAAGAGTCGGAAGTTGCGTACGGTCAGCTCGTGGAGTCCCACGGTATGACGTAACCTACTGGACGCGTACGGGCATCAGGAGGTAGCGGAATCTCTCGTCGTCCACGCCGTGGACCATGGCGGGTCGCACTGAGTCCGAGAGCTCCAGAACGATTTCGTCGCCCAGTATCGCCTCGACGCCATCGATGAGGAAGTTGGGGTTGAAGGCGATGGTGAGCTCCTCCCCTTGGTAGTCGGCGTCCACGTTGTCCTCGACGCCGCCAGTGTCGTGGCTCTGTGTACGGATCTCGACGTTCTTGTCCCTCATCGTCAAACGTACTGACGAGGTGGCGTCCTTGGCGAGCAGTTTGGTCCGCCGCAATGACACCAGCAGTGTGTCCTTCGCGATGCGTAACTGATTCGGGTAACTCGCAGGAATCAACTGCAGCACTGACGGATAGTTGCCGTCGATCAGGCGCGATGCGATGCTCGTACGACCCACGACGAAGCTGATATCGGCTTCGGTGAGGGTGACTCCGATCTCCGCGTCGTCGTTGGGTGTTCCCGCAACGCGCTGTAGCTCTTGGAGAGCCCGCGCCGGTACGAGAATGTCGTTGGAGTCGGTGAACCCCTTGACTCCAGGTACGTCACGCACGGCGAGTCGATACGAGTCGGTAGCAATGAGACGTAACGAGTCGTGGTCGGTGGTGAACAACACACCAGTCAAGAGAGGGCGTGCGTCGTCGGTTGCCGCGGCGCGTACCACCTGGCTGAGGCCAAGGAGCAGTTCCTTCGCCGGGACCGAGGTCAGCACACCCGTCAGTGGTGGCAACTTCGGATAGTCCATGACCGAGAAGGTCCGTAGTGAGAACTTCGCGCGGCCGAGGGATACATCGACGTTCTCGTCGCTCCCACTCACCGTTACCGCCCCTGCTTCCAGGGAGCGGATCGCGTCCACGACGAGCCGTGAGGGGACGACGACCGATCCGTCTTCGAGTCCGATCACGTCAATGGAGGTTCGTACGGTGATGTCCAGGTCAGTGCCCGTAACCGAGAGGCTGTTGCCCGTCAGGGACAACAGAATGCCCGACGTCGCACCGATGAGGCGTGACGACACGACACGACTTGCTGCCGCGAGTGCCTCGACGAGAAGGTCGCGTTCTGATTTGAACTTCATCGAATCACCTTTCTTTGTCTCCTGACACTACGGTGTGTTCCTTGCTATCAGGATTGTTAGTAGTAGTAGGCCTGTGGATTTGTGGATGGCTAGTGATCGTCCCTGATGGCACGGGCCGGGGTTGTGTGGAGTTTCCCCACATCGCTGTGGAGAGATCCTTCAACGCTCGTGTCGCAACCCTGACGTCATGTGCATGAGCGGGGTCCTTTCCCACGGTCCGCGCACAGGGTGGGCACACACGTGTGCACACCTAACCACGGAGATCTCCCTGCAGCTGTCGCTTCAGTTGATTGATCTGCGACAGCAACTCACTGTTGATCGCGAGCTGCTCACGGATCTTTTCAACACCGCTGATGACTGTCGTGTGGTTACGACCATCGAAGATCCGTGCGATCATCGGATACGAGTAATTGTCCAAGAGGTCTCTAATCAGGAACATTGCAACGTGGCGCGCGTGGACTAGAGGACGAAGGCGCTTCGCACCACGGACGTCATCAACCGAGAGACCGTAGAACTGGGAGACCACACTCAGGATGGTTTCGGGCTTCAGCGTGACCTGCTCGTGCCCGAGGTTCGTGAGGTGGCTCTTGGCGAGGTCGAGGGAGATGGGCTCTTGGCGAAGATTGGCGAAGGCGCGCAGCATGGTCACCGAGCCCTCGAGTTCACGGATGTTGTCGCGCACGCGTTGCGCGATCCACTCCGCGACGTCACGGGGCAGGTCGATGCCTTCGCGCTCGGACTTCGAGTGCAGGATGGCGATGCGGGTCTCCAGGTCGGGTTGGTCGATCTCGGTGACGAGCCCTTGAAGCAGGCGGCTGCGAAAGCGCTCCTGGAGCCCAGCGAGGTCGCGTGGCGAACGGTCCGACGTCAGTACGATCTGCTTCCCTTCGCCGTGCAGGGCGTTGTAGGTATGGAAGATCTCCTCGTGGAAGGTCTCGCCTCGGGTCTCCATGAATTGGATGTCGTCGATGAGAACTACGTCGTTCTCGCGGTAGCGGGAGTGCAGTGCCAGTTGGGTACGGGTCTGGATCGCGCGGATGAAGTCGTTGAGGAAGGTCTCCGTCGAGACGTAGAGGACCTTTCGATCGGGATAGTTCTCATGGACGTAGTTGCCGATGGCGTGAAGGAGATGGGTCTTACCAAGGCCGGAGTTCCCGTAGATCATGAGGGGGTTGTACGTTCGCCCGGGTGTCTCGGCGACGGATTGGGCGGCGGCGAAGGCGAGCCGGTTCGACGAGCCGGGTACGAAGGAGTCAAACGTCATGCGCGGGTCGAGGCGGGCGGGTCGATCGACACTCGGTGCGAACACGGCTGCGGGTTCGGGTTCGGGTTCGGGTTCGGCGTCATTCAGTGCGGTTGCTGATGCGGTGGGCGCGAACGTGTCGGTCACGGTGAGCGCTACGTCGATGGGGAGTCCGGCGACCTCGCGCGCGTGCGCCGTGATGAGTGGCAGGTAGCGCTGCTGGACCCGCTGCAGCTGGATGTGGTTGGGAGCCCCAATCACCAAGGTATTATCACGGTAATCCACAAGGCGAAGGGTACTGAGCCCCGCGGACCACACCGCCGCAGAAGTGTTTCCACGTAACGATTCTTGGAGGGCGAGCCATACTTCCTCTCCGTTATCCACAGTACTCCTCCACAGGCGGTTTCGAATGTTATCCACAAGTCTGTTCTCCCCAAAAGGGGGCACGTTGGGCGCGTGGATCACCCACCATACTCCCCCGCGCGCGCTCGTGCCGGGTGACGCGTCGAGGTCGGGTAAGATCGTACGTCTGCAGCGCGTGAGCGACCTCCAGGAGGTACCGCAAAGCGCCGTTGAGTCATTTTGAGAAGAGGTTTCTGTGAAGCGTACGTACCAACCCAACAAGCGGAAGCGCGCGAAGACCCACGGTTTCCGCGCGCGCATGCGAACGCGCGCCGGACGCGCGGTGCTCAAGGCGCGTCGGGCCAAGGGCCGCCATCAGTTGACGGTGTGACGGTTGTGCCGGGACGGGTCGAATCCCGCCGGCAGTTTGCTCGATTCTCGTCTCCAACGTCGCGGGGCTCTAGTGGGCCGATTCGTGTCGTGGTAGTGAGCGACGGGGACGAGCTTCAGCCGGTGCGGGTGGCGTACGCCATCGGCCGCTCCGTGGGGTCGGCCGTCATTCGCAACCGGGTGCGCCGACGACTCCGCTCCCTCTTCGACTCCCTCGAACCCGCTCCCCGACCTGGTTTATACCTGGTGAAATGCGGAATCGAAACAGGAAGGTTATCTTTTGACGAACTCCACCAGCACCTACGGCGAGCCCTTGATCGAGCCGGCGTCCTCTGACGCGTCAGTGAGCATGTCGCCCGCTGCGCGCGTGGTGCGCTCAGTGATCCGGGTCTACCAGCGACTCACGGCTGGGCGACCCTCCCCCTGCCGCTTCTACCCGTCGTGCTCGAACTACGCCCTTGAAGCAGTTGAAGTCCACGGCGCCGCGAGAGGTGGCTGGTTGGCCATTCGTCGTCTGAGTCGGTGTCGCCCCCTGGGTCCTCACGGCGTTGACCTCGTTCCCGAACCAAAGATCAAGAGGAGCTCTCACTGATGGCGTCCATCGTCCACACCATCGGTTCGATCTTCCAGCCGATCTTCCGCTTGTTTGGGTGGCTGCTGGCTTTCTTCTACGGTCTCGTCCCTAACTACGCCATCTCTATCGCACTACTGACGATCGTCATCATGGGAGCGCTGACTCCCTTCACCATCAAGAGTACGAAGTCGATGATGGCGATGCAGAAACTGCAACCAGAAATAAAAAAATTACAGCAAAAGTACAAGGGACCGGAGAACCGTCAGATCCTCAACGAGGAGTTGATGCGCCTGTATCGGGAGGAGGGCGCGAACCCCGTCGGGGGCTGCCTTCCGGTCCTACTCCAGGCTCCGTTCCTCTTCATCTTATATAGCGTCATCAAGGGCCTCGCGAATACGACCGCTAAGGGAGTGGCGCAGCCGCGGTACATCCCGACGACGTCAAAGATGTACCACAACCTCATCGCCTCCCACGGTCAGATCAATGCCTTTGGGATGGATCTCAACCTCAAACCCTTCAGCAGTCACGGATCGATTGCGGCGGCGATTCCGTTCTTCGTCTTCGTGGTGGTGGCGGTGGCGTTGCAGTACTTCCAAATGGCGCAGATGAACAACCGCAACAAGAAGACCGGCCAAGCCATGCCGAGTCAACAGGTCGCCATGCAGCGACTGCTGCCCATCTTCTTCGCCTACTTCTACATGGTGATTCCGGCGGCTGTCGTTTTGTACATGATCGTGTCTACTCTCATTCGAATCATCACCCAAGACTTGATGTTCCGAGCTGGTGTGTCGAACCCCAACAAGGGGGCGGAGAAGTCGTTGCCCGCTCCCCAAAAGGCGATCGAGGCGAACGAAGAGAAACCAGATACGGCGGGAGGTGACGAGAAGCCTTTGCCCCGACCACCTTCACGACCACCTTCACGCCCCTCGTCTGGACCACGCTCGCGCCCGGGAGCGGGCTCGACATCACCGAAGACGCCGCCAGTTGCTAAGAAGCCAGCACCTAATCCCCCAACACGGGCGAGGACGAAGCGTAGGAGAAAGGAACGGTAACCCGAATGGATTGGGTCGAAACAACCGGAAAGTCAATCGAGGAGGCTACGGAGAGGGCCCTCGCCCACTTGGGCGTCCATCGGGACGATGCGGAAATTGAGATACTTGAGGAACCCAAGGCGGGTCTCTTTGGGCGGGTGCGGGGAGAGGCTCGGGTTCGAGCTCGGGTTCGTCCATCAGGTCCTCGTCCCAAGCGGTCTCGCCGGGCGAAGGGCAGTGAGGATCGCCCGCGCTCGGACCGCCCGCGCTCGGGCGTACCGAAGAAGGAAAAGGAAGACGAGCGAAGCCCTCGTAGCAAGTCGGCGACCAAGCCCTCGCGGACGAAGAAGTCGAATTCAGCCAGCACAGAGGCTGGAAAGTCGGAAGGCGTGACGAAATCGACACGCTTGGAGAAGAGTCCATCAAAGGAGGACAGCATGGCTGAGGGAATTTCACTGGCCGAACAGGGAAGAATCGCCAAGGAGTTTCTCCAAGGTCTTCTAGCATCGATGAGCATCACGGCGGACGTCTCGGTCAATGAGATTGACGAGGAGACCGTGGAGGTGGCGGTGAACGCAACGCCGCCGACCGAATTGGGGATTCTGGTGGGCCCCCGTGGTGTGACACTGCAGGCGCTTCAGGAGGTGACCCGTACGGTTGTTCAATCCAAGAGCCCGGGTCGCACTGACAGGATCCTCGTGGATGTCGCCCAGTATCGGGAACGGCGCGTGGCGGCGCTCGGGCGGTTCGCAGAGAAGGTAGCTCACGAGGTAGTTGAGACGGGAGAGGAGCGAGCTCTCGAGCCGATGTCCGCGGCGGATCGCAAGGCTGTTCATGACGCACTCTCCGAAAGGGATGACGTGGTCACCCGATCGGAAGGCGAGGAGCCTCGCCGGTTTGTAGTTATTGCTCCGGCATAATGTTTAGGTGACATCAGACTGGTTGCCCCGCGCCCTCGAGGAATCGAGGGCGCGGGGCTTTTTAGGTCCTGGTCCGATCTCTACCCACGTCGAACATGCGGAGGGTTTCATCCAGGCTTGGGATCGGTTTTCTACCGTTGCTCCGGGAACCTGGCTGGACCTCGGGAGTGGGGGCGGTGTCCCCGGCCTCGTTCTGTTGGAGCGGTGGCGTACTCGGGTGACACTCCTGGACGCCATGGAGAAGAGAACGGCCTTTCTTCGTGAAGTTCTCGAGTGGCCCGATTCCCCCCACTTCGCAGAAGTCATATGCGGGAGGAGCGAGGTCGCCTCTCGGGATGCCCGTCTGGACTCGTCTTTTGAGCTCGTTGTGGCCCGGTCGTTTGGTAGGCCCGCGGTAACGGCAGAGTGTGCGGCGCGCTTTCTCGTGCTGGGCGGCCTCCTGATCGTTTCAGAGCCCCCGGGAGAGCAGGGTGTGAGTCGTTGGAGCGAGGAAGGTCTTCGCAGGCTTGGTCTGGAGTCTCGGGGCTCGTTTCGGGCGTCTGCGTCCTTCCACGTCCTCGTGAAGCGTGAGGCGACACCGGAGAAGTTCCCGCGACCTACGGGGCTTCCCGCGAAACGTCCGCTCTGGTGAGGTTTCACGTGAAACGTTGGCAGGCTTGGTCTGGAGTCTCGGGGCTCGTTTCGGGCGTCTGCGTCCTTCCACGTCCTCGTGAAGCGTGAGGCGACACCGGAGAAGTTCCCGCGACCTACGGGGCTTCCCGCGAAACGTCCGCTCTGGTGAGGTTTGGGTGCGGAGATTGGTCGACACCAAACATGACGCTGGTGGTTAGGCATTGGCCATGGGAGCCGGATCTTTCGTGAAGGGTGGGACTGAGTAGATCTGCGCCTTGCGATGAGAGGACTTGTTCCAACTGGGATTTCACCGGAAGTTGTTTGAAGAATGTCGGTCCGCCGCCGTCATTGGTCTGTTGGCCGGAGGTCCTCGCGTCTCCGCCCGAGTTGCTAGGTCCCGGGATGGAGCGAGCTCGTTGCTGTCTTGTGGGTGCGCGGAGACGCAGGGGCGTGAGGCTCTAGTGCCTCTTCGCCGGACTATGGCGATGACCACCGTCAGATCAACTAGACGTGGCTGGAGAGGAATGCCATCCATTCCACCATTGGCCGACCAGCTCGTTGGCACCGTCCAGGGCTCCGGGGTGGCTCACAAGTTGACCGGTCTGATGATCGGTGGATCTCGTTGGGGTTTCGCGACGCATGCTCGGTGCCTAGTCAGTCTCGGGGCTCGAGTCGCGGTGCCGACCCCTAGAGCGGCGACCGGGGAGCGTTCTCCGACTAGGTGAGACGGCCACGCGAGATGGGAGACGAGCAGTGCAGAAGGCGAGAACTCCTCGTGACTGGCGGTGACTCGCCCGTGGATCGTCAGGGACGACGGTGTCACCGAGGATCTCTCCACCGTTGGGGCGATGGCGCGAGGGATTCGTACACGAGAAGCGTGGTCGAGTCAATGAGGTACTCCGGGACGAGCGGGGTAGCATCTCGCTGGGTGGAGGTCAGTCGTACGGAGCCCAGTCAGCGGGATTCGTAACCCCTAGCCCGTGCTCGACACCTGCGCTCGTCTGGATGTTTCACGTGAAACACAGTGACCGGGGCGCAAGATTCCGACGGAAACCCTCTAGTTTCCCTGTTGGGGAATGGTAATTGAATAATGAGTTTCACGTGAAACATTGCTGGCGGAAACTTCCCGCTCCGCGTGAAACATGAATACTTGACTGGTCTCAGCAAACGGTGTTGAATGGCAGGGTACTTGACGCAGTGTCGGGATCGCGTAGTCGGGAAGAGGCCATGGCAGACGCCACCAAGATGAGAATCTTCGCCGTGGCGAATCAGAAGGGTGGCGTTGGGAAGACGACGACGACGATCTCGCTGGGGGCCGCGCTGGCAAAGAACGGGAAGCGCGTCCTCGTTGTGGACCTCGATCCCCAGGGTAACGCCACCACTGGTCTCGGTGTTGACGGCCGCCGTTTCGAGCGGTCGGTCTACGACGTCCTCTTGAACGATGTGCCCATGGTGGACATAGTCGAGCCGACTGGGTTTAACAATCTCTTCGTCGCACCGGCAACACTCGATCTGGCCGGCGTGGAACAGGAGTTGACCTCGGTCATCTCCCGCGAGCTACGCCTAAAGCGCGCACTGGCGTCGGTCGAAGGGGATTTCGATTTCGTCTTCATGGACTGCCCGCCGTCACTCGGTCTCATCACCATCAACGCGTTTGCGGCGGCGACCGAGATTCTTGTCCCAGTGCAGACGGAGTTCTACGCTCTTGAGGGGTTGACGCAGTTGCAGAGGATCGTGGACCTCGTCCAGCGCAACTTGAATCCAGATCTCGCCATCTCTACCGTGGTTCTCACCATGTACGATTCACGAAACACTCTGTCGATCGATGTGGCGGCGGAGGTGCGCCGTCACTTCCCGACTGAGTTGTGCAAGACAGTGATTCCCCGCACGGTGCGCCTGGCCGAGGCGCCATCGTTCGGACTACCGATCACGGAGTTCGATCCGAACTCGAAGGGTGCCAAGGCCTATCGGTCGCTGGCACTGGAGATCATGACAGAGGAGATCGTTAATGGCTAGACGACCAGGATTGGGAAAGGGTCTCGGCGCCCTGATTCCCGAGGGGGAGACGGAGACAGTACCTCCGTCACCAATCGAGAGTGACGAAGGCCCGCTGCGCCGGATCCCCGTGACGGCGATTCGCCCAAACCCCTTTCAGCCGAGAAAGTCCTTCGATGATGAGAGCCTCCAGTCGCTGGCCGCCTCAGTCAAGGAGCTGGGGGTTCTCCAGCCGCTGATCGTGCGACCCGTAGATGGAGAGACTGAGCTGTTCGAGTTGATCGCGGGGGAGAGGCGCTGGCGCGCAGCCCACCTCGCCGGTTTGGAGACCGTACCCGCACTCGTCCAGGACGATGTCAATGATCGTCTCTCACTCGAACAGGCCGTGGTGGAGAACCTCCACCGAGTCGATCTTCACCCGCTGGAAGAAGCAGCGGCCTACGCCCAGTTGATTGGCGAGTTCGATCTGACTCACGAGCAGGTGGCCCAGCGCGTGGGGAAGAGTCGGGCGAATGTTACGAACACATTACGGCTGCTTCAACTTGGTGAGGTGGCCCAGTCGGCGCTCGCGAACTCGCAGATCACGGCGGGCCACGCGCGGTCACTGTTGGCGATTGCCGACTCCGACGCCCAGGCGACCATGGTCGCGCGCATCATTAAGAACGAGCTGTCCGTGCGCGCTACCGAGGAGGCGGTCCGAATCTTCAACGAGCCCAAGGCGGTGGTCGAGGGTCCGGGCCCGAGGACCGACGGAGGGGCCCCACGTCTGCGGCCCGTACCTGACGCGAGTGTGGCCGAACTCGAACACCTCCTCGAGGACTATCTCGACACCCGCGTCCACGTGGACCTGAAGGGGAGAAATGGCCGCATCATCATCGATTTTGCGGACCTTGACGACCTGGAGAGGCTGTATATCGTCATCTCCCAAGCCAAGTAGTCTCAACTCTCAACCTCACCCTCTTCTTGAGGTTTTCCCCAAGTTGTGGATGAAGTTGTGTGTTTCTCGCTTAAAAAACCTTATTACTACAGGATTTTGGTACGAGAACCAGTGTTCGCCCGTTGTGAAGTCGTGATCACTTGTGGAAAACAGCCGAAATCACGCCCGTTATCACCTCGGCGACTCGTTCGACCACCTCACTGCGCTGGTCGCCGTACTCGATCTGGATGGTGGTCATCCTCGTCTCGCGAAGGATTGGCAGCGCCATGCCCGTGAGCTCGACGCGCGGCAGGTCACGGTAGTGCGAGAGCTCGGTCGCCAGTTCGGTGGCGAGCCGCTCGCCTCGGCGCGAGTGGGAGCGGTAGCTCGCCCAGTAGTGCAGGTGGATACCCAGCACCTCGTCGAGCAGTGCGAAGGACAACACGACGGCCGCGCCGCTGCGATTGGCGAACTCGGCTACCTCGTCGACGGGGGTGTCGGGCAGGTGATGCACGTCGACGTGCTCGCGGAGGCGGGCCGCGACTCGTTGCGCGAGGGGTGCCGTTCCGGTGATGACAATTGGTCCGTCCGCCACCGTGTCGAAGCCGGCCTCGTCACGCGCGTCGGTGACCAGGCGACTCGCCTCGGCGCGGGCGGTCATTCGCAACAACTCGTCCAGTGTCGCGCGCGACAGGGTTCCGCTGGGTTCGAGGGCACGATTCTGCTGGAAGTCAATGAGGGCGATCTCGGTCTGCGCGCCGAAGATGCCGTCGATGCGGCCGGGGTTGAAGCCCAGGCGAGCGAGACGGACCTGCAACTCGGCGACGTCGTCACCGCGAAGGAATGGTCGGGCGGCGTAGAGGAGTCGGGCGCCGAGGTGCCACCCGGCCTCCACCAGTCGTGACCAGGTCGTGGCGTCGACCTCCCCGGTGATGGGCAGTCCCCGAGAGCGCTGGAATGCCTCGATTACCGCCGTGGTCGGCTCGTCGATGGCGGGCGCGTCCTCCAGGTCGAAGCCGAGGTTGCGCAGTCGTTCGCGGACCTCGCGGACCAGTGGTCCGGCGTCGCCCGACTGCAGGGGAAGGTGAGTGTTCGGCGTACGGATCGGGGTTACAAGTGGGCGGTGACGTCGCGCAGGAGGGCTCCCTTGGGCTTGGCGCCTACCAGGCGGGCGGCTACCTGGCCGTCCTTGAACAGGATGAGAGTCGGAATGCTCATCACGGAGTACCGCGTGGCCGTGGCGACGTTGACGTCAACGTCCAACTTGCCGATCGAGAATCGGTCAGCCTGCTCTACCGCAAACTCCTCGAGAATGGGCGCGATCATCTTGCAGGGCCCGCACCACTCGGCCCAGAAGTCGACCAGGATCGGCTTGTCGGCGGCGGAGATGACCTCGTCGAAGGTCGCGTCAGTAAGAATGATCGGTGCGGTCATCAGCCCTCCCAGAGGACGTCGGAGTGTCGTGGGGTCCACTCTAGCGACGCGACTAGAAACCCTGCGCCTCCAGCCAGCGCTCCGTGTCGATCGCCGCGACGCAGCCCGACCCCGCCGAGGTGATCGCCTGGCGATAGACGTCGTCCTGCACGTCACCGGCGGCGAAGAGACCATCGATGTCGGTGTAGGAGCCGATACCGGTGCGCACGTAGCCGTTGTCGCGCAGCGTCAACTGGTCGATCACCAGCTCGGTGTTGGGAACGTGGCCGATCGCGAGAAAGACGCCGGTGACGTCCAGAACCCGCTCCTCACCGGTGATGGTGTCGCGCACGGCCAGCCCCGACACCTTGTCGTCACCCAGGATCTCGGTCACCTGCGTGTTCCATGCGAAGCGGATCTTCTCGTTGGATCGCGCCCGCTCCTGCATGATCTTCGAGGCTCGCAACGAGTCGCGGCGGTGCACGATGGTGACTGAGGAGGCGAAGCGCGTGAGGAACGTGGCCTCCTCGATGGCGGAGTCGCCGCCGCCGATCACCGCGATCTCTTGGCCGCGGAAGAAGAAGCCGTCGCAGGTGGCACAGGTGGAGAGGCCGTGGCTCAGCAGGCGCTCCTCACCCGGGACGTTGAGCATGAGCGAACGGGCGCCGGTCGCGAGGATGACCGCGTCGGCGCTGATGCTCGGCTCGGCCTCGTCCCCGATCCACGCACGAAACGGCCGGACGGTCGTGTCGAGGCGCGTGACCTTGGCGACGCGCAAGTCGGCGCCGAAACGCTCGGCCTGGGCTCGCATGTTCGCCATGAGGCCCGGCCCCGAAATGGCTTCGGGAAAACCTGGGAAGTTCTCGATGTCGGTGGTCAGCATCAACTGGCCGCCGGGCTGGTCCGACGTCGACGAGGGCTCGCCTTCGATCACGATTGGCGAGAGCTGGGCACGGCCCGAGTAGATCGCGGCCGTCAGACCGGCGGGGCCCGACCCGATGATGAGTACGCGCGTGTGTTCCATCTACTTGCTCTACTTCCTAAGGGTGACGGGCTTACGACGACGCCAGATCAGCAGTCCAGCGACGAGTGAGATTACCCCGACGATGAGGTAGGTCAGCCACTCCCGGCCGGCGAAGAGGTAGACGTTGAGCAGCCGGACGACGCCGATGGCGAGGACGATCACGATCACGAGGGCCATGACGGCGATGATGAACCCGAAGGCGATCGCTCGGCCCGCGATGAGTAGCGGCCGGACCACCTTGTCGTGGACGATGTCCAGGACGTGGTCGAACGATTTTAGGGCCTTGTCAACGAGGTCGGGGTCGTCGTCGTGGCGCTGGCGGGACGCGTCATCATCGTTCATGCAACGAACTTACCGCGTCCGCCCTCTTCGCCCCGCGTGCGCCGTGGCGGTGTCGGCCACTTCCCCGATCGGGCGCGGCGCACGGACCTAACTCGTCGTAGCCGACGCCTGGATCCACGCGAGCCCAATGATTCCCGGGCCCCCGTGGGTGCCGACGACCGGTCCCATGTCGGTGACGATGACGGGATACTCGCTGCCGATGTCACGAATGAGGGCACGTAGGGTGTCCACCTCCGGCGAGGCGCCGTGCACGATGGCCAGGCGGCGTAGCGGGACGTGGTCGCGGGCGCGCTGGGCGACCATGCTCAGCGCGCGCGCGCGCGTGCGCTGGCGTCCGGCCTCGGCCACGACGCCGTCCTTCAGTTCGAGGATCGGCTTGATGGCGAGAACCTGGCCCAGCAGAGCGCGTGCGCCGCCGATGCGCCCTCCCTTCACTAGGTGCTCGAGGGTGTCGAGCATGGCGCACACGCCGACGCGCTCGATCAGCGAGTGGGCGCGCGCCGTCAGGTGCTCCAGGTCCTCGCCCCTCTGCGCCGCCTCGGCGACGTCGATCACGATGAGCCCCTCGGCGATGGTGACGGCCTTCGTGTCGATCACCGTGACGGGAATGTCGCCGGCGAACGCCTCCGCGGCCACGCTCGCGGCCTGGAAGGTGGCCGACAGGGCCGCTGAGAGGGTCAGGACGATGATCCCCTCGGCGCCCTCGTCGCGCGCCCGCTCGTAGGCGGTTCGAAAAGCGCCGGCCGAAGGGGCGGCGGTCTCGGGCAGGACCGCCGAGGTGGCGCACTTACGCCAGAAGTCGGCCGCCGAGAGTTCCACGCGATCGACGTACTCGTCGTCGCCGAAGCGGATCGTGAGCGACACGATCTCGATCCCCAGCGCCGTGGCGATCTCCTGTGGCACGTCGCACGCGCTGTCGGTGACTACTCGAATGCCTGGCACGATCCCCCTAGAACGTCCCCAGCCTTGCATCTTTCGAGCGGTGCCGGGCGGCGCGGCGCTGGCCCAGCACGACGGCGACCACGTAGGCCACCGCGCCGAGAACGAGGGCCGCGCTGAAGCGCGCCACCAGCCCTGCGCCGTGGGTGGCACCGGAGGTCGCGTAGACCAGAACGATCGCCGCGGTCGCGGCGAGCGAGGCGGTCAGGGTTCGGCGCATGTGCACCGACCAGATGACCGGTGCGACGCGCACGCGGTAGTGGGCGAGAACGGCCAGGGCGGCGACCGCGGTCACGCTGTAGCCGATCGACACACTCGCGGTGAGTCCGGCCACCGAGTGGCGCCCCAGGGCGAAGGCCACCACGATGGTCAGGCCGTTCTCCACCACGTAGAGCAGGAAGACCTGTTGCGCGCGCTGCATCGCCTGAAGGCCGCGCACGCACAACTGGAAGACCGTGAATCCCGGGAGTCCGGCCGCCAGGATGGCGAGCACCGTGCCGGCGTCTAGGGGGTGGCGCGCGTCCAAGTGGTTGAGCAGGATGGCGACCAGCGGCTGAGCCAGGACCAGCAGCACGAGCGAGGACGGGATGATGATGACCAGTGACTGACGAAGCCCGAAGCGCAGGCGCTCCCCGAGGGCGTCGAAGTCGTGAGCGGTGGCCAGATGGGCGAACTGGGGCGTCAGCGAACCGAGGACCGACACCACGATGACGGCGTAGGGCATCTGCATGAACGACCAGCCATAGGTGTACGCGCTCACGGGGCCGCTGCCCCCGATCCCGTAGGCCAACGCCAGCACGATGTACAGGGACAGCTGGTTGGTCAACACCACGAGCAGGATCCAGCTTCCGAGACGCCCGACGGCGCGCAGCGCCGGGTCGCGCAGGTCTAGCCGGGGGGTGAGGCGCCAGAGGTCGCTGCGCGCGAGGGAGGGGAAGAGGAGGAGGAACTGCACCGCCACGCCGAGCGTGGTGCCGAGTCCCAGCCACAGCAGGTCACGCGACGAGGCCAGCGTGGCCAGAGTGGGGCTGGGATCGACCACGTGGAACCAGATGAGGACCGCGATGCAGACGAAGTTGTTGGCCACGGGGACCCACGTCGCCATGATGAACTTCTGGCGTACGTTCAGCAGTGCCGTCGCGACGCCGATCACGCCGTAGAAGAAGACCTGGGGGACGAACCACCGCAGCAGCGCCGTGGCGATGGCGCGCTGGTGGCGTAGCGAGGCCAGGGACGCCGTCGAGGACGCGTGTCGCATGGCGGTGAAGCCGTCGATGATCCACGGGGCGCCCCACCACGAGATCGCTGACGCGATCACCAGGAGGATCACGGCTGCGGTGACCACGCTGGAGATGGAGCGCCAGGCTCGTCGTTCGCCGTCGAGGGCTAGTCGCTCGACGAACACCGGGATGAACGTGGCGCCGGCGATGCCGCCGAGGACCAGGTCGAAGAGCATGTTGGGCACCGTGTTGGCCAGGTTGAACGCGTCGGCGAGGGGCGTGAAGCCGAAGGCCCACGCCAGGACGAGCACCCGCAGCAGTCCGGTCAGACGCGACGCCAGCGTGCCGCCGGCCATGGAGAGGATGCGTGATCCGTGGGTCGCCTCGCGGGTCATCGGGCGTGTCGTCCCTTGGGTCGGCGCCGCGACGTGCGCCACCACCAGAGCGCGAGCACGAGGAGCGACGCGCCCGTGAGGAGGTAGCCCACGACTGACGTGGCGGTGACGCGGACCTGAATAGCGGTCTGGGCCAGGACAACCTGGTTGTTGGGTGTGGTGAGCGTGACCTGCAGGGTCGCGCCGCTGGAGGAGCGCGCAACGGTGGGCAGGCGCACCGAGGTGGTGGGCGAGCTGAGCGTCACGGCGAAGAGGTTGCCGCGCACGAGTCCCACGCCGTTGGTGGTGAGGTGAAGGACCGCCGTGACGGTGTAGGGCGCGCGACTGAGCACCGTGATCGGAAGCGCGGTGCCGGGACCGGTGAGCGTGATCGCCGCGGAGTCGATCGAGAACTGGCTCGTCTGTGCGGCGAGCAGTGCGGTGGCGTGGTCGATCGCGCGCTGGCGCATCCCCGCGGGGCCCACCGTCTCGCAGGACGCCACGGCGACGCGCAGTTCGTCGCCGAGCGTCGAGGAGGTGACGGCTTGCGCGTAGGAGGTGGTCGTGCCGATGAGCGAGAGGAGCGAGGCGACGTTGTGCGCGGACCAGCTGGACGCCGGTCCCGGCACCAGGGTCCGCGTCGCGGGCGATCCGTTGGTGGCCACCAGCGAGGGAGCGAAGGCTGGCGCGAGGGCGCTGGCGACGACGAAGGGGTTGTGCGCGAGGCCGGCGAAGACGTCGTTCAGGTAGGTCGCCGACGTGGCCGGCGCCGGGGCGTCAATGACGACGGTGCGTGTCGAGGGGGCGTTGGGAGCCTCGAAGTGCAGGAACGCCAGAGTGTCGAGGGTCAACACCGATCGCAGTCCGGGCGCGAGGGTGGCGTCGGTCGCGAGCTGGGAGAGCGGCGAGTCCGTGGCCAGGGCGAGCAGCGAGCGGGCGTCGGGAACGTGGAACGGCGCGCCCCAGGTGAGCGTCGTGGTGGGCGCGACGCTGAGTGCCGACTCCGGCAGCACGACGTCGGTGACGCCGACGGCGCCGAGAGCCGCCATGGTGCCGGTCGTCGGCGGACGGGCCACGACGACCGGGGCGTCGGCGAGGTGTCCGGTGATGGTGCGGATGAACTGATCGGTGAGGCTGAACTGCAGCGCGACCTGGGTCGTGAGGTGGTGGCGCCAGAGTCCTGCGAGGTCGATCGAGCTGGGCAGTCCTGGCTCGATCTGGTGCGCGGGGCTGGCGAGTGATGCGGTCAGCGCCGCTCGCCAGGCGACCGACGGCTTCGAGGCGGTGTCGAGCGCTCGCGCGAGAGTGAGGTAGGTGGTCGTCAGCGTGACCGGTACCGCTGGGTGGTGCGCGATGGCGCGCAGGGTCGCGATCGTACGCGCGCGGTGGCGCCATGACGAGTCGGCGAGCGAGGTGATCCACACCAGGTGGAGGGGACGGGCGACCGCACTGGCCTGCACGGCGACCAGTGACCAGGTGGTGGTCGTCGTGGTGCCGCGGGTCGTCGTGTAGGAGAGGGGGTAGACGCCATCGCACGTGAGGCCCGCGCAGGGGAGGCGCAGCACCGTCGGACGCGACGTGCACGGCGAAGGGTAGCGGGCGGGCCGGGTGGTGAAGAGGGCGAGGGAGAATGTGACCGCGCGTCGCGACACGCAGCGCAGCGTGAACCGCCCCGTCGTCGCGATGGCGGCGAGCGGCGATCCGACGCCACTGGTGATCGGCGCCAGCTCAGTGCGCGTGAGGATTCGTGGATAGAGCGAGAGGCGCAGGGCCGTGCCCGACGAGTGGGCGGGGAGCTCCACGCTGATCGAGATCCGCGCGGCCCCCGCGCGTGACAGGACTGCGACTGCGTCCTGGTGCACCAGAGTGAGAGCCGGGCTAGGAGAGGTCGCAGCCTGCGCGGCCGTGGGCCACGTCATCGTTGCGAGGCTGAGAAGTACGCCGCCGAGCGCCCGCCACCAGGTCGAAAGTCGGTGCGACATGCTGCCCCAGGCTACCGTCGCTCCGATCACGCGGTGAGAGACCACTACCCTTGCTTCGCAGTGACGACAATGGAACAGGTACACGAACGACTCAACGAGATCGCCGACCTCTCACGTCGACTGGCCCTCGCCTTCGATCACGCGGGATTCTCGCTCTACGCCGTCGGCGGCGCCGTGCGCGACGCCCTGCTGGGCCTCGCGCGCGGGGAGGAGGTCGAGATCGACTTCACGACCAACGCGCGCCCCGACGACGTCGAGGCGTTGATGAAGCCCCTGTGCACGACGCTGTGGGAGCAGGGGCGCGCCTTCGGCACGATCGGCGGGATCCTGCGCGAGAACGGTGTCAAGGCGGAGGTGACGACCTTTCGCTCCGAGGCCTACGTCGACCATTCGCGTAAGCCCTCCGTCGAGTGGGGGGACTCGCTCGAGGTCGATCTGGGGCGTCGGGACTTCACGATCAACGCCCTGGCGCTCGACGTCGTGGCCCTGGCCACGGGCGCCACCGGTGTCCAGACCCTCTTCGACTACCACCAGGGATACCGGGACCTTCACGATCGCGTGCTACGCACACCCGCAGACCCCGTGGGGCTGTTTCGCGACGATCCGCTCCGAATGCTGCGCGCCGCGCGCTTCGCCGCGCGCTTCGAGATGCGCATCGACCCGTCGGTCGAGGAGGCGGCCACCGAGGTGGCGGACCAGTTGTCCAAGGTGTCCGTGGAGCGGATCCGCGGCGAGCTCGACCTGCTCCTCTTGACGGCGACACCGTCGCCGGGGCTGGACTTCATCGTGCGCACCGGTCTGGCTGCTCACTTCCTGCCGGAACTCCCCGCGCTGCGCCTCGAGCAGGATCCCGTGCACCAGCACAAGGACGTCCTCGCCCACACCTGGGCGGTCGTGGACAAGGCGTCGCCGCGTCTCGTACTGCGACTGGCGGCGCTGCTGCACGACATCGGCAAGCCAGCGACGCGCGCCTACAGCGACGAGGGCGTCACCTTCCGCTTCCACGAGGTGGTCGGGGCTCGCCAGGCGCGCAAGCGACTGACTGCGCTCAAGTACTCCCAGCAGATCGTCGACGACGTGACGGCGCTGGTCGAGCTGCACCTGCGCTTTCACACCTACAAGATGGGCTGGACGGACAAGGCGGTGCGACGCTACGTGCGCGACGCCGGCCCCCTGCTCGACGACCTCAACGAGCTCACGCGCTGTGACGCCACGACCCGTAACGCGCGCAAGGCCGCGACCTTCGCCCGGCGCATGGACGAGTTGGAGCTGCGTATCGCCGAGCTGCGTGAGCGTGAGGACCTCAGTCGACTGCGGCCCGCCCTGGACGGCGTGGCGGTGATGGCGATCCTTGGTATCCGACCGGGCCCGGCGGTCGGTCGCGCGCTGGACTTCCTAATGGAGATCCGTCTCGACGAGGGTGAGATCGACCCGCAGGAGGCGCGCGCCCGGCTCGAGGCCTGGTGGGCCGCCCAAGAGCATTGAGACGGCTGGGTGGCCCCTACGGCCAGACGATGTTCTCGTCGGTGCCGCGCGCGAAGGCCTCGACCATCTCGTGGGCGACGTCGTCGTGGAACTGGACCGGCGGGGACTTCATGAAGTAGGCGGAGGGTCCGACCACCGGGCCCCCGATACCGCGATCGAGCGCGAGCTTCGCGCAGCGCACCGCGTCGATGATGACCCCGGCGGAGTTGGGCGAGTCCCACACCTCGAGCTTCAGCTCCAGGTTGAGCGGCACGTCGCCAAAGTTGCGTCCCTCCATGCGGATGTAGGCCCACTTGCGGTCCAGGAGCCACGGGACGTGGTCGCTCGGGCCGATGTGCACGTCGTCGGCACCGAGGTGGCTGCTCTCGAGCTGGGAGGTCACCGACTGGGTCTTGGAGACCTTCTTCGACTCGAGGCGCTCACGGTCGAGCATGTTCTTGAAGTCCATGTTGCCGCCGACGTTCAACTGGTAGGTACGGTCCAGCGTGAGGCCCCGGTCCTCGAAGAGTCGCGACAGGACGCGGTGCACGATGGTGGCGCCCACCTGGCTCTTGATGTCGTCGCCGATGATCGGGACGCCGGCGTCGCGAAACTTGGCGGCCCAGACCGGGTCCGAGGCGATGAAGACGGGGATCGCGTTCACGAACGCGACGCCGGCGTCCAGCGCGGCCTGGGCGTAGAAGCGCTGGGCCGCTTCCGAGCCCACGGGCAGGTAGGAGACGAGGACCTCGGCGCGGGCATCACGCAGGGCCTGAGCGACGTCGACCGCGTCGGCGGGCGACTCCTCGATGGCCTCGCGGTAGTACGTGTTGAGTCCGTCCATGGTCGGGCCACGCTGGACCGTGACACCCAAAGACGGGACCGTGGCGAACTTGATCGTGTTGTTCTGACCGCCGTCGATCGCCTTGCCGAGGTCGTTGCCAACCTTGGTGGCGTCGACGTCGAAGGCCGCCACGAACTCGAGGTCGCTGACGTGGTAGCCGCCGAGCACGACGTGCATGAGACCCGGTACGTCGTCGCCGTCACGGGCGTCGCGGTAGTAGGTCACACCCTGGATGAGTGAGCTGGCGCAGTTCCCTACGCCGGCGATGGCCACGCGAATCTTCTCCATGGCGCTCCTTTCTTACTTCGCGTCGCGCGCGAAGGGTTGTGGGGTACTGCGTTCCGTTGTCAAGAGTTGATCGATCCACGCCAGGTCCAGCTCGACCGACTGTGCCGCGTGCTCCATGACGCTGCGGGCGTAGCCGTCGAGCTGCGGGTTGCGCGTCCCGGCGCGTAACTCCTCGAGTCGTTCGACGAGGTCGGCGCGGCGGCGCTCGAGCAGTGTGACGCGCCGGTTTGGCGTCAGGTGCCGGGCGAGGGCCATGCGCAACGAGAAGTTGCGCCCGTCGTCGACGGTCGACGGGTTGGCGAGGCGCTCGACGAACTCCTGGCGACCGCGCTCGGTGATCCGGTAGACCTTGCGCCCGCGTCGACCGAGGCCGGGGGTGCCGCGTCGTGAGCGCAGCGACGCGCGCTCACCCGAGAGAGAGCCAGTCGAGAGGGACCCGAGGCGCGGCTCGCTCGGCGCGACGGCCTCGACGCTGCCCTCGCGCTCCAGTCGGGCCAGTGCGGGGTAGATCGAGCCGAAGGAGACGTTGACCCCGAGACCGAGCCGGTCGCGAAGCTGGGTGCGGATCTCGTAGCCGTGGTGGTCGCGCTCCATGAGCAGACCGAGGATGGCGATGTCCAACACGCGATCCACTATATCACTTCGATATATCGACGCAGCAGTATGAACGTTCGTGGCGTGGCGCGGCGTTCGGGGGGCGGTAGTGTCGCGCCTAATGACCAAGGACCCTCGCTCGAGCACCGCGAACGGTGCGGTCGTCGAGTTCGGACTGGTGCGTCACGCGTTGCTCAGTCGGCTGGCGCAGGGCCTGGTGCGACCGGAGGAGATCTGCGACGCGCACCCCGAGCTGCTGCGCGCGGCGCGCCACGTCGGGCGGCCCTCGGGCGAGGTGTGCCCGGTGTGTCACGAGCACGAGCTCGTCGAGGTGACCTACGTGTTCGGGGCGCGGCTCGGTTCGGGGGGGACCTGTCCGAGTTCGCGCGCGGAGTTGCTGAAGCTGGAGCGGCGCGAGGACCCGGTGCAGTGCTACGCGGTGGAGGTGTGCGTGGCGTGCTCGTTCCACCACCTCGTGCGGCGCTGGGCCGCGGGGGGGCGTCCGGCCCGTCGCAGCCAGCCGCGGCGACGTCGCGAGGTCGGCGAGTGACGCTCAGCGCACTCGCGATCCGCTCGCGCAAGCGCGCGAGAGGCGATGCGCCGCTGGTGATGGTGACGGCCTACGACGAGCCGAGCGCGCGCTACGCCGACGAGGCCGGCGTCGACCTCATCCTCGTCGGCGACTCGGTGGCCAACGTCGTCATGGGCCACGAGGACACCCTTCACGTCACCGTCGAGGACATGTGCCACCACGTGCGCGCGGTGGCCGCCGCACGGCCGACGGCGCACGTGGTGGCGGACCTGCCGTGGCTCAGCTATCACCTGGGAGTGGACGAGAGCGTGCGCAACGCCGCGGCGTTGGTGCGCGCGGGGGCGCAGAGCGTCAAGCTCGAGGGGGGGCGCGTGCGCCTCGGCGTCGTGCGCGCGCTGCTCGACGCCGAGATCCCGGTGATGGGCCACCTGGGCCTGACGCCCCAGAGCGTGCTGGCCTTCGGCGGCTTCAAGGTGCAGGCCAAGACGCGCGACGCCGTCGAGGCGATCACGCTCGACGCGCGAGCGCTGCAAGACGAGGGAGCCTACGCGATCGTGATCGAGGGGGTTCCCAGCCTGGTGGGGACGCACGTCACCCAGGCGTTGGCGATACCGACCATCGGCATCGGTGCCGGTCCGGACACCGACGGACAGGTGCTGGTCTGGCACGACCTGCTGGGACTGAGCGGGCGCACGCCGGCGAAGTTCGTGCGTCGCTACGCCGATCTCGGCGCGGCCACGGTAGAGGCGCTGCGCCACTACGCCGAGGACGTGCGCGCGGGGACCTTCCCCGACGAGTCCGAGGCCTACGCCAACCCCGACGGGCTCTTCGACTAGCCCGCCGCGCGCCCACCCACTAGACTGGTGTCCCCACACGGGTGGGAACGAACACCCTGCTCTGTCGCACAGAGCCCGGCCTAGCCGGTCCAGAGGGAAAGGACAGTGGCCATGCGGCCTTATGAGACCATGATTGTGTTCGACACTGCCGTCGACGCACAGTCCATCCAGGTAGCCCTCGATCGGGCGCTCGACACGATTCGCGCCAATGGCGGAACCCCCGGAACGATCGACCGTTGGGGGAAGCGTCCGTTGGCGTACGAGATCAAGAAGCGCAAGGAGGGGTACTACGTGCTGGTGGAGTTCAGTGGAGAGGCGACCACCGTGGTGGAGCTCGACCGAATCCTGACTCTGGCGGACGAAGTCCTGCGCTTCAAGATCCTGCGACGCCACGAGCGGACCAACGCCGGTCGCGTCGCGGCTGAGGCGTAGGGTCGACGCACCGAGACAGGAGGCCACATGCCAGACAACACCGTGACGATCGTGGGCAACATCACCCGCGACCCGGAACTCAAGTTCCTCAACAGCGGGCAAGCGGCGATTCGCCTGTCCGTCGCCGTCAATCGCCGCTGGCAGAATCGCCAGACCCAGGAGTGGGAGGAGCGCGTGTCGTACTTCGACATCGCCGGCTACGGCCCGATGGCCGAGAACGCCGCGAACTCCCTGTCCAAGGGGACGCGCGTCGTGGTGACCGGACGCCTCGAGCAGCGCAGCTGGGAGACCGAGAACGGCGACAAGCGCTCGATCGTCGAGATCAACGCCGACGAGATCGCGCCGTCGCTGCGCTTCGCCACCGCCGTCGTGACGCGCACTCCGCGTCCCGAGGGTGGGTCCTACACCCCCGCACCCGCGCGTAACGCCGAACCAACCAGTACCTACGCCTTCGATGAGGAGCCCTTCTAATGCCTCGTATCAATAATCCCAAGCCGCCCAAGCGCGCCCCGAAGATCGACACCCGCCGGGTCAAGAAGAAGCCTTGCGCCTTCTGCCAGCACGGCGTCGACACGGTGGACTACAAGGACCTGGCGCAGTTGCGCAAGTACATCTCCGACCGCGGCAAGATTCGTGGACGGCGCGTGTCGGGCAACTGCCAGCAGCACCAGCGCGACGTGAGCGAGGCCATCAAGACGGCGCGCGAGCTGGCGCTGCTGCCCTACACCCAGCGCACGGTCACCGAGCGCCGCGGGGGACGCAACGACCGTGGACCGCGTGGTCCGCGACCGGAGCGTGAGGAGGCGGTGAGCGCCAGCGAGACGGTCGAGGAGCTCGTCGCCGACGAGGCGTCCGCCGAGGAGGTGGGCGCGTGAAGGTCCTTCTGCGCAGTGACGTCACGGGACTGGGCCGTCGCGGCGACATCGTCGACGTCCGCTCGGGCTACGCCCGCAACTTCCTCCTGCCCACGGGTCGAGGACTCGCGGCGTCGGAGTCGATGGAGACCCAGGCGTCGTGGATGCGCACGTCGCGCGACCTGCGCGACGCGCAGAGCCGCCAGGCCGCCGAGACGCAGCGAGCGGTGATCGAGGCCGCGACGCCAACGGTCGCCGCGAGGGCCAGCGCCAACGGTCGCCTCTTCGGTTCGGTCACCGAGGCCGATATCGTCAACGCGATTCGCACCGCCACGGGGATCTCCCTCGACCGGCACGCGATCGAGATGGACGAGCACCTCAAGGTCGTGGGACCGGCGACGGTGCCCGCGGTGCTCTTCGACGGTGTCGTGGCCCAGGTGTCGGTGGTGGTCGTCGCCAAGTAGCGGGTGATCACGATGACGCCACGCCGCCGGGACGCGAGTCCCGGCGGCGTGGTCGTCTCGCGACCCGCGAGGTCGTTGTCGCAGGGTGGTGTCGCCGTCGTGTGACAGGGGTGGGTCACGATGGGGGTGGAGGTTTGCCACAGTGATATCCCCACGTTGTTGTTCTTGCGCCGCACAGGTTCGGTCGGCGACCGTTGATGTCCTATGACTCCGGGGGCCCGATGACTCAGATTGACGCGCAACGTGGCCGTGGCGGATCGCCGTCGCCGGGGGGGCGGATGCCCCCGAGTGTGCTGGAGGCCGAGGAGTCGCTGATCGGGGCAATGCTGCTCTCCGCCGAGGCGGTCAGCGTCGCCTTCGAGACCGTGCGCGCCGAGGACTTCTATCGCCCGTTGCACGGACAGATCTTCAGCGCCATCGTGGCCCTGGCCAACGCCGGGGAGCCGGTCGACTACGTCACGGTCCAGGCCAAGCTCCAGGAGCACGGTGCGGTCGGCGTCGAGGTGGCACTGCTGTCCTCGCTGCAGCTCAACACCCCCTCGGCCGCGAACGCGCAGCACTACGCGGAGCTGGTTCGCGACAAGGCTCAGCAGCGTCGGCTGATCGCCGTGGCCGGCGACATCGTGGACGAGGCCTACGTGGCGACGGACGACGTGGCCGGGTTGATCGACGAGGCCGAGCGCAAGATCAACCAGATCGCGGACAACCGTACGATCGACTCGGTCTCAACAATCCAGTCTCTGCTGCTGAGCGAGGCGGACATCCTGGAGACCCGCGGCGAGACCCGCGGTCAGTTCAACGGCCTGGAGACCGGGTATCGGTCCCTCGACCTGATTCTTCAAGGCCTGCAGCCCAACTCGATGACCATCGTGGGCGCGCGGCCGGGGACCGGCAAGACCGCCTTCGCGCTGGGGATCCTGGTGCACGTGGGCGCCGTGGTGCGTCGCCCGGCGCTCTACTTCTCCCTGGAGATGAGCCGCCAGGAGCTCGCCGAGCGCATCCTGGCCTCGACGGCGCGCATCGACTCCTCGAAGCTGCGCACCGGTGACCTCAGCGACGCCGACTGGAACCGCGCGCACGAGGCGTTTGGCTTCTTGCAGGCGGCTCGGGTCTTCATCGACGACAACCCCAGCCTGACGGTGATGGACGTGCGTGCACGTGCTCGGCGCATCAAGCAGCAGAACGGCGATCTCGGGGTCGTGATCGTCGACTACCTCCAGCTGATGAGCTCGCGGGGGCGCGCCGAGAATCGCCAGGTGGAGGTCTCGGACATGAGCCGTGCGCTGAAGATCCTGGCGCGCGAGCTGCAGTGTCCGGTCATCGCTCTGTCCCAGCTCTCGCGCAAACTCGAGGAGCGCGCCGACAAGCGGCCGGTGATGTCGGACTTGCGCGAGTCGGGCTCGCTCGAGCAGGACGCCGACGTCGTCCTCTTTCTCTACCGACCCGAGCAGTACGGGGAGGTGCCCAACGACAAGCGGGCCGACGCGGAGATCATCGTTGGCAAGAACCGTAACGGCCCCACGCGCAGCGCCCACCTCACGTGGCGCGGCGAGTTCGCGCGCTTCGACAACGTCGCCGAGGTGCGCGATCTCTGATCGAGCCGGCGCACGTTAGATTCGAGTCGATGACGACTCCCGCCCTGCAGGCGCAACGCCTCGGCAAGTCGTTTCGCGGGGTCGACGCGGTGGTGTCGCTCGACCTCGTGGTCGACGCGGGGGAGGTGGTCGGGTTCCTCGGTCCCAATGGCGCGGGCAAGTCCACCACCCTGCGCATGCTGCTGGGACTGCTGCGGCCCACCACGGGGACGGCGTCGATCCGGGGGCACCGCGCGGGCTCGCCCGAGGCTCGCGCCGACGTCGCCTACGTCGCAGGCGACGTGGCGCTGTGGCCCCAGCTCACCGGGGCCGAGACGATCGAGCTGCTGACCTCGCTGCACGGATCGTGTGACGCGCGCTACCGCGACGAGCTCGTCGAACGCTTCGACCTCGACCCGTCGCGCCGCGTGCGCGCCTACTCGCGCGGGAATCGACAGAAGGTGGCCCTGATCGCGGCGCTGGCCACACGGGCGCCGGTCCTGCTGCTGGACGAGCCGACCTCCGGGCTTGACCCGCTGATGGAGCTGGTCTTTCGTGAGTGCGTGCTCGAGGCGGGCGCTCGCGGACAGGCGGTGCTGCTCAGCTCGCACCTGCTGGCCGAGGTGGAACACCTGTGTCAGCGCGTGGCGATGATTCGCGAGGGCCACCTGGTGCGGGTGGCGCACGTGGAGGAACTGCGCGCCCTGGTGGACGTGGAGTTCGAGATCACGGGCGACGTGGGCGACCTGACTGGCGTCGCTGGCGTGAGCGAGGTCACGCCGCTTCTCGACGGGGTGCGCGTGCGGGTGCACGGCTCGCCGGGTCCGCTCCTCGCGGCCCTGGCGACGCGCCCCGTGAGTGCGCTACGAACTCGCGAGGCGTCGCTGGAGGAGATCTTCCTGTCGTTCTACGCGCCCGCCCCGACGACGTGAGGCGCGGGCGTCTGGCGGTGATGGCGTGGCGCCAGGTGCGCACCAGCGCGGTCGTCGTCGCGCTCGTTCTGGTGGGGGGGGTGCGGGCGACCGTGGCGACCTACGGCGCCAGCGGTGGCGCTCGCGGCATGATCGCCGTGCTGCCACTGCTGCACAACCCGGCCGTGGAGGCGCTCGACGGCCGGGTCACCACGCTGGCCACGGGCGGGGCCTACGTCCAGTGGAAGATGGGGGCGTGGATGGCGCTGGCGCTCGCCGCCTGGGGAGCGTTGCTGGCGACGCGGGTGACTCGCGGAGCCGAGGACGTGGGAACGTGGGACCTGATCGCCGTCGCCCCGCCGGGACGGCGCCGGGCCTTCGACGTCAGCGTCGTGGCGCTGGCGCTCGCCGCCGTGCTCGCCGGCGTCGCGACCGCGCTGGGTCTGGCGCTCGGGTCGCAGAGCGTCGCCGACAGCGTCCTCTACGGCGCGGGGATCGCCGGGGTCGTCGCGCTCGGCGCGGGGACGGGGCTGGTCGCGGCTCAGCTCGGCGCGCCGCGGCGCAGTGCCTCCCAGGTGGCGATGGTCGCGCTGACCGCCGCGTTCCTGGCGCGGGTGGTCGCCGACGGGTCGCACGGCGCGGGCTGGTTGCGGGCCCTTACCCCATTCGGCTGGCTCGAGAGCCTCGGTGCCTTCCAGCACCGCGAGCCCGGCTGGCTGGCACTGCTGCTCGGCGTCCCGGTGGTGCTGGCGGGCACCGCACGCATTCTGCAGTCGCGACGCGACGTGGGGATCGCGCCCTTCGCGCGGGCCGACACCTCGCGCGCGCACCTCGTCACGCTGCGTTCCGTGGCCGGCTTCGCCGTGCGCCAGCGCCGGCCGGTGACGCTGACGTGGGCCGGTGGTCTCGCGGTGCTGGCCCTCGTGATGGGCTACCTCACCCACTCGCTCGTGGCCTTCGCCCACACCGATCCCGCCTACGTCGCGCTGCTCTCGCGCTGGGGGATCGGGGCGATGGTGAGCGTGCCCGGCTTCGTCGGCGAGCTGGCGGTGAACGTGTCGCTGGCCCTGGCCCTCTTCGCCCTCGCGATGACGGCCGTCGTGGGATCGGATCGGCTGGCGGGACGTCTCGACGTGGCGCTGAGCGCCGTGAGCCGCACGCGTTGGATCCTCGCGGCGTTCGCGTCGACGCTGGCGGCGGCGGTCGTGCTCGGCGCGGTGACCGGGATCTTCGTCTGGGTGGGCGTGCGACTGGGCGGTGCTCCCCTGAGTGTCGGGCACGTCGCCGCGGCGGTGGGCAACGCGCTGGTCGTGGTGCCGCTCGCGGCCGGCTTCGGATCCCTGGCGAGTGTCGTTGCGGCGCGCCTGGCGGTGGTCGTGGGCGCGACGCTGCTCGCGCTGTCGTACCTGGTGGCCGTCTTCGCCGCGCCCCTGCACTGGCCGGGCTGGGTGTCGGCGGCGTCGCCGTGGCGCTACCTGCGCGTCGT
>JAJYNX010000113.1 GCA_021786095.1 Actinomycetes bacterium | reverse complement strand
GCTGGCCTTCGAGCCGGTCGAGGCGTTGGTCGCCGCGGACACGCCGGCCGCAGCGGGCTTCGCCGACCTGGCGGTCATCATCGCGTCGGTACGTGACTGGCTGGCCCCCCAGGGCGTCCTCGTGGCCGAGCACGGCGCCGATCAGGGCGACGCGGCGACGCGGGCCGCGCACGACGCGGGTTTCACGCGGGCGCGCGACTACGAGGACCTGGCCCAGCGGCCCCGCGTCCTGGTGGCGTCGGCGTGAGCGAGTTGCGCGTGTCGCGGGCCGTAACCCTGCTGGGCGAGGGCGCCGTGGTGGCGCTGGCCACCGACACCGTCTACGGCCTGGCGGCGTCGCTGGCGCACCCCGGTGCACTGGCCGCGCTCTTCGCCCTGAAGCGACGACCCGGGAACGTGGCGCTGCCGGTGCTGGTGGACGGCGTCGCCCAGATCGAGGCGCTGGGCGTCACCTGGCCCGCTCGAGCGGCGCGGCTCAGCGGCGCCCTGTGGCCGGGAGCGCTCACGATCGTCGTACCCGCCCCCGCGTCGCTGGCGCGCCTGGTGGGCAGCGCGAACGCGTCGGTGGGCTTTCGCTGCCCCGGCGACGACGAGCTGCGCCGCCTGCTCACGCGCACCGGGCCGCTCGCCGTGTCGAGCGCCAACGAGCACGGCGAGGCGCCGTGCACGACCGCCGCCCAGGTGCGCGCGGCCTTCGCGGGCCGCCCGCTGGCCGGCGTGCTCGACGGGGGAGTGCGCGACCGTCCGGTGTCCACGGTGGTCGAGCTGGTCGGGGACTCGTGGCACGTGCGCCGTGAGGGCGCGCTGGCTCGCGAGGTCCTGGCCGACCTGCTGGGTCAGGCCGAGGGTCGCTCCGGCGGCCAGTGACGCACCCACGACGCCGCACGCTTCTCCAGGAAGGCGGCCATCCCCTCGCGCGCGGCGTCGCGGGCGAAGAGCTCGACGGAGGTCGCCGTGGCCGCCGCGAGCGCGTCGTCGAAGGAGCGGTCCGCCACGTCGTAGGTGAGAGCCTTGGCGACACCGAGGGCGGTGGGCTCACCAGCGAGCAGGTCGTCGAGTACGGCGTCGAGTTCCGCGTCGAGCTCGTCGGCGGGGAGGGCGGCATTGATCAGCCCGAGGCGCGCGGCGTCGGCGGCGGCGAAGCGCCGCCCGCGCAGGAAGGCCTCGCGAGCGTCGCCCGCGCGCATCTTGGGCAGGCAGACGACCGAGATGATGGCCGGGGCGACGCCGACGCGCACCTCGCTGAAGGCGAACTGCGCGGTGTCGAGGGCCAGCGAGATGTCCATCACCGCCGCCAGGCCGACTCCGCCGGCGACGCAGTGGCCGGCGATGCGCCCGACGAAGATCGTGGGGGAGCGTCGTACCCGGGCCAGGAGGTTGGCGAGTCCCGCGCCCGGTCCCTCGGCGTCGGCGCCGCCCGCGTCGGCCGCCAGGTCGGCGCCCGCGCAGAAGACGCGCCCGCGGTTGGTGAGCACGACCACGCGCACGCGGGGGTCGTGCTCGATCGTGTCGAGCGCCGCGTGCAGCGCCCCCAGCGTGTCGCGACTGAGGACGTTGCGGTGTGCCTCGTCGGCCAGGGTGATCGTGGCGACCGGCCCGTGCAGGTCGAGCTCAACCACGGTGACGCCCCGGGGGTGGTCCGAGTGTCGGTGGGCCGGCGAAGACTTGCGCTCGCTCCAGCCAGTGACGCCCGAGGTCGCCGGCCACGAGCGAGGTGTCGTCGACGTGGCGGCGCTGGGTGACCACGAGACAGAACTCCTCGGCCGGGCCGGTGATCACGTCGTCGGCGTCGTCACCCCAGGTCCAGGTGGCCCCCGACGGGGCGCGTAGGGCGAGGCCGACCCGGCCGGGAGGCGGTTCCTCGCCGCGCACGCGGTAGGACCAGTCACGCGTGCGGTACCCGAGCTCGGCGACGTGGCGCACACGGTCGGTCGCCGCGCGCGTGACGCCCAGGGCGTCGGCGACGTCCACGCCGTGCGCCCAGGTCTCCATCAGTCGGGCGCGCAGGAAGGAGAACGCCCCCATCGACGGGCCGTACCAGGGGACCCGGGTCGTGGGGTCCAGGGAGGCGGCGGCAGCCAGGAGGCGGGTGCGCGCACGTCGCCAGGTCGCGAGTTGCGCGTCGGTGTTCAGGGCGCGAAAGGCGCCGAGCGTGAAGGCGTCCACCCCCTCGGCCTGGGCGGCGCGGTAGAGCTCGCCGGCGTCGGTGACGAAACCGTCGGGGTCGACGAGCGCGCGCGTCGCGGCGGCGTCGAAGTAGGCGAGGTGACCGATCTGGTCGGCCACGGTCCAGCCGGGGCTCGGGGTGGGGCGGGCCCACTGCGCCGGGTCGCGCGCGGCGACGACCTCGTCGAGGGACCGCTGCTCCTCGGCGAGGTCGCGGCGCAGTGCCGCGAGCTCGGACTCGCGCGCCGCGTCGTTCACGTCACCAGCGCCGTGGGTACGTCGACCAGGCGCGCCCGTAGCCACTCGCCCAGCCCCTTGGCCTGCGCGTCCTGGCGCGTCGAGGCGGCGACGCCTTCCTGGAGCAGGTCTACGATGACGAAGTTGAGTGAGCGCAGCGCCGGCAGACGGTAGCGCTCGATCGTCAGTGGCGCCGTCTCGGGCAGCAGCTCGCGCAGGCGCTCGACGGTGAGGAAGTGGTCGAGCCAGGCCCAGGCGGGGTCGGTGCGTGCGAAGACGCCCAGGTTGGCGCGCCCCCCCTTGTCGCCCGAGCGGGTTCCCACGACCGTCCCCAGCGCGACGCGCGTGGTGGGACCGGTGGGCGGCGTCGCGGCGGGCTCGGCGGCGGGGGTCACCGACACCGCGCCCGTGGGCGCGACCGACTCGACCAGAGTCGTGCCGTCGCCGAGGAGAGTGACGTACTGGGGGACCAGGGAGGCCGGCACGACGGCGGGACGGAACACGCCGTAGGGCGAGGCGCCCGACGGGGCGGGACCGAGGTTGAAGAACCCGGGCACCGTGGCCAGGGCGATGGCGACGGCGGCGTCGGCCACCGCGCGACCGACCTTGGCCTCGTCGCGGTCCTTCAGGGTGATGCGCCACAGCGCCACGGCTTCCTCGTTGGTCGGGGGGTCGGGCTTGTCGGTACGCAGCACGCGTACGGTCACGTCGTCGAACTGCTCACGCGGCACCGGGCACTGGAGCCAGAACGCGTCCTCCACGAGACGCGCCTTGGCCTCGATGTCGAGACCGGTCAGCGCCACCGTGAGGTCCTGGCGATAGCCACCGATCTCGTTCATGGCGACCTTGAGGGTGGGCGGCGGGGGCTCGCCCTGCGCACCGGCGATGCGGACGCGGTCGGGCGCCAACTGCTCCAGCACGAGGGTGTCGAAGCGCGCCGTCACGTCGGGCCCGAGGTACGCCGGCGCGCCGATCTCGTAGAGCAGCTGCGAGGTCACCGTGCCGATCGAGACCTCCCCGTCGGTGCCGTCGTGCTTGCCGACCACGCAGGAGCCGTCCTCGGCAACCTCGACCCAGGGGAAGCCCACGTGGGTCATGTGCTCGATCTCGGTGAAGAAGGAGTAGTTGCCACCGGTGACCTGGGCGCCGCATTCGATGACGTGGCCCGCCACGACGCCGCCCGCGAGACGGTCCCAGTCGTCGCGGCGCCACCCGTGGTGCCACGCGGCGGGTCCGCAGACGACGGCCGCGTCGGTCACCCGACCCGTCACCACGATGTCGGCGCCGCGCGCGAGCGCGTCGACGATGCCGAAGCACCCCAGGTAGGCGTTGGCCGACACGAAGCGCGAGACGTCGCCCACCGCCTCGCCGGTCTCCAGGTGGGCGAGGGAGACGCCGGCGTCACGCAGTTCCTCGAGACGCGGCAGGAGGTCGTCGCCGTTGACGTAGGCGACGCGTGGCGCCAGGCCCAGCCGCTCACCGATCTCGGCCACGGCCTCGGCGCACCGGTCGGGGTCGAGGCCGCCGGCGTTGGCGACCACGCGGATCCCTCGATCGAGGCAGGTACCCATTACCTGCTCCATCTGGGTCAGGAAACTGCGCGCGTAACCGGTGCCGGGTCGACGAGCGCGGGTGCGCGCCAGGATCAGCATGGTCAGCTCGGCCAGCCAGTCGCCGGTCAGCACGTCGATGGGGCCGCCCTCGACCATCTCGCGCGCGGCCGATAGCCGGTCGCCGTAGAAGCCCGAGCAGTTGGCGATGCGCAGGGGTTCACTCATGACTCCTCCTCGGACGGGGATGGCCCGTCGCTCTCCAGCGCCAGCAGCGCGACACCACGCTCGACTTGTTGGCCCGCCGCGACGAGCACGTCGCGGATGACGCCGTCGTGGGGCGCGACGATCACGTGCTCCATCTTCATCGCCTCGAGCACGACCAGCGACTCGCCTCGGGCGACGCGCTGGCCGGGCGTGACGCGTACGTCGAGGATGACGCCGGGCATGGGCGCGTCGAGCCCCCCCTCGGTCACCTCGCGGCCGGGAACGGCGAAACGAGGGGCGATCGTGAGGTGCGCCGTCCCGCGAGGTACCTGGACGAAGAGGTCGTCACCCACGTGGGTCACTCGGGTGCGCATCCGCCGTCCGTCGATCTCGACGTCGAGGTGCGTCGCGGTGACGTCGAGGACCCGTGCGCGCGACCCGTCGCCCACCTCGTAGGTGCCGTCGCGGCCGACCCGGTAGCGCACCTCGTGGGGTGCTCCCCGATAGACCAGGGTCGTGGTCTGGGGCGGGAGCCGGGCGTTACGCCATCCGCTCGGGGCGTCGGCGAGCACCGCGGCGCTGGCGCGGTGCTCGCGCTCGAGCCAGACGGCGCCGACGATGAGTGTGCCGACGAGTTCGTCGTCGACGAGGACCAACTCGCGCGCCGGACGGTGGCGCTCGAGGAAGGCGGTCGTGGTGTCGCCACGCCGGAAGGCGTCGTGACGCAGGGTGGCGGCGAGCACGTCGCGGTTCGTGGTGACCCCGCCCACGTGCAGCCCCTCGAGGGCGCGGGCCAGTGTCAGGGCCGCCTCCTCGCGCGTGGGCGCGTGGGCGATCACCTTGGCCAGCAGCGGGTCGAACGAGAGGCCGACCGCCGAGCCGCGCGCGACGCCGGACTCCCAGCGCACGGCGGGGTAGGCGGGGATCTCGAAGGCGCTCAGCGTTCCGGTCGCCGGCAGGAAGCCCGCCGCCGCATCCTCGGCACAGAGGCGCACCTCGATCGCGTGACCGCGGGCGCGCGCGTCGCGCACCGCCGTCGAGAGGGGCTCGCCCGCGGCGACGCGCAGTTGCTCGCGCACGAGGTCGACGCCGAAGACCTCCTCGGTCACGGGGTGCTCGACCTGCAGGCGCGTGTTGACCTCGAGGAAGTAGAACGCGTGGGTCGCGTCGTCGACGAGGAACTCCACGGTGCCGGTCGACTCGTAGCCGAGACGCCGGGCGAGTGCCAGGGCGGCGTCGCCCATGGCCGTGCGTAGCTCGTCGCTCACGATCGGCGACGGCGTCTCCTCCACCAGCTTCTGGTGACGCCGCTGGATTGAGCACTCCCGCTCGCCGAGGTGGACCAGCGTGCCGTGACGGTCGCCGAGGATCTGGATCTCGACGTGGCGCGACGCGGCGACGTAGTGCTCGAGGAAGACCCGATCGTCGCCGAAGGCGTGGTCGGCCTCGCGCCGCGCGGCGGCTAGCGCCTCGGGTAGTTCGTCGGCGCTGGTCACCACCCGCATGCCCTTGCCCCCGCCGCCGGCCGCGGCCTTGATGAGCAGGGGGTAGCCGACCTCCTCGGCGTCCTCGGGGTCCTGGCTCGAGGCGAGGAGCGGCAGGCCCGCCTCGCGCGCCAGCTCCTTGGCCGCGATCTTGTCGCCCATCGCGGCGATGACCGCCGGGGTGGGACCCACCCAGACGAGGCCGGCGTCCAGGACGGCCTGGGCGAAGGTGGCATTCTCCGAGAGGAACCCGTAGCCCGGGTGGACGGCGCGGGCGCCGGCGCGTCGCGCGACCTCGAGCAGCGCGTCGACGTCGAGGTAGCCCGTGGCCAGGCGCCAGGCCTCGTCGCACTCGGCGACGTAGGGCTCGTTCGCGTCGGCGTCGACGTACACACCCACGCAGCGCGTGCCCATGGCGCGCGCGGTACGAATCACCCGTCGCGCGATCTCGCCACGGTTGGCGATGAGCAGCGAGTCGAGCGTCACAGTCGGAAGACGCCGTAGCCGGTGGCGCCCTCGATCGGACGGCTGCGCACCACCGACAGGCACAGCCCCAGCACGGTACGCGTGTCGCGGGGGTCGATGATGCCGTCGTCGCTGACGGCCCCGGTGGCCGCGAGGGCCAGGGAGCCCTTCTCCTGGGCCGCCTCCACCATCGCGACGATCCGCTGGTCCTCGTCCTCGTCGAAGGGCTCACCTTGTCGGGCGGCGCGCGCGCGGCGAACCTGGCTCATCACGCCGGCGATCTGTTTGGGGCCCATGACCGCGATCTTGGCCGTGGGCCACAGGAAGGTGAAGCGGTTGCCGAAGGCGCGTCCGGACATGCCGTAGGTCCCCGCGCCGTAGGAGGAGCCGATGATCACGGTGAGGTGGGGGACCGTGGAGTTGGTGACCGTGTTGAGCATCTGCGAGCCCTTTTTGATGATGCCCTCGGCCTCGGCCTCGCGGCCCACCATGTAGCCCGTGATGTTCTGGATGAAGATCAGGGGCACGTCGATCTGGTTGCAGAGCTGGATGAACTGACCCGCCTTTTCGGCGGCGGGGGGCTGGATGACGCCGTTGTTGCCCAGTATCCCGACCGGGTACCCGTGGATGGCGGCCCATCCGCACACCATGGTGGGTCCGTAGCGCGCCTTGAACTCCTCGAAGCGTGATCCGTCGACCACCCGGGCGATCACGTCGCGCACGTCGACCGGCGCGCGCAGATCCCGGCTGACCAGGCCTAGCAGCTCCTCGGGGTCGTAGACCGGCTCGTCGGGGCGCCCGGAGGGACCCGGACCCGCCTTGCGCCAGTTGAGGTGCGAGACGACCTCGCGGCACTGGCGGATCGCGTCGCGCTCGTCCTCGGCGAAGTAGTCGCCCAGCCCGGAGACCTCGGCGTGCAGTCGCGCGCCACCGAGGGTCTCGTCGTCGGACTCCTCGCCCGTGGCCATCTTCACGAGCGGCGGGCCGGCCAGGAAGATCTTGGACTGATCCTTCACCACGATGGTGTAGTCCGACAGGCCCGGTTGGTAGGCGCCGCCCGCGGTCGAGGAGCCGAAGACCACGCACACCGTGGGGATGCGACGGCGCGAGAGCTCGATCAGGTCGTAGAAGAAGCGGCCGCTCTCGGCGAAGTGTCCGGTGTTCATACGTCCCCCGCCCCCGCCCTCGACGCGCAGGTCCGCCCCGGCCGACTCGACGAAGCTCACGTAGGGGATGCGGTTGTCGCGGGCGATCTCGAGCGCCCGCATCCACTTCTTGGCCGAGTAGACGGTGAGGGCGCCGCCGAGCACGGAGGGGTCGTTGGCCATGATGACGCACTCGGTGCCGGCGATGACGCCGATGCCGACGATCATGCCGCCGCCCAGGGCGTAGTCCGAGCCGTAGCCCGCCAGGGCGGAGATCTCCAGAAACGGCGAGTCGGGATCCAGTGCCAGCGCGATCCTCTCGCGAACCGGCATCTTGCCTCGGGCGCGCATCCGGCTCATCGCCTCGGGCCCCCCGCCAGCTTCGGCCTGGTCCAGCAGTCCGTCGACCTCTCGGATCTGCTCGAGCATGTCGGAGCGGTTGGTGAGGAACTGCGTCGACGCCGGATCGAGGTGCGACACCAGCGCCGGCGCGAGCAGGGTGTGGCTCATGGGCCGATACTACTGACCGGCGCGTGGCCGCTCGGGGGTCGGTGGGGCGGCGGCCCCGCCGGGTAGGGTTGGAGCGATGCGCCTCGCTCTGGGCTCGGATCACGCCGGCTACGACCTGAAGACCTTTCTCGCTCGAGCTCTCGGTGAGGCGGGCCACGTCGTGGTGGACCTCGGCACGAATGACGCGACGCACTCGGTGGACTACCCCGACTTCGGCGCGGCGGTGGGTCGCGAGGTGGCGTCCGGACGCGTCGAGCTCGGCGTCGCGGTCTGCGGCACCGGGATCGGCATCGCGATGGCCGCCAACAAGGTCGCCGGTGTGCGGGCGGCGGTGGTCCACGACGTCACTTCGGCGCGGCTCGCGCGCGAGCACAACCACGCGAACGTGCTGTGCCTGGGGGGACGCCTTCTCGGGCAGGTGGTGGCGCTGGACGCGGTGACCACTTGGCTCGCGACCGAGCCCGCCGGTGGGCGTCACCTGGGGCGTATTGAGAAGTTGCGGCGGCTCGACGAGCGGTTCGACGAGGGAGAGGGGCACGCGTGAGCGCATCACCGTTTGACGCCTGGATCACCAATGACGAG
>JAJYNX010000073.1 GCA_021786095.1 Actinomycetes bacterium | reverse complement strand
TGCGCGCCGTTGTCCACCGGTCCGAACGGCTTCATCGAGCACTTCTCCCGGTAGGGACTGCCCACGACCTCGCTCCGCGAGTGTGAGAAGGCCGTGTCCAGTCCGCCCGCCTCGCTCTCCCACTCTCCAATCAACCCCGCCAGGGGTCCCCACTCACTGGTCATGTCGTGTCTCCTCCGACTCGCTCTCTGCGGCCGATCCTATTCAACTCACGCGGCTCGCCGGAAAGCACCCGCGTCGACCGGGACGACGTGAGGTAGAAAAGGGGGAGGGGGAGAGAGGACCCACCATGAAACTCACCTCCGAGGGGGACGTCGCCGCTGCGCTGGCGTCGCTCCCCGGCCTCGAGCCACGCGTCGTCGTCGGCGGCAACTACGCCACGCCCTGGGAACTCGTACGCATCGTGGACGCGACGCTGGAGCGGTGCCGGGGCTTCGTCATGAATCCTCAGGGGGCGTGGCCCAACCGACCAGGCTTCGTCACCGAGACCCCCTTCGTGGGTCCCGGGGCGCGCCGGGGCCAGCGAATCGACTACCTGCCCATGCGACTATCGCTGGTGCCACGCCTGTTCAGCTCGATCCGCCCGCCCGACGCCGTGATTGTCCAGACGTCGGTGCCACGGCGCGGCAAGGTGTCACTCGGGGTGGAGGTGAACATCCTGCCCGCGGCGATTGAGGAGGTTCGTCGCCGCGGTGGCCTGGTGATCGCTCAGGTGAATCCCCGGATGCCCCACACCTACGGCGACGCCGAGATGGACCTCGACGTCGTCGACCTCGCTCTGGAGGTGGACGCGCCGCTGGGATCGCCGGTGAGCCGTCCCCCCGACGACGCCGCACTGTCCATCGGTGAGGCGGTTGCCTCACTCGCCCGCGACGGCGGCACGCTCCAGATGGGCATCGGTCAAATGCCCGACGCCGCCCTGGCGCACATGCTCGCGATGCGCGATCTCGGCGTGTGGTCCGAGATGGTCAGCGACGGAGTGATGCACCTCGAGAGCGCCGGGGCGCTCGACCGGTCGCGCCCCATCACCACGACGTTCCTCTTCGGCACGCCCGAGCTCTATCGCTGGGCCGACGACAATCCCCGACTCGTCATGCGCCGTACCGAGACGGTCAACGACCCGAGTCGCATCGCCCAGCAGCCCGCCATGCTCTCGATCAACACCGCGATCGAGGTCGACCTGTTCGCCCAGTCCAACGCCAGCTACGTGCGCGGCACGATCTACTCGGGCTTCGGCGGTCAACCCGACTTCGTCAGCGGCGCCCTGCACTCGCGCGGCGGCAACGCCGTCATCGCCCTACGCTCGTGGCACGACGCGTCGGACCGCTCCAACGTCGTCCCGCTGCTGCACGACCCGGTCTGCTCCTTCCAGCACTCGGTCATCGTCACCGAGCAGGGGGTGGCGCGAACCTTCGGCCGCAGCCAGTCGGCGCAGGCGCGCCTGCTGATCGAGAACGCGGCACACCCGCGAGCCCGCGAGTCGCTGTGGGAGGAGGCCGGACGCCTCGGCCTCACCCGCGAGCACTAGGCGCGACGCGCCCGCCAACGGGTGGCGGCGCCCTCGCGCCGGTGACCTTGGCCCCTAGACGGTCGGCTCACCTCCCCGCCAGACTGTGAGGAGCAGTCACCGGGACAGGAGAGTCGCGACGTGAGCGGTCCGACCATCACCGCCGAGCGGGCGTCGCGTCGCCCCCGCGCGTCGTCGCGTCGCCCCTCGTCGCGCGCCGACGCGCAGGCCGTCCTCTCCCTCGACGCGGCCGACGCGCTCGACGTCCTAGGCAGCTCGCGTCAGGGCCTCGACGAGGCCGACGCCGCCCGGCGACGAGCGACGGTCGGTCCCAACGCCCTGCCCGAGACCCATCGGCGTTCGATCGCCACCGAGGTGGCCGCGCAGTTCACGAACATGTTCGTGGTGGTGCTCGTCGTGGCGGCCGGCCTCACCTTTCTCACCTACTTCCTGAGCACCCCACGCGACCCGGCGAACCTCGAGCTCGCCTTCGGCATCCTGGCCGTGGTCGTGCTCAACGCGCTCATCGGCTTCGTCCAGGAGCACGCCGCCGAGCGCACGGCCGAGGCGTTGCAGGCCATGGTGCCCCACACGGCCCGAGTGCTGCGCGAGGGGCGCCTCACCGAGGTCCCCGCGGTGGACCTCGTACCCGGCGACGTCGTCGTCGTGGACACCGGCGACGCCGTCTCGGCCGACTGTCGCATCATCGAGGCCCACTCGCTCTCCATCGAGATGTCGGCCCTGACCGGAGAGAGCGCGCCGGTCACCCGGATCGCCGAGCCGGTCGACGCCCGCGTCAGCCCCATCGAGGCGCGCGACGCGATATTCATGGGGACCTCGGTCACCACCGGCACCGGCAAGGGTGTCGTCTTCGCCACGGGGTTGGACACGGAGTTCGGCCGCATCTACCGCCTCACCGCCGAGCTGCCCGCCGAGCAGAGCCCCCTGCAGCGCCAAGTCGCGGACATGGCCCGTCGCGTCGCGGCAGTGGCCATCGGTGCGGGCGCACTGCTGTTCGCGCTACGCGTGCTCACGGGCAATGCTGCCGCACTGTCGTTCGTCTTCGCTCTCGGCGTCATGGTCGCCCTCGTCCCCGAGGGACTCCCGGCGACGCTCTCGGTCTCCCTGGCCATCGGCGTACGGCGCATGGCGCGCCACCACGCGCTCATCCGGCGCCTCACCGCCGTCGAGGCCCTCGGCTCGACCACGGTGATCTGCACGGACAAGACCGGCACGCTCACGCGCGCCGAGATGACCCTGCAGCAGATCGACGTGGCCGGACGCACCTACGCGGTGAGCGGCGTGGGCTACGCGCCGGAAGGCGAGGTCGAGCACGTCGACGCGGTCGGCGACGTCCTGCGTCGCGGGGCCCTGTGCTCCGACGCCCGCCTGCTGGAGCCGACGGGACGCGACGGGTGGCGCATCCTCGGGGACACGACGGAGGGGGCCCTCGTCGTCGCGGCCGTCAAGGCTGGCCTCGACCTCGACGCCGAGGCCGCGCGCACGCCGCGGGTCGGAACGTTCCCCTTCGACCCGGATCGCAAGATGATGTCCACGCTGCACCAGGTGGGCGACCACGTCGAGGCCTACGTCAAGGGCTCGCCCGAGGCGGTGCTCGCCCGCTGCGTCGACCAACGCGTGGACGGGCACGCCGTCGCCCTCGACGACGCGGCGCGCGCCGCGATCGCCAGCGCGAACGACGACATGGCCGCCCACGGGCTGCGAGTGCTGGCCGTGGCGACCAAGGTCGCCGTCGCCAACGCCGCCAGTCAGAACGACGTCGAGAGCGGACTCACGTTCCTCGGTCTGCTCGGTATCGCCGACCCACCACGCCCCGAGGTCGCGGCGGCGGTCTCGGCCTGTCGCCGTGCGGGCATCCGCATCATCATGGTCACGGGGGACTACGGCCTCACCGCCGAGGCCATCGCGCGACGCGTGGGCATCATCGGCGAGGGACCGGCGCGCGTGGTCACGGGCGCCGAGCTCGACGCCACGACCGATGACGCCCTGGCGAAGTTGGTGAGCTCGGACGAGCGCGTCATCTTCGCGCGCGTGCGGCCCGAGCACAAGTTGCGCGTGGTCACGATCTTGGAGGGTCTGGGCGAGGTCGTGGCGGTCACCGGGGATGGCGCCAACGACGCCCCCGCGCTGAAGCGCGCCAGCGTGGGCATCGCCATGGGCGCGGGCGGCACCGACGTCGCCCGGGCCGCGGCCGTCATGGTACTGCTGGACGACTCGTTCGCGTCGATCGCGGCCGCCGTCGAGCTCGGTCGTGCCGTCTACCGCAACATCCAACGTTTCCTGGTGTACCTCTTCAGCCACAACCTCGCCGAACTGGCCCCGATCCTGGCGGCCACCTTCGTCGGCTTCCCGCTCGTCCCACTGTCCGCCCTGCAGGTCCTCGCCATCGACCTCGGCTCGGACGTGCTGCCAGCCCTGGCGCTGGGCGCCGAACGGCCCGAGCCGGACACGATGAGCCGTCCCCCGCGCGCGTCGACCGAGCACCTCTTCTCGTGGGGCGTGGTGCGGCGCTTCCTGTTCCTCGGCACGATCGAGTCGGTCGGAGTGGTCTTCGCCTTCTTCTGGCGCATCCACTCGGCCCACCTCGGATTCGACGAGTTCACCGCGGCCACGCCGACCTACCGCGAGGCCCTGACGATGACCCAGGCCGGAATCGTCGTGAGTCAGTTCTTCAACAGCTTCGCCGTGCGCACCGACCGTGAGAGCCTCTGGCGTGTGGGGATCCTCAGCAATCCGGCGCTCATCGGGGCGGGGGTGATCGGGCTCTCGTTCATGGCCGCCGTGAGCTACGTGCCGCTGCTGCAGGGAGTCTTCCACACGGCCCCCCTGCGGCTCTCCGACTGGTTGATCCTGATCGCCTTCGGCGCGTTCCTGCTCGTGGCCGACGAGTCGCGCAAGGCGTGGCACCGGCGCGCCGACGCACGGCGCGCGGGTTCGATCACCGCCGCGTCCGCCACCACCGCCGAGAGGGGAAGCTGATGCACATCGTCATCGTCGGAGGGGGGCGCGCCGGGATCGCCCTCGCCGTGCAGCTCGACGCCGAGGGCGACAGCGTCAGCGTCGTCGACGTCGCCGAGCGAGCGCGCGAACGCCTGCCCGAGGGCTTCGGCGGTCGTTTCGTACGCGGCAACGGCATCCACCGCCTCGTACTGGACGAGGCGGGCATCACCACGGCCGACGCGCTGGTGGCCCTGACCTCGAGCGACAGCCTCAACATCGTCCTCACGCGACTGGCCCGCGACGTGTTCCACGTCCCGCGCGTCGTGGGGCGTCTCAACGACGTCGACCACTCCCTCCTCGCCAGTGACCTGCGCCTCGAGATGGTCGCGTCCGTGCGCATGACCGTCGATCGCGTTCACCGACTGCTGCGCCACCGGCCGCTAGACCCCGACTACACGTTCGGCAACGGTGAGTCGGTGCTGGTGCGGGCATCGGCGCCCGACTACCTCGAGGGTCGTCGCGCCAACGAGTTCGACGTGGAGGGAGAGATACGAGTGGTCGAGATCACCCGAGGGGGCCACTCTCTGATCCCGGGTAGTGCCACGACGTTGCAGGCGGGCGACCGGCTGAGCTTCGTCGTGGCGTCCACCTCCCTCGAGCGGCTGCGGGGATTCCTTGGGGGGAGGTGGGACTGATGCACGTCATCGTCGCGGGAGGCGGGCTGATCGGCGAGCAAGTCGCGCGGGCCCTGGGCGTGGGCGAGACCACGGTGAGCGTGGTGGAGCTGGATCCGACGCGGGCCGCGGACCTCACGGCACGCGGCCTGCACGTCGTGCCCGGCAGCGCCAGCTCGCCCCGACGCCTGGAGGCGGCCGGCGCGCTGCGAGCCGACGTGCTCGTCGCCAGCACCGGACACGACGAGGAGAACCTGGTGATCGCCGCCCTGGCGCGGCGCCACTTCGCGATCGCCCGCGTGGTCGCCACGGTGCGCGACGACGAGAACCGGTGGCTCTACGACCAGAGCTGGGGCGTCGACGCCGCCTTCTCGTCGGCGTCCGCGCTGGTCGCCCTGATCGAGTCCGCTACGGGCTCGGCGCGCGCCGTGCGCCTCACCGAACTCCCCGACGAGGGCCTCGTCATCATGGAGGTCAACGTCACCGACACCTCTCGCGCGCGAGGCCAGACAGTCACGTCCCTGTCCCTGGGCGGGGCGACCCTCGTCGCGATCGTGCGCGCCGGCGCGGTACTTTCGCCCGAACCCACCGTGGTCCTGGTGCCCGGCGACCGAGCCCTCGTCGTGACCGCGCCCGACGGGGAGACGGCCGTGCACGACGCCTTCTACGACGCCGGGGACGCGAGCTCGTGACCTCGCCGTCGGACCGCGACGGGACGGGCCCGCACCCCATCGTGCCGCCCCGCCAGCCCGGCGTCCCGGCGGACGACCCCGCGCGGCCCCGCACCGCGACGCCCTCCGCGATGGCGCACCGGACCGAGGAGGTGTCGTGGCGCTCGATGGCTGAAGCGTTACGGGTGCCCGCCTTCGCGTGGTACTGGATTGGCCAACTGATCTCGGGCACCGGCACGTGGTCCCAGGCCATCGCGCAGTCGTGGTTGGTACTCGACCTCACCCACTCGGCGGTCGACCTGGGCACGATCACGATGCTGCAGTTCCTGCCGATCCTGGCCTTCGCGCTGGTGGGCGGGGTCATCGCCGACCGCGTGGGGCGGCGTCGACTGCTCGTGCTCACGCAGATCGCGTTGACCATCCAGGCGATCATCCTCGGCGTGCTCGTCGCCACGCACGTCGTGACCCTCTGGGAGATCGGCCTGCTCGCCCTCGCGCTCGGCGCGACCAACGCGCTCAACAACCCCGCCCAGCAGGCGTTCGTCCCCGAGCTGGTCGGCCGCACGCTCCTCGCCGACGCCGTCGCCCTCAACAGCGTGCAGTTCAACACCGCGCGCATGCTCGGCGGCGCGGTCGGCGGCCTCGCCATCGCCGCGTGGGGCATCGACGGAGCCCTGTTCCTCAACGCCGCGAGCTTCCTCCCGATCATCGCGATCCTCGCCTCCATCCACCCCGCCTACGCCGACGACCACCCCACGGCGTCGGGTCGCTCGGTGTACGGCGACCTGCGAGGCGGCCTGTCCTACGCGCTGCGCACGGCGTCGGTGCGCCAGGTCCTCGCCCTCTTCGCCGTCATCGGACTACTCGGCTTCAACTGGCAGGTGGCGGTGCCGCTCCTCGCGCGCTTCGTCCTGCACCGTTCGGCGACCGGATTCGGCGATCTGATGGCCGCGATCGGTGCCGGCTCACTCGTCGGGGCGATCGTCCTGGCGCGCGATCGGCGCGCGACCGAGACGCGCCTGGCCATCGGTGGCGTCGCCCTCGGGCTGGTCCTCGTCGCCCTGGGCCTCACCCACTCCTACCCGATCAGCCTGGCCCTGCTCGGCCTGGGGGGCGTCGCGGGCATCGTCACCTCGATCACCGCCAACACCCGCCTACAACTGCTCACCCCCGACCGGCTGCGCGGTCGAGTCATGGGGATCTACGTCCTGCTGATGGGCGGTACGACGCCCATCGGGGCGTTCGTCCTCGGCGAGCTGGCCGGACATCTCGGTACCGGCGTGGCCCTGATCATCTTCGGCGCCACCACCGCTGGCGCGGTCACCGCCCTGGGGCTGCGGCCCACCCCCGGGACCGTCGACCAACCCGTCGGGTGAGTGTTCCACACCTTATTGGGAGTAATTAGCATTAGCGAATGAGCTCGGACGATTCCTCGCCCCTCGCCGGTGATCCGCCGAGCGACGAGCGCCGTCTCCACCAGTCGTTCCACCTCTGGGACCTCGTGCCGCTGTCGGTCTCGAGCGTCGGACCGCTCTTCTCCGTCGCGGCCACCGGTGGCGTGATGGCGGCCCAGGCGGGGTGGTGGACTCTGCCCGCGATCGTGCTCCTCGCGGTGCCCTTCATCATCTCGAGCTTCGTCTTTCGCCTCCTCAACCAGCACTTCCCCCACGCCGGTGCCTCCTACCACTGGTCGGCGCGCGTGATCGGACGCAGCGTGTCGCGCTACCAGGCGTGGATCCTCATCCTGGCCTACTTCTTCTCGATCCCCCCGATCGCGATCCCGGCCGGCGCCTACACACTGGCCCTGGTAGCCCCCGGCTACCACGCCCCGGCGGCGGTTCGCATGGCCGTGACCCTCTTCTGGATCGTCTTCGCGGCCATCCCGCTGCTGCTCGGCGGACGGCCGACCGCCGTCATCACCCAGGTCTTCTTCGCCGTGGAGATCCTCTCCCTCGCCGGGTTCGGCGTCTTCGGCCTCCTCAGCTGGCACCGCCTGGCGGTGCCCATCCACTTCGGCCCCCCACCCATCGGTGGCATCCTCGTCGTCGCGGTGGTGGCCGCCACCATTCTGGACGGCTGGGAGATCGACAGCTACGCCGCCGAGGAGTCCCAGCGTCCCCGCGAGCACCCGGGCATCGGCGGGATCATCGGCGCGGTGGGGGCGCTCGTCTTCTACGCCATCCTCTACCCGCTCATGCTGGGCGAGACGCCCCTGCACCTACTCGCGAACTCGACCGATCCGCTAGCCGTCTGGTCGCACCGGCTGATTCCCGGCGCCCCCTGGGCGATGCTGGTGCCGATCCTGCTCTCGACCGCGGGGGGGCTGTGGCTGACCAGCTTCATCTTGTCGCGCGCACTCTTCGCGATGGGCCGCGAGCAGCTCATCCCGAGCGGCTTCGCCAAGTTGAACCGCCACCACGTGCCCCACGTCGCCATCCTGGCGTCGCTCGGCACCGCGGCGGTCGTCGTCGCCCTCCAGCTCTTCGTGACGTCACTGGGGACCTTCTTCACCCTGGTGCTGTCGGGAGCCGGCTTCTTCCTGCTGGCCGAGTTCTTCCTGGACTCGCTCACCGCGGTGGTGTTCCTCACGGTCGGCCATCGCCAGCTCGACGACGGACCCCGCCAGCGCCACTCCCACCCCGTACTGCTCGTGGGCGCGCTCTTCTCGAGCCTGGTGATGGGGCTCCTGCTCGTCGCCTTCTTCGTCTACGGTCCGGCCGCAATCGGCGCCGGCGTCGACCAACTCTTCGCGGTCCTGCTCGCCCTGGGAGTGGTCTTCGCGTGGTGGACCAAGCACCGCCACGTCGCGACCGTCCGCTTCGACGACTCCCCACGGTCCCTGGCCGCGAACGGTCCCGCGGGGACCGGTGCCCGCCCGTAGGGGTCATCGCGACCGCATCGACGATCCGTTCGCCGCGTGCCTATAGTCGAGGAGAGGACCTTACGCCAAGGGCACCGCGACACGAGTTCGTCGCTCACCGTCACTCGGTGAGTGCCCCGGGGGCGGCGCCGGTGACTCGATGACCCGACCGGAGGTGGACATGGGATTCGTGACCGCGGCGCAGAGCTTCGACGTCGTCAGTCTGGGCGACGTCGTGACCGACGAGTTCATCCGCCTGCCGTCGGGCCCGGTGCACGTGCGCACGGACGAGCACGGCTCGTGGCTCGAGATCCCGCTGGGCGTGAAGCTCGCGGTGGGCGACGACGCGCCGGCCAACACCGGGGGCAGCGCGGCCAACGCCGCCGTCGCCCTCGCGCACCTCGGACTGCGCGTGGGCCTGGCCAGCTACCTGGCGCACGATCAGGTGGGTCTCGACGTCCTGAGCGCACTACGGGCCCAGGACGTGGACACCCGGCTGATCCACGTCGACGCCCCCACCCACACGGTGCGCAACTTCGTCCTATCCTTCGGGGGCGAGCGAACCATCCTCGTGCGCCACGCCGCCTTCACCTACCACTGGACCGGCCTGCGCGACTTCGAGGTCCCCACATGGCTGTCGGTGAACTCACTCGGACCCGACGCGCTCGACTACCAGGACCAGATCACCGACTGGCTCGACGAGAACCCCCGCGTGCGCGTGGCCCTCCAGCCCGGCACCTTCCAGATCGAGGCGGGCGCCACGCGGCTCGCGCGGCTCTACGCGAGGAGTGAGGTGCTGCTCTGCCGTCGCGCCGGAGCCGAGTCTCTCGTAGGGTTGCCGGGAGCCGAGGCGAACGCCCTGCTCGACGCCCTCTCGAAACTCGGACCACGACAGATCATCATCTTCGAGCCCGGCGGTGGGGCATTCGCCGCCGCCGACCACGGGCGCTGGCGCCTCGACCCTCTGACACCTTCGGAGACCCCTCGCGACCGCACGGGAATGGGTGACGCCTTCGCCGCAACGGCACTCGCGGCCCTGATCTACGGTCAGTCCCTGCCCGAGGCGCTGCGCTGGGGCCTGATCAACGCGCTCGCGGTCTCGCGAGCACTGGGAGCTCAGGCCGGGCTGCTACGCCACGACGAACTGCTGGCGCAACTCGACGCCGCGGTGCCCCCCAGCATGGTGCACGAACTCGGAGCGTGATGCCGACGCCGGATCATCCCCCGACGCCGCGGCGGCCCGACTCCTTCTCCTTCTTCGCCTGACGCTTCTCCTTCAGGCTCTTGCCGGACTTCTTCGACGCTGCCTTGCGGGGAGACTTGTCTGCCATGTCAACCCCCTTTCCTCCCCGAAGGGTACTCCTCGTGTCGGCCAACCGAGCGGCGCACCCGGTCGGTCCGGCGCCCCGGACGCCGACGAGGGGTGTGACCACCACGTCCAACGAGTCAACTGACCAGTGGTGAGAGCTGCTCGAGCGCTTCCAGGGCCTCGCAGCCGTAGACCACGGACGGGCCGCCGCCCATCATGATGGCCACACCGATGGTCTCGACGATCTCCTGGCGCGTGGCGCCCGCGTGCAGGGCGTCGTGAACGTGGTAGGCGAGGCAGCCGTCGCAGCGCACGTTGATGCCGATGGCCAGCGCCATCAGCTCCTTGACCTTCGTGGTCAGCGCCCCCTCGACCGTGCTGGTCGCGTGGAGCTCGTTGAACCCGTTCATCACGCCGGGTGCCTCACCGGCGAGCCGTCCCATGAGACCCACGAGCTCGGAGTACAGAGCCGGGTAGTCCTTCGCCATAGTGATGACCTCTCTTTCGTCTGACGTACCGCCACCTCTCGCGCGTCGACTGACGCCACGACCCCACTAGCGGTCTAGACCAGGTCACGGACGCCGACCAGTGGCGAAGGACCCATTCCAGCCCGTGGAGTCGTAACGCTCGTGACCACGACTTCGAAGTGTCGCAACGCACCCCACCGCGACGTGCGACGGGGGTCGGGGAGGACGAACCGGCCGAGGAACTCGATCGCGCACCGCCCGCTCGCCGTGTCGCGACGGCAGCGCCGGATGCCGGAGAGCACCCGGTGCACCAATGATGATCGCCTCTCGTCGGCCACGGTCGGGCCCGTCGCTGAGTCCCCGCGAAAAGAGGTCCACGTCCGCCACCGGCCCAGTGCGTCGGGCCGATTCGCGACGTTCGCTCACGAGGCGGACGGAGCTGCTGGCGGGAGCCGCGATACGCTCACGGGCACGATCGTCTTCTCCACCCCCCGCACCACCCGTACCGGGTACTCGGTCGCCCCCGCACGCACGCGACCGGCCAACGCGCGCCGGGACCCCGATTTCTGCGTTGGTCAACCGTGAGCGACGGACCATCCCCGGGCGTCGGTGACGGCTCCCCGACAACCGAGAGCCACGTCATCGACATCACCGAGAGTCGACCGGGTCGCGTCGGCGCCCTACCCGTGCGGCGTGCACTGCCGCGGCGGGGGCGCCGCCTCGTCGGCGCCTGGTGCTTCATCGACCACATGGGCCCCGCGCCCATCGAGCCGCCGCGCGGCCTCGACATCGCGCCGCACCCGCACACGGGGCTGCAGACGCTCACGTGGCTCGTCGAGGGCGAGGCACTGCACCGCGACTCACTCGGCACGCAGCAGCCCATCCGACCCGGCGAGCTCAACCTCATGACCGCGGGCCGCGGCGTCGCGCACTCCGAGGAGGGCACCGCGAACTACCGCGGCGAGCTACACGGAGCGCAGCTCTGGATCGCCCAGCCGTCGGCGACGAGAGACGGTCCGCCCGCGTTCGAGCACCACGCCACCCTGCCCCAGGTCGATCTCGTCGGCGCCGTCGCAACCGTGCTGGTCGGTCGCCTCGGTGACGCGGTCTCCCCCGCGCGTCACGATACCGACCACGTAGGAGTCGACCTCTCTCTGCACGGGGGCGACACGACCCTCGCGCTGCGCGACGACGTCGAGTACGCCCTGATCGTCCTGAGCGGAGCCGCGCGCGTCGACGATCACGTGGTCGAGCCCGGCCACCTCGCCTACCTCGGCCTCGGCCGCGATGAGATACGCCTCACCTCCCGCGAGCGCTCACGCGCGCTGCTCGTCGGCGGTGTCCCCTTCGAGGAACCGGTGATGATGTGGTGGAACTACGTCGCGCGCACGCGCCAGGAGATCCTCGACGCGCACCAGTCCTGGATGACCGACGACGGGCGATTCGGGCGCGTCGACTCGACTCTCGCGCGCATCGAGGTCCCGCCGCCACCCTGGGCCGGATGACGGCGTGACGCCCCGCGCGCACGCCAGACGAGTCGCGCGATCACGCAACGGTAGCGACGACGCCCAGCCCGCCATTCGCGCCGGTCGGCCCGCCAGTGGGTACGGTCAGCCGCCGTCGCGCGATCGCGCCACCGATCGTCCCGGGGGCGCGTGATGGCGCGGTCGCGCGCCTGGTCGAGGTTGGCCGGCGACATGATCCGGGTGGACCGCTCCCAACTGGCGCTGATCCCCGCCGCCCGGTGCGCGGTGGGGATCGCCGTCCCGCTCGTGGCCGGACAGGTCACCGGGCACCTCCTGATCGGTGTGGGCGCAGCCGTCGGGGCGCTCACCGCGGGCATGGCCTCACTGCAGGGCGCGTACCGCAGTCGCGTGACAATCATGGCGATAGCGGCGGTGAGTTTCGCCACCTCGGCCTTCGTCGGGGCCACCCTCGGCCACGTGATCGGACTGGACGTCGTCCTCACTGCCGGATGGGGCTTCGCGGCGGGCCTCGCCGTGGTCTTCGGGCCGGCTCCCAGCGTCGTCGGGTTGCAGGCGGTCATCGGTCTGGTCGTCTTCTCACAGTTCAATCTGGGGGCCCGCGAGGCGGCCCTGACCGCGCTCTGGGCTCTGTGTGGCGGAACGCTGCAGATCCTGCTGGTCGCACTCGTCTGGCCCTGGCAGAAGTTCCCCATCGAGCGGCGCGCCGCCGGCGCCGCGTACCAACAGCTGTCCGCGCACGTCGCCTCACTCAGCAACGACCCATCGGCTCTGCTCGACCCCGCCGCGCTCGACGAGTTGCGTGCGGCGGTCGTGGAGACGCAGCCATGGGGCGATCCGACGACGGCAGCCGCCTTCCAGGCGCTCGCCGACGAGGCCGAGCGCATCCGCCTCGACGCCGCCGGCCTCGCGCGCACGCGCGCCCGGCTCGCGCACGCGGTATCGGGCGACGAGCGAGTCGTCGGCGCGGCTCACGACCTCGACGCGGCCGTCGACGCGTCGGCCGCCCTGCTCGGCGAAGCTGCGCAGGCGCTGCGCGACGGTCGTCACGTCAGTGTGGACGCCGTGAGCCGTGAACGGTTCCGACACGCCGTCACCGAACTGCGCGCGACCGCGGACGTCACCGACGGCTGGGACCACGCCGTCCTCACACAGGCCCTCGGCGGGCTGACGGCGCTGGCGGGCCAGCTGCGGACCGTCGCGCAACTCACCGCGGTCGCCAGCGGCGAACGAACGTCGACCGCGAGCGACGTGACGGTCGACGCCCACCAGCCGCTCCCGCGACGGACGCCGCGCCCGCCCCTCAGGGTGCACCCCCTCGAACTGCTGCGCGCCAACCTCACTCTCACGTCCGAGGGCCTGCGCCACGCCCTACGCGTCGGGGTCACGCTCGCGCTTGCCGTGGCGATCTCCCACCTCTTCCCCTTCGGCCATGGCTACTGGCTCGCCATGACCGTCATGATCGTGCTCAAGCCCGACTTCGCCACGACGGTGAGCCGAGGTCTGGCCCGCAGCGTCGGCACCTTAGTCGGAGCCGGCCTCGTCACCCTCCTCGTCGCGGTGCTGCACCCCTCGACGACGCTCCTCATCGTCGCGACCGTCGGGCTCTACGGCGCCAGCGTCGCGGTACTACGCGCGAACTATGTGCTCTACAGCGTGGGCGTCGCGTCGCTGGTAGTGATCCTCCTGGCGTTCACCGGCGCGCCGGCCCTCTCACTGGCCGCGGACCGGAGCTTCTACACGGTGCTCGGCGCCACACTCGCCCTCGTCGCGTACGCGGCCTGGCCCACCTGGGAACGAGCCCGCCTACCCGACCGGCTGGCCGAGCTCGTCGAGGTCGACGGCCGCTACGCGGCTGCGCTGCTGGGCGCCTGGGCCGATCCCACCGCGGCCGACCGGGCGAGCCTCGACCGGCTGCGCCTCGCGGCTCGCCTCGCGCGCACCAACGCTGAGGCGTCCTTCGATCGCTGGCGCAGTGAGCCGCGGGGGCGGGCCGGATCCGACGTCTCCGCCGATCTCTCAGTGGAGTGTGCGCAGGGAGTCCTCGCCGCGGTGCGCCGCCTCGTCTGGGCGGCACTGGCACTGCACGGACAGCTGCCCGACGATGGGCCGACCCGGCCGGACCTCCAGCGGCTAAGCGTCGACGTCGAGCGCGCCCTCGCCCTCGTGTCCGCAGCCCTGCGCACCGGCGTGGTGCCGGCCAGCTTCCCGCACCTTCGCGCCACCCAGGTCGCGCTCGCGGCCGAGCTAGTGCACGGCTCGTCGCGCGGCGGCGACGCGTCCGTGCTCACGCGCTCCGACGTCGTCGTGATCAGCGAGACCGACCTCCTGGTGAACGCGGTGGACACCCTCGCCCACCTCGTGGGGGTGCCCAACGAAGTACTCGCCGAGTCCGGGGAGGAACCGACCTGAACCAGCGCCGATCGAGATGACGAGGTCGGGCGGTACCAACCCGGCGCGACGCCGCCGACACCACCACGATGTGGTCGGGCGGCAGCACGGCACGGCACGGCACGGCACGGACTACCTTGATCGCTCACCCGGTCGGAAGCCCTCGCACGGTCCGCGATCCCTGCTGACGACCACGGAACCAGTCACCAGACGTGCTCGGGTCCACTCGTCCACATGATTTTCCCCGACAGTCCTTCCCCTCCTACGAGCCTCGATCAGTAACGTCACCCCTGACCGACGAGATGCTCGGCACGAACTGCGCGCACACGGTACACCACGACGACACACGTAAGCAGGGGCTCGCCATGACTTTTGACGTCAGCGTCGTACTCGCGGTGCTCGCAGTGGCCGCTTTCGCTGGCCCGTTGATCGGGGAGTTGGTGGGAGTGCCGGGTGCGGTCGTCGAGCTCGTCACGGGACTGGCGCTCACCACCGTCGTACCGGCTCGGCTCACCTCGAGCCACGGCGTGATCGCGACCTTGGGCCAGATGGGCTTCCTGGTCCTGATGTTCCTCGTCGGGCTGGAGTTCGACCTTCGTCAGATCTGGCGCGCGTCGCGCGGCAATCTCATCATGGGCGTGGGCCTCTTCGCGGCCTCGCTCGGACTGTCGAGCCTCGTGATCGGACACCTCGCGGGCGCGTCGTCGCTGTGGGTGCTCGCAGGCGCCGCCACCTCGGTCGGCGTCACGGTACCGGTACTGCACGTGCACGGGTGGATGGGCGAGCGCTTCGCCAATGACGTACTCATGGTCGGGGCGATCGCCGAGATCGCCTACCTACTCGCCCTCAACGCGTTGAGTGTGGCCAGCGGTCACGACTCGCTCGTCACGACGGCCCTGCTCGGTGCGCGCGCCGTGGTGCTGATCGTCTTTGCGATCGTCACCGTGTCCCTCTTGCATCGAGCCCGGCGCCGGATCCCTCACCACTTCCACCGCTGGTTCCTGCGTGACGACCCGATCGAGGTCGGGCTACGCGGCACCTTCGCCCTGCTCTTCGTCGTGGTCGCCGTCGTCGGTCTAGATCACATCCCCACGGTGCTCGGGGCACTACTCGCCGGCGTGATCTTCCGCGCGGTCATGGGCAACGCGAGAGCCATCACCTCTCGTCTGACCAGCCTCGCGAACAGCCTCTTCATCCCGTTGTTCTTTCTCACCGTCGGGTTGCAGACCCGCCTGCACTCCGACGTCGTGAGTCTCGTGCCCATGCTCGCTCTCGTCCTGGCGACAATCAGCGTGCCGCGCCTGATCCTGGCCCCGTACCTGCGCTGGCGAGGCTATCGGTGGCGCCTCTCACTCGCTGGCAGTACCTCGCTGATGGCACCGCTGACCCTCCTGATCGCGACGGCCGAGATCGGGCGCAGCAGTGGCCTGCTCAGTGCGCGCAACGTCGGAGCACTCATCGTGACGGCGGCCGCCTCGGCCATCATCTTCCCGACCGTCACCAAGCGACTCCTGCCATACCGCGACGACGAGCGCGTCGAGCCGCCAGCCTCGACCGGCACCCCCGCCGACGGAGCCAGTTCGGCGCCTCCGACGGACCGCTGACCACGCGCGAGGAACGCCTCGCCGTCGACGCGGGGCCGCACCCGCACTCAACGCGCCGCCGAGCGACGCGCTACAGTGAGCCCAGCTGTATCGGGAGCTCGGGTGAACCGGGCTGAGAGGGTGAGCGTGCGGCCTGTCCGCTCCATCGCCGACCGAGGAACTTGTCCGGGTAATGCCGGCGTAAGGAGGAGCATGGACGAGCTCACGTCATTCACGGTTGTCGCCGGTGACGCCCACGCGGAGGTGGGCCACACTCTCGTCGAACCCGTCCCCCAGGCGCTGGGCGTCGTCGACCAGTTCGGCCTGTGGGGCAACCTCGGCGTCAGCCTGTTGGGCTTCACCGGAGCCATCTTCGTCCTCGAGCCCACCGGGACCGCGGCGGGCGCCCTGCCCATCGCGGGGGCGTTCCTCTCCATCGTCCTGGGCACGATCCTGGGGTCGCTAGCCATCGCGGCGTGCGGCGTCTCCGGAGCGCGTACTGGGGCGCCAGCCATGGTGCTCCTGCGCCGTCTGCTCGGCGCACGACTGTCCTACGTGCCCACCGTCATCAACGTCGTCCAACTCCTGGGCTGGGGGATCTTCGAGCTCGTCACGATCGCCACGGCGGCACACGTCGTCGCCCCCGGCGTCCCGCGCTGGCTCTACATCCTGCTCGCCGGACTGCTGACGGGTCTGCTGACCCTGCGGCCGCTCGGGGCCGTGCGGGTCCTGCGGCGCGTCGCCACACCCGCGGTCGTGGTGGTCCTGGCGTACCTCAGCGTCGAGATGCTGCGCCACCCTCTGCCTGCCCTCACCCATGGCTCCTGGTCGGGATTCTGGGTGGCCACCGACACGGTGGTCGCCGCGGCGATATCGTTCGCACCGCTGGCGGCGGACTACACGCGCCACTCACGCTCCGAACGCGCCAGCTTCTGGGGCGCATTCGTCGGCTACGGCGTCACGCAGGTCCTGTGCTACGCGATCGGCCTGGTGGCGCTGGTGACCGTGGCCCGCACGCCCTCGGACATCTACGGCGCGTTCGTGGCCGTACCCCTGGGCGCGGTCGGCTTCGCGATCCTGGCGGCGCGCGAGCTCGACCAGTCATTCGCCGACGTCTACTCGAGCGTGGTCTCGATCCAAAACGCCCGACCCCTCTGGGACCGGCGAGTACTGGCCGGCGCGGTCAGCCTGGTGATCACCGTCCTGGCCCTGGCCATCAACATCAGTGACTACGAGAACTTCCTCATCCTGCTCGGCTCGGTCTTCGTGCCGCTCACGGCGGTCTTCCTGATCGACTTCTTCGTGCTGGCGCGCCGGCGCGACGAGAGCCGCGCGACGGGGCGCCGCCCGGCGATGGTCGTGGCGTGGACCCTCGGCTTCGTCGTCTACCAACTCATCAACCCCGGCTACGTCGGCTGGTGGGCGTCACTGTGGACTCGGGCGGACAGTTGGATCCACCTAAGCGACCAAGCCTCAATGTCGGCCTCGCTCATCTCCTTCGCCGTCTCGGTGGTGGCCACGCTGGCCCTCGGTCGACTCGAGAACCGTACCCATCGACGCCGAGCCGCGTCGCGCGAATGAGCCACCTCGTCCACGGCATGGGCCTCGAGCCCGTGACGCCGGACTGGTCACCGATCGTCGCAGGCGAACTGACCGAGCCCCTGGCCCAACTCGACCAGGTTTCGCCGCGAGGGCGGACGGCGAGCGAGGTGCGAGTGCTCTGGCGCAGTCCCCGTCCGATGTCGGCCGCGGCGCTGGTGCGCGTCGACGAGACGAACCTCTTCGTCAAACGCCACCACGAGCGCGTGCGCACGGCCGCGCGCCTCGAGATCGAGCACCGCTTCGGTGACCACCTGCGCACCCACGGGGTGGCGACGCCCGTCAGCCGTCGCAGCCCGAGTGGCGAGAGCGTCGCGCGGGTCGGGCCGTACCTGTACGAGTTCTTCGACGTGGCGCGCGGCCGGGACCTCTACCGCGACGTCCCCTCCTGGTACCCCTACGCGAAGCCCGAGCACGCGCGCAGTGCGGGGGCCGCGCTGGCTCACCTGCACCGGGCGGCCGCGAGCTTCGACGAGCCGGCGAGCAGTCCCGCTGTGCTCCTCGACGCCGTGAGTCTGGCCGACGCCGACGACCCTCGCGCCGCGCTCGCCGCGCTGCTGAGCGCCCGCCCCGGGCTAGCGCGCGCCCTCGAGCCCTACACCAGCCTCGAGACCGTCCCGCGGGTACTCGCCGAGCCACTGGCGCGAGCGCGCGCGACCACGCGAGCGCTGACGCGCCAGTGGACCCACGGTGACTGGCACCCGTCCAACCTCACCTGGGACCCGTCGCGCGACGAGGTCCGTGAGGTGCTCGATCTCGGCCTGGCTAATCGGACCTTCGCGCTGCACGACCTCGCCCTGGCCGTGGAGCGCGCGACGATCGACTGGCTCGACGTCGCCGGCTGCGGTGCCGTCAGTGTGGACTGGGCCAGCCTCGACGCGCTGCTGGAGGGCTACAGCCACGTCTCACCCCTGCTCGCCGCCGGCCGACGAGCGCTGGCCGCCGTCCTTCCGGTCGCGCACGTGGACTTCGCCCTGTCCGAGATCGAGTACTTCGGTGACGTGCTCGGCGACGCGGCCACCCGTGATCTCGCCTACCACGGCTACCTACTCGGCCACGTCACCTTCTTCGACTCCCCCCTCGGCACCGAACTGCTCGAGCACGTCGCGTCGAGTTAGCCACACCGACCTCGACGATGATCCCGTCGACGCCGCGAGTGATCGGCACGGCGCCAACGCCACGCGCACGGGTGTCCTCCCCACTTGCCCACCGCTGGGTAGCGACGCGCAGCGCACTCGGGCCGACCTCGGCCACGGTCGCGCCCCTCCCCGAGTTACGCAGAGGGGGTCCTGACTGCGGCGAGGCGCTGCCGTCACGGCGGTCGGCGCGGGCATCGGTTCGGTCCGCTTGCTCTTGACACCATCGGAACCGGTCGCCCTGCGACTCGTCGCGGTCCACAACGGCTGCTCCGGCGCCGGTTCGAGCGCCATGCTCTAGCCGCTACTGCTTCTGCTCCTCAACGCCACGTCTGCCGTGTCGGCGGTCACCTTCGCCATCCTCACCACCGTCGACTCGTCGGCGGTACCCTCCCTCGGCCGCCGGCATGTTCGTGGGCAGCATGCTGGTGCCCCGGATCACGAGTCACGTACCCGAACAACTGCTCCAGTGGTTCGCGGCCAGACTCGTTACCGCCCCCGTCATGTGGCTCTGGGTCACCCTGTCCTAAGCCTCAATCCACCGTCGAACACGCATAGGTGGTCACTTTCGACCATCGGATGACGGCAGGGGTCGCAGTTCACGGCATCTCGTGCACGTGGTTGACACGCGGACGTGATGGGTCGCGATCTCTCCCGCGTTCGTAACGCCTTCGCGCTGGAAGTCGCCGGGCGTGCCGCGAGCGACCTCAAAACCGATGTGGTCAGGTCTGTAGTGTGATGGGCCGGCTGAAGCACTCGCTCCACTGGGTCGCCCAGGGCCACTTTGTCGGCAGGTGAAGGTATCGCCGCCGCCCCGAGTCGGAAGCGACCGGGTAGCGCGAGGAACTTGCGACGGATGGTCTTGGCGACGAGTGGTCCTGTCAACTCGAGACCGAGCGATCCGACCCTTCCTGTCCCAAGGTCGAGGTGACAGTGGTGCTCTGTGGAACTGTCTCACGCGGCCTTCCTTCGAGGGTTCATCGTGTCACCGGGGATCCGGCCGCGCATGTAGTCACCGTGGTTGCGTCGACGGTAGTTGTAGGTGGCGAGCCAGGCGTCGGCCTCGGCCTGAAGCTGCTTGATCGAGTGGAAGCTGCGCCGGTGAAAGGCCGGCCGCCAGCACTCGTTGAGGATGGTCTGGTGGAAGCGCTCGACGACGGCGTTGTGATTCGGCGAGCGCGGCGGGATGCGCACGTGGGTGATGTCCTGGGCCGCCAGCGCAGCGCGAAAGTCACTCGAGACCCATTCGGGGCCGTTGTCCGACAAAACGGCCCGCACGCTCGCCCCGTGACGGCGCCAGTGGCGCTGAAGGCGGGTGAGGAACGCGCTCGCCCTGCTCGCGTTGGGCACCCCGGCGATCACCCACACGAAGGCGAAGCGACGAAAGACGTCGATTGCGGTCAGCTGGTAGACCTTGCCCACCCCCTTCAGGTTGCCGATGTAGAAGCCATCGACGCCGACCAGGTGTCCCGGAGCCGGGCTGAACAGGCAAAAGCCGAAGGGACTCATCGCGGGCGGCCTCGGTGAGAAGGCCGCTCGTCGCCGCGGCGATGCCGGCCGCCTTCGCCAGGCGCCTCGCTCTCGTGCCCAGGCCGTTCGCGACGAGGTGGCGCTGGACACTCGACTTGGACAGAACAAATCCCCGCTCGACGAGAGCGTCGGCGAACTGGCGAGCGCCCAGCGTCGGGCGTGTGACGGCCAGGGTCAGGAGCTCTTCGAGCACGTGGGTGGGCGTCGCGCCCGGCACCTGGGGACGACGGCGATCCTTGGGCATCAACGCCTCGAGGCCGTCGTGATCGGCGACGGACTTCCACTCGTAGTAGCGGGTGCGAGAGACACCGAATCGTCGGCAGGCCTCGCTCACGTTGCCGCTTCGCTCGGCCTCGGCGAGCAACGCGACGCGGCGCTGATAGATAACGTCATTAGGGGTCATGGTGGTGGTCTCCTTGATTTCTTGCTGGAAACCACAGAGTCCACCACCAGACCCGCTTTCAGGTCCAGTGTGCAACCTCAACCTTGGGACAGGAAGACCTAGGCGTCGGGCGTGGTGCAAATGCCGAGCTGTGGAAGCGGATCCGCTCTCGGTACGCCGAGCTACGCGAGTATCAACGGCACGTACCCGACGTGCTCGGACGCGCTCGACGTGAATACGTCGACCGACACGTTCGTCGTCACCGCATCCTAGGGCTGGCCCCGAAACGACGGTCACCGACGCACCTCCACTGGCCGGACCGGGCTCACCGCCCGGACCGGCCAGTGGAGGCTGACCTCTGTCGTCGAGCGGGCGCCCCGGTACACGCTCCTGCCACCGTCCGACTCGCCACTCACACCCGCGCGACGCGTCCGACGTCGAAGTGACAGGTGACGTTGTCCGAGTCGATCCACGTCGACGGGGCGCTCGACGACTGGTCGCAGCGGGCGAGGTGCCGGGGCGCTACCAGAACTGGCGGGCAGGCCCACCGGCCCGCGCCTCTCGGGTCACAGTCACCCACGGCGTTGCCCGGGGCGCTGGCCAACCGGCGTCATCAGCGCTCCCTCTTCCCGGCAGCGACAAGCGCCAGTGGGAACCGCTCGGGTTCCGTCCTCCTACGAGAGACGCCCGAGGAGAGCGACGACGACATCGCTCTGAGACGGCCGAACTCCTCCGCATGGGCCAGCACGGTGAGCCCACCAGAGGCGCCGCCCACGGGCGACCACCGTCCGCACGAACACTGCGAACGGCGCTCTGATCCCCTGGTAACGCCACCTCGAGTACGCGACGACCTCGCCGGCACGCCAACGGCGACGCCGCTGATGACGATCCACGCCGTCAGCGACGATTCCCGGGCCACCACCGTCCAGGTGAGATGCGACTAAGAAGTTGGCAAATTTGGGCAATGTGACGAAGGGCCATGACTAGTCTCACCTCACTGGCACGCACGTCGCAGCAGACCGGAGGATCCGTGGCCTCGCCGATTTTCTACCCTCGAGAGTTGACTCCGACGTCGGCGGGCCACGCCCTTGGTTCGCGTGACACGCAGAGCCGTGGTCCGAACGCGCTCTCGTTCTACGCCGCCCTGCTGGCGATCGGCCTCGGCCTGGGACTCGTTCTCGGTCTGCCTCTCGTCGACGGGACGTGGAGTGAGGTGCACCTTCAGGGCGGTGCCTACATGTTCCTCGGTTCCCTCACTGGCCTGGTCGGCACCTACCTAGCCATCGTGATGGTGATCCTCGCCAGCCGGGCCCCGGCCCTGGAGAGAATGCTCGGCCAGGACGGCGTCATCCACTGGCACCGCCAACTGGCGCCGTGGACCATCCTGCTCATCACTGCCCACGCCATTCTCCTGACCTTCGCCTACGCGCAGACCGCCCACCAGGGCGCGTGGGCGGAGTTCGGCTCGATTCTGCGAACGTTTCCGAACATGGTCACGGCCACCGTCGCCCTCGGCATCATGCTGCTCATTGGCCTCGTCTCCATCCGACAGATTCGTACGCGCATCCCCCGCGAACGCTGGTGGCTCCTCCACCTGTTGATGTACGCGGCCCTGATCCTGGCCTTCGCCCACGAGGTCGTGCTCGGTCCCTCCTTCGTGCGCCACCCGCTGGCCCAGATCACCTGGACGGCGGCCTGGCTGATCGCCGCCGCGCTGATCCTGACCTACCGGGTAGGTGTCCCCCTCTATCGAACGTGGCGGCACCAGTTGCGCGTCGCCGACGTGACGCGCGAGGGTCCCGACGTCATCTCGATCGTTCTCGAGGGGCGCGACCTTGACCGCCTGTCCATCGCCGGCGGCCAGTTCTTCGAATGGCGATTCTTGACCCCCCGACTGTGGTGGCAGGCCCACCCCTTCACCGTCTCCGCGCGACCACGCCCCCCCTACCTACGCCTGACGGTGCAGAGTGTCGGCGACTTCACCCGCGAGTTGACTCGTGTCACGCCGGGTACGCGCGTCGCGATCGAGGGCCCCTACGGTGCCTTCACGGTTCACGCCCAGCGCCGGCGTCAGGCTCTCCTCATCGCTGGGGGAGTCGGCGTGACCGCGGTACGCGCCCTACTCGAGGACCTTCCCCCCAAGTCCCGCCCCACCGTCGTGCTGCGCGCGAGGAGTGAGGACGAGCTACTTCTGGCCAATGAGGTCGAGGAGCTCGTCCGGCTTCGCAAGGGCGTCCTCCATCGTCTCGTCGGCAGTCGCCGCGACGTGCCGATGGAAGCGATTGCCCGCCTCGTACCCGACCTGGCCAAACGCGACGTCTACGTCAGCGGCTCGGTCGAGTTCGTTCACGACGCCATGCTCATGGCCCGTCATGCGGGCGTCGCCCCCGACGCCCTGCACCACGAAGCGTTCGCGATCTAGGAGGTCGATACCATGAAGAAAACACTGGCCCTCCTCGGCGCGACTGCCGCCGGTTTCACCAGCATTGTGGCACTGCACGGGCCTAATGGATCCGGCGGATCCCTCCTCGGCGCCTCGTCACCCGCCTCGTCACCCGCCTCGTCACCCGCCTCGTCACCCGCCTCGTCACCCGCCTCGTCACCCGCCTCGTCACCCGCCTCGTCACCCGCCTCCGCTGGCGGCGGCTCGGTGTCCGGGGGCGTCTCGGCGGTGGGCCAGGCTGAGAACTACGGCTACGGCACGATGTCGGTCAAGGTCACCGTGGCCCAGAATCACATCGTCAACGTCGCTGTGAACTCCCTCACGACCCTCGACTCGTACTCGCAACAGCTCGAGAAGTACGTGGTCCCCATCTTGAAAGCCGAGGTCCTCAAGGCGCAGGGTATTCGCATCAACGCCCTCACCGGCGCCACGTACACCAGTGAGGCCTACGCCTACTCAATCCAGAGCGCGCTCGACAAGCTCCACTTCAAGTGATCGCCCGGGCCGAGTCGGTCATGGGAACGGTCGTCTCGTTCCTAGTGGACCCCGGTGCCCTGTCCGACGAGGTGGTCAATCGACTGATCGACGACGCCTGTGCCGAGTTGCACCACCTCGACGAGCGCTTCAGTACCTGGAAACCCGAGAGTGAACTGTCACGCTGGCGAGGTGGCGAGACCACCGCGCCATCGCCGCTGATGAACGAGGTGCTCGAACTGTCGCGCGCCGCGCAGCGGATCACCCAGGGCTTCTTCGACCCGTGGGCGCTGCCGGGTGGCTTCGATCCCACCGGCCTCGTGAAGGGGTGGGCGGCCGAGCGGGCTCTCGCGATCCTCGCCCGTGGCGGCCTCACGACCGCCCTCGTCAACGCCGGCGGCGACATCTGTGTACTTCCCGGAGCCTCGTTCGACGTCGGCGTCCAGCACCCTAGTGACCCCGACGCACTCTGCGGTGTGGTGCGCGTCACGACTGCGGTGGCGACGTCGGGCGTGTACGCCCGCGGCGACCACCTGGTGAACCCTTTCGGCGGCGAGGTGGCGGCCGTGTCGGCCACGGTGATCGGTGGTCGCCTCGCCTACGCGGACGCCCTGGCGACCGCCCTCGCCGTAGGGGGCGCGCCCGTTCTCCACCTGCTCGAACGGCGCCGCGGCGTCGAGGGCTTCTTCATCACGTCCGAGGGGACCCTCTACCAGACGTCGGGGATGACCTTCGTGCACGCGGTGGCGCCCGACGAAGGACAAAACGATCGCCGCGAGGCAGGACCTACACTCTGATCGCGAGAGATGCCGCTGCGGCGTCAGCGAATGGCGCGGTCACGCAACCCCCGAGAGGCCATCACCCGAGAGACAGAGGCGAGGACTGCATCGTGCGAACGACCCCCGGCGTCGAGACCACCGCGATCGTGACGTCCCTCGCGCCGGGGCCACCGTGCTGACTACCGTCGGCGTCCTGGTCGTCGCGTTCGGTGCGCTCGCTCTGGTCTGGTACTGGTCGGGTCGCTACGGTGGCCGGGCCCGGCGCGGCACGACGTCGCTGCGCCGCGGGCCCGGCGCGCACACCACGACCCGCGGCCAGCCCAAGGTCGCGTACCCGACCCGGGCCGACGCCGAGGCGCACGCGCACCAGCTCACGCGCCGCGGCGGCGCCGCGATGAGCGCCTACCGCTGCGCCACCTGTGGCCAGTGGCACGTCGGCCACACCAGATAGTCGACGTGCCCCGCGAGCCGTCGCGCGCACCCCTAGGACGTCGATCCACCTTCGTAGGTCGCGAGCCACTGGTCGAACTCGGTCGCGATCAGCCGCGCCCCGCTCAGACCCGTGGCTCGGTTCGACGCCAGGAACACGATGGGCGGACCCATGATCGTCGGATCCAGCAGGGGGCGGGCCAGTGTCGCCTCGACGCCGGCGGGGATCATTCCCGTGGCGCTTGCCCCGCCCGGGAGCAACATGTTCACGCTCACGTTGTCCTCTCGCAGGTCCTCAGCCATGATGGCGCTGAGCGACTCGGCGCCCGCGCGCGACGGTCCGTAGGGGACGAAACCCCGTCGGCGCATCGTCTCGTGGTTCATCGTCACGTTCACGAAGGACCCGCGTCGTTGGGCGACGAAGTACGGGGCGAAGGCCCGGGCGACGAGGAAGTAACCCGTCAGGTTGGTGGCCACCACGTCCGCGAAGCCCTCGGGGCTGACGTGGTAGAACGGCGTCGGCGACGTCAGGAAGCGTGGGTTCACCGTCCTCATGCCGATGCCGGCGTTGTTCACGACCATATCGAGTCCCCCGAGATCCTCGAGGGCACGCCGCGCCGCACGATCGACCGAGGTCGCGTCGCGCACGTCCATGGGGGCGCCCACCACGGTGTGTCCCGCGAGTCGGTGGCGCGCCAGCGCCTCGTCGAGGCGCGCGCCGGGCCGGGCGGCGAGGGCCACGCGAGCCCCAGCGTCGGCGAGGGCCTGCGCCATGGCGGCGCCCAGCCCGCTCGTCGCCCCGGTCACCAGCACGCGACGCTGGTCGAGTTCACCCACGAACGGCCTCCTCCCCGCAGCGACGCCTAGTTCACCGGGCCGCCCGCGACGTAGAGAACTTGACCGGAGACGAATCCGGACCTCTCGTCGGCGAAGAACGCGACCGCGTTGGCGATGTCCTCCGGCTGGCCGACGCGGCCCACGGGGATCTGCTTGATCGCCATCTCCTGCATCTGCTCGAAGGACACCCCGATTCGTTGCGCGGTGGCCTCGGTCATGGCGGTGGCGATGAAGCCCGGCGCCACCGCGTTCACCGTGACGCCGAAGCGACCCAACTCGATCGCCAACGTCTTGGTGAATCCCTGCAAGCCGGCCTTGGCCGCGGAGTAGTTCGCCTGACCCCGGTTGCCGAGCGCCGACGTGCTCGACATGTTGATGATGCGTCCCCACCCCGCCTCGGTCATGAATCGTTGCGTCGCGCGACTCATCAGGAACGCGCCGGCCAGGTGCACGTCCATCACCGTGCGCCAGTCCGAGAGCTCCATCTTGAACAGGAGGTTGTCACGCAGGACGCCGGCGTTGTTGACCAGGATCACGGGTGGGCCGAGAGTGCTCGACACCGTCGCCACCGCCTCATTCACGGCGCTCTCGTCGCTCACGTCCGTGCCGAGGGCCACCGCAGCCCGGCCGGCGGCACGAACCGCCTCGACCGTCGCGGCACAGGCCTCCGCGTCGAGGTCGAGCACCCCGACGTCGCAGCCGTCCTGAGCCAGTCGTCGCGCCACGGCGGCTCCGATCCCCCGCGCTGCCCCGGTCACAATGGCGACTCGATTCGTCATGGTCTCTCCTTGTCTCCCGGTCGGCCGGGACGTCGCTACCCCGTCCAACCTACTCACCAGCGTTCGCCCCGACCAGGTGCGGCGAGGCACTCGAGCCACGCCGAGCCTCCACCGACGACGCGACACCGGTCTGATCTCGAGCGACCACCTAGTGTGAACACGACGAACCACGAAGGGAGTGAACGTGATCACCGACCTCTTCCGTCTTGACGACCAGGTGGCCATAGTGACCGGAGCCGGGCGTGGCATCGGTGCCGCCAGCGCCGTCGCCCTCGCCGAATGCGGTGCGCACGTCGTCATCGCCTCGCGCACCGCGAGCGACCTCGATGACGTCGCCGCCCGCGTGGCGGCGACCGGCCGCCGCGCGGTCACCGTCGTGGGTGACCTCGTCGACCTCGACGTCGTGCGCTCACTCGCGGCCACCGCCCAGCACGAGTTCGGACGCGTCGACGTGGTGGTGAACAACCTCGGGGGGACAATCCCCCTGCCCTTCCTCGACACCACGCCCGAGTATCTCGAGGAGGCGTTCCACTTCAACGTCACGACGGCTCACGCCCTCAACCTGGCCGCCGTGCCGCTCATGCTGGCCCACGGTGGCGGAGCCATCGTCAACGTGACGTCGGTCATGGGACGCATCGCCGGTCGCGGCTACGCCGCCTACGGCGCCACCAAGGCGGCCCTGGCCCACTACACGCGCCTCGCCGCCAAGGATCTCGCACCGCGAATCCGCGTCAACGCCATCGCCGCCGGCTCCACGGCGACCTCGGCCCTCGACATCGTCACCTCCACCCCCGAGTTGAAGGCCATGATGGAGGCGCTGACGCCGCTGCACCGGATCGCGGCGCCCGAGGAGATCGCCGCCGGCGTCGTCTACCTCGCCTCGCCCGCCGGAGCCTTCCTCACCGGGAAGGTCCTGGAGATCGACGGTGGCACGGACGTCCCAAGCCTCGACTTCAACCTTCCCGACCTGTAAGCGCGTCGGCGACGCGGTGCGGTCGAGGTCGGCGCGATCGTCGTCACGCCCCGTACGCTGGCGTTGACCCGACCAACGAGAGGCGACACGTGACCGCACGAACCTGGTTCATCACCGGCAGCTCACGAGGCTTCGGACGCGAGTGGGCCCACGCGGCCCTGAGTCGCGGCGACGCCGTCGTCGCCACCGCCCGCCACCCCGAGACGCTCGACGACCTCGTGGCGACCTACGGTGACCGCGTGCTCGCCCTCCCCCTCGACGTGACCGACCACGCGGCGGTCGACGACACCGTGCGACGCGCCAACCAGCACTTCGGCGGGCTCGACATCGTCGTCAACAACGCCGGCTACGGACAGTTCGGCATGGTCGAGGAGATCAGCGAGGCCGAGGCCCACGCGCAGATGGAGACCAACTTCTTCGGCGCACTCTGGGTGACCCAGGCCGCCCTGCCCATCCTGCGCGAGCGGCGCCGCGGACACATCATTCAGGTGTCCTCCATCGGTGGCGTCTCCGCGTTCGCCAACGTGGGCCTGTACCACGCCTCGAAGTGGGCCCTGGAGGGGCTCAGTCAGTCACTGTCCCTCGAGGTGGCGCCGTTCAATATCGCGGTCACCCTCATCGAGCCCGGGGCCTACGCGACCGACTGGGGCGGCTCGTCCGCGCGCCACGCGCGACCACTGCCCGCCTACGACGCGGTGCGCGAGCGCAGCGCGCAGTTGCGCGCCCAACGTCAGGGGAGCCCCGGTGATCCCGTCGCCACCCGCGACGCCATCCTGCGCGTCGTGGACGCCGAAAACCCGCCCCTGCGCGTCCTCTTCGGTGACGGACCCCTCGCCGTCGCCGTCGCGGACTACGAGACCCGCCTGCGTACGTGGCGCGAGTGGGAGCCCGTCTCACGGGCCGCCCACGGTCACCGGTAAGGCGATCACCGTCGCGGGTCACCCCCGCCCCTCATCCTGGGTAGAGTCGAACGTATGTTCGCCTTCCAACCGGAGCTCAACGAGCGCCAGCGAGAGGCCGCCGCCTTCGACGGCGGCCCCCTGCGCGTGCTCGCGGGTCCCGGCACGGGCAAGACCACGACCCTCGCCGCTCGCGTCGACGTCCTCCTCGGGCGCGGTGTGGCGCCGGAGCGGATCCTGCTCCTGACCTTCACCCGGCGCGCCGCGCGCGACGTGATCGGGCGAGTTCGCGCCTCGCGAGGCGACGACCGCGCGCGTCGCGTGTCGGGCGGCACGTTCCACTCCATCGCCCACCGCACCCTGCGCCACCATGCCCCGTCGCTCGGCCTGCCCGACGGGTTCGGCGTCATTGACCAGGTGGACGCCGCCGACCTGATGGATCTCATCCGCGGAGAGCTCGGCGTGGTGAGCGGGGCGCGACGCCTGCCGAAGAAGACCACCCTGGCGAGCCTGTACTCGCGAGTCGTCAACACCGCCACCCCTCTGGGTGACGTCATGGGCGAGATGACGCCGTGGTGCGCGGACGCCGTCGGCGACGTGAGCGACATCTTCTCCGCCTTCGTCGCGCGCAAGCGCTCCCTCGGGCTACTGGACTTCGACGACCTCCTGCTGTTCTGGCGCGCGGCCGTGCGTGACGAGCGCCTCGGCGCAACGCTGGGTGCCGCCTACGACCATGTCCTGGTCGACGAGTTCCAGGACGTGAACCAGCTCCAGTGGGACGTGCTCGTCGGGCTGCGCCGCCACGACCCGCGCCTCACGCTCATCGGGGACGACGCGCAGGCGATCTACGGCTTTCGTGGCGCGTCGGCCCGCTTCCTGCTCGACGCGCCCCAGTGCCTCGAGGGACTCACGACGATCAGCCTCGACCTCAACTACCGGTCGTGCGAGGCGGTGCTGCGGGTGGCCAACGCGGTAGCCGCCGACGCCCCCGAGGGGTTCTTCTCCGTGCTACGTGAGGCGACGCCCATCACCGGCGTTGCGACGCCGGTGCTCGAGCACTGCGCCGACGAGCGCCACCAGTCCGAGCGAGTGGCCGATCGCGTCCTCGAGCTCTACGAGCAGGGGGTGGCGCTACGCCACCAGGCCGTCCTGTTCCGGGCCGCCCACCACAGCGCCGACCTCGAACTCGAACTCGCCCGGCGGCGGATCCCGTTCGTCAAGTACGGGGGCCTGCGCTACCTCGAGGCCGCGCACGTGAAGGACCTGGTAGCGGCCTTTCGCCTCGCCGACAACCCGCGCGACGCGGTGGCGTGGTTTCGTCTCCTCCAGCGCATGCCTGGTGTCGGACCCGCGAGGGCGCGTCGGGCCATCGACGCGCTGCGCGACGACGACGGGCACCTCCCGACGCGCCACGCCGACGTCGCGGACCGGTGGCCGAGAGTGTGCGACGCCCTGCCGCACCAGTCGCACGCGATGTCCTCGGGCCTCGCCCACGCCCTCGAGACGCGAGCGGGCGAGCCGGTGGAGCTGCACGCCGAACGGATCCGTCTGGCGCTCGCCCCCCTCATCCTGGCCTCCTACGACGACCCCGCGCCGCGCCTGGAGGACCTGGGCGCCCTTGTGGCGGCCTGCGCCGGGGCGGCGCGCCTGAGTGACGTCGCCGCCGATCAGACCCTCGAGCCCCCCGCCTCGACCGGCGACCTCGCCGGCCCGCCACTCCTGGACGACGACTGGCTGGTCCTGTCGACGGTGCACTCAGCCAAGGGGCTGGAGTTCGACGCGGTGCACGTCATCCACGCCGCGGACGGCAACTTCCCGTCGGACATGTCGCTCACCACGCCCGAGGGACTCGAGGAGGAGCGACGCCTGTTCTATGTCGCGGTGACCCGAGCTCGGCGCGACCTGCGGATCTACGTGCCCCTGCGCTACCACCACCACCGCGTGGGTGACGACCACTCGTGGGCCCAGCCGTCGCGGTTCCTGAGCGACGCGGTGCGCGCGACCATGGTGGAGATCGACGTGCGCCCCGTCCACGACGAGACCAGTACGGTATCCGCGGCGCCCCTCGATGGCGCCGCCCTCGTCGCGGAGCAGCTCTCGCAGCTCTGGTAGGAAACCGGTCAGAAGTGACGTTCGGCCCTGGAGGGCCGACGGCGACGATCCTAACGTCAGCATCAACTGCGGTGTCGCCCCTCGGGGTCGACAGCAAGGGGGTTGTCATGGCGCGTGAGGTGATTGCGAAGTCGGGCCAGTACCGCGGCGTCAGCCCCAACATGGCCGACTACGAGACGGAGAGGGCGAGCTTCACCTGGGACGAGGCGCGACGCTCCCTCGACGGCCTGCCGGCAGGAAGGGGCCTCAACATCGCCCACGAGGCGGTCGTGCGACACGCGCGCGGCCCGCGTGCCAATCACGTGGCCCTGCGCTGCCTGTCGCGCCACGGCGACCACGAGGACGTCACCTACGCCGCGCTGGACGAGCGGTCTAATCGCGTCGCCAACGTGCTCGACGGGCTCGGGGTGCGAGCCGGCGAGCGCGTCTTCGCCCTCATGCCCCGCGCGGCGAACCTCTACGCCGTCGCCCTGGGCACGCTGAAGCACCGGGCCGTCCTGTCGCCGCTGTTCACGGCCTTCGGCCCGGAGCCGATCCGCCAGCGCCTCGACGCCGGCGGCGGGGTGGCCCTGGTCACGACTCCCAGCCTGTACCGCCACAAGGTCGCGTCGATTCGCGACCAACTGCCGGGACTGCGACACGTTCTCCTGGCGGGCGAGCCCGACGCCGCGGTGAACGAGTGGCCCGAGGACACCGAGGACCTCACCAGCCTGCTCGAGGCGGCGAGTCGTGACTACGAGATCGGACCGACCACGCCCGAGGACATGGCCCTGCTGCACTTCACGAGCGGCACGACCGGAACGCCCAAGGGAGCCATCCACGTGCATGACGCCGTCGTCTCGCACTACGCCACCGGCCGCCTGGCGCTCGACCTGCATCCCGACGACGTCTACTGGTGCACCGCGGACCCCGGATGGGTCACCGGGACCTCCTACGGCATCATCTCCCCGCTCGTCCACGGCGTCACGACGATCGTCGACGAGAGCGACTTCAACGCCCAGCACTGGTACCAGACACTGGAAAGGGAGGCCGTGACGGTCTGGTACACAGCGCCGACCGCGCTGCGCATGCTGATGCAGGCGGGCGCCGCGATGGCCCAGGAGTACGACCTGGGCCGGCTGCGCTTCATCGCCAGCGTCGGCGAGCCACTGAATCCCGAGGTCGTCGTGTGGGGGCGCGACGTGCTGGGGCTAGCGATCCACGACAACTGGTGGCAGACCGAGACGGGCGGCATCATGGTGGCGAACTACGTCAGCATGGACATCCGGCCGGGGTCGATGGGCCGCCCCATGCCGGGGGTGGAGGCCACCGTGCTGGCGCACGACGCCCAGGGCGAGATCGAGATCGGCGACGACGGCGCCGCCATCGAGGCGGCCGTGGACCAGGAGGGCGAGTTGGCCCTGCGCCCCGGGTGGCCGTCGATGTTCCGCGGCTACCTGAACAACCCGGCGCGCTACGAGGCCTGCTTCGCGGGGGGCTGGTACCTGAGCGGCGACCTCGCTCGGCGCGACGCGGACGGGTACTTCTGGTTCGTGGGCCGCGGCGACGACGTGATCAAGTCCGCGGGCCACCTGATCGGTCCCTTCGAGGTGGAGTCGGCCCTGATGGAGCACCCGGCGGTCGCCGAGGCCGGCGTCATCGGTGTGCCCGATCCCCTCCTGGGTGAGGTCGTCAAGGCGTTCGTGAGCCTTAACCCGGGCTTCAATCCGAGCGAGGACCTGCGCCTCGAGCTCCTCGGCTCCGCGCGCCAGCAACTGGGGGCGGCCGTCGCACCCCGCGACATCGCATTCAATCAGAACCTGCCCCACACTCGCAGCGGGAAGATCATGCGACGCCTGCTACGAGCCCGCGAGCTCGGCCTGCCCGAGGGCGACACGTCGACACTGGAGAGCCCCACATGAGCGATCGTCCCGCCGAGGCGCCGGTCGGCCCCGAGCCGGACGCGGCGCGCCACGAGCATCGGGTCCACCTGCTGAACGAGATGCTGCGGATCCGGCGCTTCGAGGAGCGCTGCGTCGAGCTCTACAGCCGTGAGGAGATCCGTGGCTTCCTGCACCTCGGCATCGGCGAGGAGGCCTGCGCCGTGGGGGTCATGGAGGCGCTGACGCCCGAGGACGCCGTAGTCGCCACCTACCGCGAGCACGGCCACGCGCTGGCGCGAGGCCTGTCAATGCGCGAGACGATGGCCGAGCTCCAGGGCAAGATGGAGGGCTGCAGCCGCGGTCGCGGGGGGTCGATGCACCTCTTTGACGCCACGCGACGCTTCTTCGGTGGCAACGCCATCGTCGCCGGGGGCCTGCCCCTCGCGGTGGGTCTGGCCCTCGCCGATCACCTCCAGGGACGCCAGCGCGTCACCGCGTGCTTCTTCGGCGACGGGGCGGTGGCCGAGGGCGAGTTCCACGAGGCGATGAACCTCGCCGCGCTGTGGCACCTGCCCGTGCTCTTCTGCTGCGAGAACAACCTCTACGCGATGGGCACCGCCCTGCGCTACACCGAGTCCGAGACCGACCTGTCGCTCAAGGCGTCGAGCTACCGCATCCCCTCCTGGGAGGTCGACGGCATGGACGTCGACGCCGTCGAGGAGACGGCTCGCGACGCCGCGCGCGCGGTGCGCGAGGGGGGCGGTCCGCACTTCGTCGAGATGCGCACCTACCGCTTCCGCTCCCACTCCATGTACGACCCCGATCGCTACCGTGACAAGGCCGAGATCGCCCAGTGGAGGGAGAAGGACCCCCTCACGACCCTGACCGCACGGCTGAGCGCCGAGGGGCTCGGCGACGCCGACGTCGCTCGCCTCGAGGCCCAGGTCGCGGCCGAGGTGGACGACGCCGTCGCCTTCGCGGAGGCCGGCACGGACGAGCCGGTCGAGGAGCTGGAGCGCTTCGTGACCTCCGAGAGGACGAGTGAGAGGACGGCGCCGTGACGGTCATCACCTACCGCGAGGCCTTGCGCCAGGCGATCCGCGAGGCGCTGCTCCGTGACGAGCGCACCTTCGTGATGGGCGAGGACGTTGGCCACTACGGCGGGTCGTACGCGGTGACCCTCGGCCTGCTCGAGGAGTTCGGGCCCGAGCGCATCCGTGACACCCCGCTGTCCGAGTCGGGCTTCGTCGGCGCGGGGATCGGCGCCGCCCTCGGGGGCATGCGGCCCATCGTCGAGGTGATGACGGTCAACTTCAGCCTGCTCGCGCTGGACCAGATCATGAACAACGCCGCCAGCCTGCTCTACATGTCGGGCGGACAGTTGAACGTCCCGCTGGTCATCCGCATGGCGACCGGCGCCGGACGACAGGTCGGTGCCCAGCACTCCCACAGCCTCGAGGGATGGCTGGCGCACATTCCCGGACTACGACTCCTGGCGCCCGCGACGATCGAGGACGCGCGGCTCATGCTGTGGCCCGCGCTGGAGGATCCCGACCCCGTCCTCATCTTCGAGCACGCGATGCTCTACAACACCGAGGGCGAGCTGGATGACCAGCCCACTGCGGTGGACATCGAGTCGGCGACCGTGCGCAGAGCCGGCGACGACGTCACTCTCGTCGCCTACGGTGGCACCCTGCGCACCGCCCTGGACGCGGCCACACAACTAACGCAGCAGGGAATCTCCGCCGAGGTCGTCGACCTGCGCTGCCTGCGCCCGCTCGACACGCCCACGATCCTGGCGTCGGTCGCGCGCACCCATCGAGCCGTCGTGGTCGACGAGGCGTGGCGCAGCGGCAGCTTGTCCGCCGAGGTCGCGGCACGCGTCACCGAGTCCGCCTTCTACGACCTGGATGCGCCGGTGGCTCGCGTGTGCAGCAACGAGGTGCCCATGCCCTACGCCAAGCACCTAGAGGACGAGGTGATGCCCCAGGCCGCGGACGTGGTGAACGCGGTCCGCGAGATGGGCGCCTAGGTGAGCGACTTCACGATGCCCTCGCTCGGCGCCGACATGGAGTCGGGAACGATCACGCACTGGCTGGTGCACCCTGGCGACGTCGTCCACCGCGGTGACATCGTGGCGGTGGTCCAGACCGACAAGTCCGACATCGAGGTCGAGATCTTCGACAGCGGGACCATCGAGGACATCGTGGTGCCCGAAGGACAGCGGGTCCCCGTCGGCACCGTGCTGGCGCACGTGGCCAGCACCAAGGCGACGCCTCCGCCGTCGCCCGCGGGTCCCGGTGGACCCCCCACCCTCGAGACACCCGCGGTCGCGGTCCCGGCGATTGAGGTCCCGGCGGTCGAGGTCCCAACGACCGCGCCCACCCCCGCCCCGCTCGCCCCGCAAGGCGCCGAGCACGTCAGCGCTCCCGTCGGCCTCGTGGAGTCGCCGCTGGTCCGCCACCGGGCCGAACAGCTCGGGGTAGACCTCTCCTCACTGACCGGCAGCGGGCCCGGCGGCGCGCTGACGCGAGCCGACGTCGAGCGCGCTGGCGCGGCGCGGGCCCCGAAGTCGGCCGCCCCGCCGAGCGCGCCCCATCGAGCGCCCTCGTCACCGTTCGCCCGACGCCGGGCCGGCGAGTTGGGGGTGGACCTCTCCTTACTGACCGGCAGCGGGCCCGGCGGCGCGATCGTGGAGAGGGACGTCCGCGACGCGAGCCGACGCCCCGCGCCAGGCGAGGCAACGCCGACGGGCAGCGTCGCGCCCGATCAGCGCCGAGCGATGCAGCGAGCCATCGGCGCGCTGATGGCGCGATCGAAGCGCGAGATCCCCCACTACTACCTCAGCACGACTATCGACCTCACGACCGCGACCTCGTGGGTGGAGCGCGCCAACCTCGATCGCGCGATCACCGACCGCATCGTGATGGCCGCCCTGCTCCTGCGAGCCACCGCGCGAGCGGTGCAGCGGGTGCCCGAGATGAACGGGTACTACACCGACGGCGCCTTCAGCCCCCGCACCGCCGTGCACCTAGGGGTCGGGATATCCCAACGAGGTGGGGGCCTCATCGCGCCGGCCATCCACGACGCCGACTCGATCTCTCTCGACGAGCTGATGCGACGCCTCAAGGACCTGGTGCAACGCGCCCGCACGGGTGTGCTGCGCAGTTCCGAGATGAGCGACCCCACGCTCACCGTGACGAACCTCGGCGATCTCGGTGTGGACACCGTCTTCGGGGTCATCTACCCGCCCCAGGTCGCCATCGTCGGCTTCGGGCGCGTGAGGGAGCAGCCGTGGGTGCACGACCACGTCGTTGACGCGCGACCGTGCGTCGTCGCCACGCTCTCGGCCGACCACCGCGTCAGCGACGGCATGCGCGGTGCTCGCTTCCTCACCGAGATCGACCACCTTCTCCAACGACCGGAGGACCTATGACCACTGATGAAGCCCGCAACCTCATGCGCTCGGTACTGCGGCCAATCGCGCCCGAGGCCAATCTCGACGACGTGGCACCGGGCGAGACACTGCAAGAAGCCCTCGATCTCGACTCCATCGACTTCCTGCGCTTCGTCACCGGCCTCGCGCAGGCGACCGGCCACGACATTCCCGAGCGCGACTACGAGACGATCGCGACCGTCGACGGCTGCGTCGCTTACCTGACGTCGCTTACCTGACGTCGATCTCCCGGCGACGGGCGAAGCTCGTCGCGTCGACGATGGCGTTCAGGGACGATCGGGTCCGACGCCGCGAAGGCGATCACGCAGGTCGTGTTTGCGGACCTTGCCCGTCGCGGTCCGGGGCAGTTCGTCCACGGACACCACGGACTTGGGGACCTGAAAGCCCGCGAGGTGCTCCTTGGCGTACGCGACGACGCGCCCCGCCAGCTCGTCAACCTCCACCGTCCCGTCGGGCACGACCACCGCGCACACGGCCTCGCCCCAGTACGGATCGGGCACGCCCACGATGCAGCACTCGCGCACCCCCGGGGCTGCGCTCACCACCCGCTCGACGTCCACCGATGACACGTTCTCGCCACCGCTCTTGATGACGTCCTTCAGCCGGTCCGTGAACCAGACCACGCCCTGAGCATCGACTCGACCCAGGTCGCCGCTGTGGAACCAGCCGTGCGCGAACGCGGCGGCGTTGGCGTCGCGGTTGTTCCAGTACCCGCTGGCGACGTGGGGACCCCGGTAGGCGATCTCACCCACCTCGTCGGGCCCGAGCACGTGGCCCTCGGCGTCCAGACAGCGTGTCAGGACCGACGGCACCGATGGTCCCCACGACTCCGGCGCGCTCCAGCGATGTTCCGGCCACTGCAGCACCGTCGCGGGCACCACCTCGGTCTGACCGGATCCCAGGATCACGGTGGCGTTGGGGAAGGCCTCGTCCACCCGGTCCAGGAGCTCCCGCGACATCGGCGCCATCGCGTAGACGGCCCGAATCACGGAGGTCACGTCACGCGGCCTGCGCCCCTGCTCGTCCACGAGTGCGCTCCACATCATCGGCAGCGCCATGAGGTGCGTCGCGCGCTCCCGCTGGATCGTGTCGAGCAGCGTTGCTGGGTCGAACGGTCCCGGCAGGACCACGGTGCCGCCGGTGAAGAGGACGGGCAGGCAGAGGGTGTTGAGGGCGGTCGTGTGGAACAGCGGCAGGACGTTCACCAGCACCGACCAGGTCGATCCCCACCGGTGGTCCATCGCCAGGGCGTCGGTCATGCCCGCGACGAACACGCTGAGGTGGCTGACCAGCACGCCCTTGGGGCGCGAGGTGGTGCCCGAGGTGTAGAGGCACTGCACGACGTCACGATCCTCGATCACGACCTCGACGCGCGACCCGCCACGGCGCACCGCCAGATCAGACCACGCCGCGGCGCCTTGCGGAACCGAGGCCGCCGAGTCAGCCACCACCACGATCGTCGCCCCCTCCAGCACGTCACCCAACGTCGCGAGGATCGGCGTGAGCGCGGCGTCGACCACCACGAGGCGGGCGCCGGCGTCAGACAGGATCCACGCGATGTCGGCGGACGAGAGTTGCACGTTGATCGGCATCGCGACCAGGCCGGCCTTCGCGCAGGCGAAATACGTGGCCAGGGTCTGCCACGAGTTGCCCGTGAGCAGGGCCACCGGTTCGTGGGCCGTCAGGCCCGCGCCGAGCAGGGACGCTGCCAAAGCCTCCGCGGCGTCGTCGAGTTCGCGGTAGCTGACGACGACCCCCCGGTCGAGCACGGCAGCCCGGTCGGGGAACATCGACGCGCTGCGTGTCAGGGCGTCGCCCACGCACACCCGCGTCGCCAGGTTGTAGGCCAGTGGGTCGACACCGGACAGGTCGGGCTCCATCACGCCTCCTCTCGTCGCGCGCAACGCGTCACGTCGGCAGCCCGTCGAGGCGAGCCAGCACCTTGAGCATGACCTCGTCCGCCCCTCCCCCGATCGAGGACAGCCGCATGTCGCGAAAGAATCGCGCCGTCCACATCTCCTCCATGTACCCAACGCCCCCGTGGAACTGCAGGCAGACGTCGGCCACCTCGCGTGCGAGGCGCCCTGCGGCCAGCTTGGCCACGGTCGCCCCGCGAGTGACGTCCTCGCCCGCCGCCAGCGACGTCGCGCACTGGTAGTTGTGGCTACGCAGCAGCTCGAGCTGTGCCGACAGCTCGGTCAGACGGAACGCCACGTACTGCGCTCTGGCCAGGGGTTCGCCGAACACGTGACGCTGGGCCACGTACTCGCGCGTTCGCGCGAGCGCGTGCTCGCACTGTCCCACGATGGTGTAGGCGGCCGTCATGCGCTCGCGCACGAACTGGCGCATCTGCTGCTCGAACCCGCGACCCGGCGTGCCGATCGTGTGGTCGACGGGCACGCGCACGTCGTCCAGCACGAGTTCGGCCGTGTCGGACGACCGGTTCCCGAGCTTGTCCAGGGTGCGCGCCACGCGAAACCCCGGCGTGGCCGTGGGCACGATGATCTGGGACATGCCGCGGTAGCCACCCTCGTCCGAGGTGCGCGCGAGCAGGCACACCCAGTCGGCCTGCGCCCCGTTGGTGATGTAGAGCTTGCGGCCGTTGATCACCCAGTCGTCGCCGTCGCGCACCGCCCGCGTGCGTATCGCCGACACGTCCGATCCCGCATCCGGCTCGGTCACGGCGATGGCGGCCACGGCGGTGCCCGCGATGGCCGGTGCCAGGTAGCGCCGCTTGAGCTCGTCCGAGCCGAACTCGTGCAGCGACGGCGTCGCCATGCTGGTCTGCACGCCAATGGCCATGGCCACGCCGGCCGCCGTGATGCGGCCGTACTCCTCGCCCGCGATCAGCGTGAAGAGGTGGTCCGCGCCGCCGCCGCCGTAGGCGGGGTCGTACTCGAGGCCGAGCAGCCCCAGCTCCCCCAGACGAGGAAAGAGCTCGTGGGCAGGAAAATGCCCGACCGCCTCCCACTCGTCGACGTGGGGGTTGATCTCGCGCTCGACGAGGTCTCGCACCATCGAGCGGAAGGCCTCATGCTCCTCACCCCAGCGCATCACCGCAGCGTAACAGTGGTCCGCGTGTACGATGGCTCGGCGACGCCACGAGGCGGGTGATCGCAGGAGGAGCCATGCTCACACCGCTCGGCGAGGAGCCGCCCGACCCCTACGGCGACGACCTCTATCACGAGCCCGACGGGTCGGCGGACACGCGGGCGAACCTCGGCCCCCTCGCCCCGATGGCCGGCCTCTGGGAGGGGGTGAGCGGGGTCGACGATCACCCCGTGGCCGACGGCCTCGAGCGCGACGCGTACGTCGAGCGCTACGAGCTCTCGCCGATCGACCGTCAGACCAACGGCCCCCAGCTCCTCTACGGCCTGCGCTACCACACGCACATCGTCAGGCCCGGCGAGGTCGAGACCTTCCACGACCAGGTGGGCTACTGGCTCTGGGAGCCTGGGGCGCAGTTGGTCACCTTCTCGCTCACGATCCCTCGCGGCCAGGCCCTTCTCGCGGCCGGCCACGCCGCGTCCGACGCCACCTCCTTCGAGGTCAGTGCCACGCGCAGCTCACCCGTCTACGGCATCGTGTCGAACCCCTTCCTGGACCGGGCCTTCCGCACGGTCGCCTTCCGGCTCGCCGTCACGATCGGGCCCGGTGACACGTGGGCGTACGAGCAGGAGACCACCCTCGTGATCGCCGGCCGGGACGAGCCGTTCGCTCACCGGGACCGCAACGTCCTGCGACGAATGGGCCCCGCCACCCCGAACCCGCTCGCGACGGACGCGACCAGCTCACACGACCTCGCCTGAGGCCGCACGGCGGACCAGGCCGACCCGCGACCTGCGGTCCAGCACCGCCGCGGACTACCCCCCGACCGAGCGCGCGATGCCGACCCGCACGAGCGACGACGACCTACCAACCCCCGGGATTGCACCCGCCCTGATCGGGGATCCACCCGTGGGTCACCCGCATGCCGACCAGGATCTGCTGATCCACGGTGGCCTGCCCCGCCCGCGGCGCGAACGTCTGGCCCCCGTAGGCGAACCAGGTCGAGTTCAAGAAGCCGATCCCCGAGTACTGGCTGCCGACCATGGACCAGTTGCCACCGACCTCGCAGATGGCCACGCGCTCCC